>DATBFY010000506.1:0-10614 GCA_036558265.1 Tepidisphaeraceae bacterium | reverse complement strand
GGGGACCTGCGGCGCCTGGGGCATCGGGATTGTCGGAAACACCAGGTCCGACGAGTCGCTGCGCATCGGCATTGGGTAGGTCATGGGGGATTCGAGGGGTCGCGGAGGGTGATAGCGTACCGAATTGGGGAACGCCGGCGGAGTGAGCACCGGGTGCGTCGTCGTCCGCTGCAGGTGCATGAAGAAGGTCACGGCGGCAATTCCCAGCATGGTCAGCACGGCGCCGGATCCGCCGCCGCCCGACTTGCGCGTCGTGCACTGCGGCCAGGATTTGGTGCGGCGGGGCCCGCAACGGTTCGACGGGGTCGCCGCGGGACGATCGCTGCTGAAAGCCCCCCGCCCGGGCAGCCCCGGGATCACCGGGGGCGGCACCACCCCCGCCATCCCCCAGGCGATCGAACACCCGCAACGGCGGCAGAAGCGCGAGACGTCCGGGATCTCCTTGGCACATCGCGGGCAGCGGATCAAATCCATGCCACACCTCGGTACGACAACCTCGATCCCACATCATAGGATCAAGGCGCTTCCGCGTGCAATGAAGTTCCTGACGCCGGCCAATGGACCAGTTTCCGGTCGAGTTCCGGCATCAGGGCTTCCAAGGGGGTCCGGCGCCGGAAATAGGCGATCGCCAGCGTCCACCCCAGCAGCGCATACGCGGCCGTGATGTTCTGCCACGAGTAGAACTCCCACGGGTGGGGATTGATCCACCAATACCCGGCCCCGTGCCGCCAGGGCCACCAGTAGCTGATTCCCCAACCCGGCCCCGATCGTTCCCGCTTGCCCAGAGGCAAGAGGTTGCCCAGGCACCACCCGGAAAGGATATGCGTTGGAACGTGCATCGCGCCGTGTCGCCCTCTTGCCCCATTCTAAATGACGGAAGGCGGGACGATAATCTCAGCGTTCGCTGGAACTTGCGGCGAGCGTTTTTCGATTGACCGTCACGACCGTCGATCGCTATCTTCCCCACAAACTGATTGCAACATCGCAAGCACTCCGGGAAGGGAGAGGAGAAGATGCGCAACTGGGGTTTTCTTGTCGCCATTGTCCTGATCGGCGTTTCGTCGGCCGCCCGCGGGGACGAATGGACGATGTACCAGCACGACGTCGCCCATACCGGGCGATCGACGGCGTCATTCGACCCGCGCACGATCACGCGGTCGTGGAGCGCGCCGGCCGGGTATGCCACGCCGCTGATCGTCGGTGGGGACGTCATCGCCATGCGCAACCAGCAGGGGGTGGGGAGCGATTCGACGTCAATCCGGTCGTTCCGGTTGTCCGACGGCGCCGTCAACTGGACGTACACGGGAAAGTACATCTTCCCGTCCCAGCCCAGTTACGCCGACGGGCTGGTCGTCTACCAG
The DNA here is from genome assembly GCA_036558265.1 of Tepidisphaeraceae bacterium. Lineage (GTDB taxonomy): Bacteria > Planctomycetota > Phycisphaerae > Tepidisphaerales > Tepidisphaeraceae > RYN-433. The sequence continues at coordinate 9,253 of DATBFY010000506.1, read as the reverse complement.
GCCGAGGAGCAGGGGACCAATGCTCAGAAGCTGTTCGTGCTGGACGCGGCGACCGGGGCGCTCAAGTACACGGTCGCGAGCCTGAGCAACATCGCCAACGCGCCCACGCTCTACCATAACCCCTCGACCGGGAAGCTGACCGCGTACGTATCCAACGGCGGCAACGTCCAGGCGATCCAGCTCGACGCGACGTCGGGCACCGTTCTGTGGACCAAGTCGGGCAGCATCGGCGGGGCGTCGATCCCGACGGTCGCTGGCAGCTCGGTCGTCCTCGCCGGGCCCGGGCAGTACTATTCCTTCGACATCAACACAGGGGCGAGCAACCATTTCCAGAGCGGCAATATTTCCGGGGGCGGGGGCACCACCGTCGCTTACGACCCGTCGCGAAGCCAGTTCTACGTGATGGAGGATTACAACGGCGCGACGACGGCGCTGACGGCGTATCACTACACGTCAAACTCGACCATCACGCAGGTGTGGCAGAAGACCGGCGCCGGCGTCGATAGCGGTGCGTCGGTGGCGCTCGGGGCCGATGGCAAAATCTACTCCGTGGACAACAGCACGCTTGTCGAGCGCGATCCGGACACGGGGAACATTCTCAGGTCGCTGGGCGGGCAGACGTTCGCCAACGCCGTCACGCCGGCGCTGACCGACGGATACCTGTGGGCATTCGGCCAGAACGACACGTACGTCTACGATTTGGCGAGCTTCACGAAGGTCAAGACGTTGCCGGGTTCGCGCGGAAGTCTGAACTCGAGCTACGACGCACCCGGGTCCTTCGATGACGGGCATTTCCTCCTGGATTACGGGACGATCTACAACAGTCCCGGGTTCGACGTGTACGTGGCGGCGCCGGAACCGGGGATGGGGATGCTGGTCCTCGCGGGGATCGTTCCATTACTGCGTCGCCGACGCTGAACAAAGAACCCGCTGCGGGTTCGCAAATGGATATCTCGCGGACCGCGTCACCCCATGTGCTTGATCATCTCATCGGCGAATTCCGAGCACTTGATCTCCCTGGCGCCCTGCATCAGTCGTGCAAAGTCGTAGGTGACGGTCTTGGCGGCGATCGCGCGCTCCAGGCCCTTGAGGATCAGGTCGGCGGCCTCCTGCCAGGCCATGTACTCCAGCATCATCACGCCCGAGAGCACGACGGATCCGGGATTGACCTTGTCCTGGTTGGCGTACTTGGGGGCGGTGCCGTGGGTGGCCTCGAAGACGGCGTGGCCGGTGACGTAGTTGATGTTGCCGCCGGGCGCGATGCCGATGCCGCCCACCTGCGCCGCCAGCGCGTCCGACAGATAGTCGCCGTTGAGGTTGAGCGTCGCGATCACATCGAAATCTTCCGGGCGCGTGAGCACCTGCTGGAGCGTGATGTCGGCGATCGCGTCCTTGATGACCAGGCCCGCGCCGGGTTTTCCTTCGGGGATCTTGCACCAGGGGCCGCCGTCGATCTCGACGGCGCCGTAGAACTCTTTCGCGACCTTGTACCCCCAGTCGCGGAACGTGCCCTCGGTGAACTTCATGATGTTCCCCTTGTGAACCAGCGTGACGCTCTTGCGCTTGTGCTTGATCGCGTAGCCGATCGCGCTGTGTACCAGGCGCTCGGTGCCCAGGTAGCTGACCGGCTTAAACCCGATGCCGACCTGCACGCCAACCTCGCGGCGCGGCGCGCCGATCCCCTCGAGCTGCTTCTGCCACCCCTGGGCCGCCTCGGTCGTGCCGAAGCGGATCTTCTTAAACTCTTTCGGAAACTCCTTCTGAAGGAAGTCGAGAATCTTCTGCGATTCGGGGGTGCCGGCGGCGTATTCGATGCCGGCGTAGATGTCCTCGGTGTTCTCCCGGAAGATCACCATGTCCACCTTCTCCGGATGTTTGACCGGCGACGGCACGCCCTGGAACCACCGCACCGGGCGCAGGCAGACATACAGGTCCAGCATCTGCCGCAGCGCCACGTTGAGCGAGCGGATCCCGCCGCCGACCGGCGTGGTCAGCGGGCCCTTGATGCCGACGTGGAAGTGCTTGAACGCCTCGACCGTATCATCCGGCAGCCACGTGTTGAGCTTCTTGAACGATTTCTCGCCCGCGAGGACTTCCATCCAGGCGATCTTGCGCTTGCCGCCGTAGGCTTTTTCGACCGCGGCGTCGAAGACGCGGACGGACGCGCGCCAGATGTCCGGCCCGGTGCCGTCGCCCTCGATGAACGGGATGATCGGGCGGTCGGGCACGTTGAGCTTGCCGCCGGAGATCGTGATCGGCTGGCCGTTGGCGGGGACGGTGACGTCGTTGAAGGCGGGGGTGGGCATGAAACCTCGCGGTAGTCGGTAGTAAGCAGACAGTAGCCAGTAGGAAAGCGGCGAAAGTATGAGAGGGGGGTGGGGATGTCAACGAAGCGGCGGGATGCGGTCCCGGCCTCACGCCTTCGCGAAGCTCGCCCCCATGTCCACCACCGCGTCCACCGGTGCCGCCACCTTCTTCCGCCCGCCATACTTCTTCTCCAGGTCCACAAGCAGCGTATCGAACGCCCCGGCGTCGATCGGCAGGTTCACCGCCTGCCGCGTCACGCCCGCCATCAGCATCGCATTGCCGATCTCCAGCCCGCGGACGCCCTCTTCGCCCGGCGCGATCAGCGGTTCATTTTTGAGGATCGCGTTGACGAAGTTCTGCGTGAGGGTCTTGTGCGACTCGGGCCTGGCGGTGGGGATCGGCACGTCGATCTCCCAGGTGTCGATGTGGGCGAAGGCTTCCTTGCTGGTTTCGCGGACGCTGCGGACGCTCTTGCGGGTCTGGAACAGCTTGAGCGTGTTCCGCTCGCACACCAGTCGGCCGCGGTCGCCGGCGATCTCCAATCGGTCGGTGCCGGGGTATTCGCCCGTGCCGGTGACGAACTGCCCGATCGCGCCGTTGGGGTACTCCAGGATGGCGCAAACCTCGTCCTCGACCTCGATCGGATGATGCTTGCCCAGGTTGGCGATCGCGGTGACGCGATTGGGCATCATCGAGGGGAGCCACTGCAGCAGGTCGAGGTTGTGCGGGTTCTGGTTGATCAAAACGCCCCCGCCCTCGCCCGACCAGGTGCCGCGCCACCCGCCCATGGCGAAGTAAGTCCAGGTGCGGAACCAATTGGTGGCGATCCAGGTGATGCGGGTCACCTGGTCGCCCAGTTCGCCCTCGTCGATCAGTTGCTTGATCTTGAGGTAGATGGGGGCGGTTCGCGTCTGGAACATCAGCGCGTACTTGAGGTGGGGATAACGTTTGTGCAGCTCGTTGGTCTTGCGCGCGTCGCTGACGCGGACGGCCACCGGCTTCTCACAGAGCACGTGCAGGCCCCTGGCAAAGGCGGCGTCGGTGATGAGCGGGTGCTGGTAGTGGGGCGTGGCGATCAGGATCGCGTCGCACGTGCCGGATTCCAGCAGGTCTTCGTATCGCGTGAACTTCGCCAGTTCTGAGAACTTTTGCGCCACCTTGTCCGCCCGGGCCTCGTCGGCGTCACAGACGGCGGTGAGGGTCGCGCCTTCGACCGTATCCATGTAATTCACGTGGTGGGTGCCCATGTTCCCCAGGCCGATGATGCCGATGCGAACGTTGTCCATGGGTGAGTCTCCCTCGCGAGGTCGCGTCGCAAGGGTAGATAGATCGCAGGGGGGGGAAAGTCAATCGGTCCGTGTTGCCGGGAGAACGGGTTTGCGATAATACAGTCGGCCCGCGCGCGTGTCAGGGCACGAAGAGGCTACAGGCGTCGCGCGCGCAAGGATGACCTATCGTGACCCCCAAGACCGTTAAGACCGAAGACACGTTTGCGGAGAACCTCGAGCAGACCCAGGAGTCGGTGCAGAAGCCGACGGTGGTGCCGCGCTCGGACCTGACCCACGTCCACCACCACGCGCAGAAGCTCCTGCACGAGCTCGAAAAGGTGCCGGATGGGGACATGGTGGGCGAGATCATCGAAACGGCCCTCAAGCTCCTGCGTGACCAGACCAACCGCGCCGACGTCAAGCTGATCAATAAGAGCCTTAAAGAGCTGCGCTATGCGATGAAGGTATTCGCACCTTATCGCGAGGTGCGCAAGGTCAGCATCTTCGGGTCGGCCCGAACCCCTGAAACTCACGAGGATTACAAGCAGGCCGCCAAGTTCGGCAAAGCGATGGCCAACCACGGCTGGATGGTCATCACCGGCGCGGGGGGCGGGATCATGGCGGCCGGCCACGGTGGGGCGGGCGCCGAGCCCAGCTTCGGCCTGGCGATCCGCCTGCCCTTCGAGCAGGCCACCAACCCCCACATCGCCAATGACCCCAAGCTGATCAATTTTAAGTACTTTTTCACCCGCAAGCTGATGTTCGTGCGCTCCAGTCACGCGATCGCGATGTTCCCCGGCGGGTTCGGCACGATGGACGAGGGATTCGAGGTGTTGACCCTGGTGCAGACCGGCAAGAGCGTGCCGATGCCGATCGTCTACGTCGATCGCCCCGGCGGCGACTACTGGCGGAGCTGGCAGCAGTACATCGACAAGCAACTCCTGGAGCGCGGGCTGATCGGCCACGACGACCTGCGGCTTTACAAGATCACCGACGACGTGAACGAGGCCGTCCAAGAGGTGACGCACTTCTACTCTAACTACCACAGCGTGCGCTACTTCAAGGACGACATGATCCTCCGGTTGCACCGAAGCCCGACGCCCGCGCAACTGGACGAGATCAACCAGAAGTTCAAGGACATCATCGTGAAGGGGGAGTTCAAGGTCAGCGGCCCGCTGGCCTGCGAGCGCGACGAGCCGACCCTGGCGCACCTGTACCGGCTGGTCTTCCACTTCAACAAGCGGGATCACGGGCGGCTCCGGATTTTGATCGATTATTTGAACGACCTGCCCGAATAGCCGTTCGGTGAGCGGCGCACTCGCCACAGAGACGCAGCGAAGCAGAGAAGCAAAGAACCAGAGAAAAGGGAAGAGAATTCGGCCGCGCGGCGACGGCGCTGCCTCTCGCGGCAATTCAGCCGCGGAGCCGCGTCAGAATATAGCCCCGGGCGCGAGCCCGGGGTAAACAGAACGAACGATGCGATCAGCCCCGGCAGGGGCGGCAGAATCGTCTGCTGCGATCGCGTATGGACGCCTACTCGACTCGCTCCAGGTTCGAGGCGATTCCGCTCCGCGTCCGATGTCCTGCGGGAACGCTGGCGCCGCATTCCGGGCAGCGCAACGGGCTCTCCCGAAGGTCGTAGGCGCACGAGGCGCACAGGCCGTTGACGGGGCGGGCCTTTCGCTCGCGTCGCCTGGCGGCCCAGCACTCCCAGGCGAACACGGCCACCACACCACCGCCCCAGATCGAGAAGGTTAGCGCCATCCCGCCGCTGGTCCCCACCAGGAGTTGTGCCCACAGCGTCAGGTTCAAGATGACGAACGTGCCGGCGTAATCCACCGGCGCGCGCCGCCGGGACGGCTCGCCCCGGTTCAAGCGGAGTTCGCGTTTTGTTGCTGCGCTCGCGCCGTTATCCATTATGGCGCATCGTACCGCCTGCGCCGGCAGTCACCCAGCGCCGTTTGAGTCATTGATTCATTGGCATTTTGAATTCGTTTGAGATTTGATGTTTGTGATTTGATGCTTCACCCCGCCGTTGCCCTCACCAGCTTCTGCCCCGCCGGGCAGTACTGCAGCACCGGACACTCACCGCATTTGGGCTTGCGCGCCTGGCAGATCGCCCTGCCGTGGTGGATCAACAGGTGGCTCCAGAGCGTCCAGTCCTCCCGAGGCACCAGCGGCATCAAGTCTTGCTCGATCTTGACCGGGTCGGTGTGGCTGGTGAGGTCGAGCCGCTGGGAGATCCGTCCGACGTGCGTGTCCACCACGATGCCGACGTTCTGGTCGAATGCGTTGCCCAGCACGACGTTGGCGGTCTTGCGCCCGACACCCGCCAAGTGGGTAAGCTCCTCCATCGTCGCGGGAACTTTCCCGCCGTGCTTCTCGATCAGACTCGTGGCCATGCCGCGCAGGCTCTTGGCCTTGTTGCGATAAAAGCCGGTGGACTGGATATCCTTCTCGAGTTGCTCGGGCGGCGCGTTGGCGTAGTCTCTTGCAGTCTTGTACTTCTTGAAAAGCGTCCTGGTCACCAGGTTCACGCGCTCATCCGTACACTGGGCGGAGAGGATCGTCGCGACCAGCAACTCAAGAGGGGTGGAGTGGTCTAGCGAGCATTTCGCGTCGGGATAAGTCTTCTTGAGGATCGGGAGGACCGAGCGGACGCGGTCAATTCTCGCCTGGAGCTTTTTCGAAGGGGCTTTGCTGGGCATGGGCGAAGTAGCCGGTAGTCAGTAGACGGTAGCCGCTAGAAAGGGGGGCGCCTGCGCGTGCCCGGAGGGGAGCGGCACCTCGACGCGCTTGGGCACGATGCTGGCGCTGAAGAGGATGAGCCCCAGGAGCAGCGCCAGCCGGATGCGCAGCAGCAGTTCGCTCTCGTGCTGGTAATAGTTGAACTGGTCGTTGGCGGGGTTGGCGACGTCCGGGTCGTCGGCGTTCTCAATGTACTGGTCGCGGTGGTGCGTGATCTTCGGCCAGACGAACCGCCAGTCGTAAATCACGAACCCGACCACCGCCAGGTACATGCCCGAACGCAGCAACGGCAGCAGCCAGTTCTGCCCCGACGTGTCGGAGAGGAACCACTGGCCCACCAGGCCCACCAGCATCGCCCCGGCGCAGATTCCCTCGATGTAATGGAGCTGCGCGATCAGGTTGGCGACGATCGTTCCCGCCAGGAGCGAGCTGTGCTGGCCTTCCAGGTTGACCGACAGCACCGTCGGCAGGATCGGGTTGTGCTGCTTGACCGTGCGGAAGATCACCGGCGCCGCGACCGCGATGAAGAGCACGCCGCCGAACCAGGTGGCAAGCGCGATCCAGTAGAGGATCTGAAGCAGCGAGAAGGCCATGAGGCGGCCAATGTCAAATGGCAAAAGTCAAAAGTCAAATGTGGGCGTGGGGATCGACCCAGGTGCCGGTGCCGTCCGACCAGATCTCCTTCTTCCAGACGGCCAGGTCGGCCTTGAGCGTGTCGATCAGCCAGCGGCAGGCCTCGAAGGCCTCGGCCCGGTGGGGCGTCGAGACGGCGATCAGCACCGACGGCTCGCCAAGCGCGACCCGCCCCGTTCGGTGCAGCACCGCGAGCTTGAGGATCGGCCAGCGCTGGCGGGCGTCGTGCGCCAGCTCCGTGAGTTGGCGGCTCGCGAGATCCGCATAAGCCTCGTAATCGAGCGCGGCCAGCGGCTGGCCCTTCTCATTGGCGTCGTCTCGTGTGGTGCCCAGGAAGATGGCGATCCCCCCGGCGGTGGTGGCCGAGACGAACTCGATCGCCCGGGCGACGGGCAGGGGGGTGGCAAGGATTTCAAGCCAGTCGGTCATGAGTATTCCGGATTCAGAGACTAACCGCCGCTGACGGGCGGGAGGAGGGCCAGCTCGTCCTGATCCTTCAGCTCGGCCTCGCCCGTGACGCGGCTGAGATTGACGGCGCAGGCGATGCGATTGGCGAAGGGGCGCAAGCTCGGGTGGCGGGCAAGGAGTGTTTCGACGGCCGTCGCAACCGTGGCGCGCTCCGGCAGCTCGAGCGGCAACTCGGCGACGCCGGCCTTGTCGCGAAGGATGGCGAAAAGTTTGACGGTGATGGTCATCGGGTCGCGTGAAGCTTGATCGTCCACTCGATCCCATTCCCCACGGCCACCTCAACGCTGCTGGCGCCCGCCAGCGAGCGGAGATACCGGATGAAATCCGCCAGCTCGGCGCGGTGCGTGGAGGCGTTGTCCGTCAGGACCGCGCCGCCAGGACGGATCTTGGGCCACAGCGCGTCGAAATACGCCCGGCAGGCGGGCTTGTCGGCGTCGATGAACGCCAGGTCGATCGGCCCCTCGATCCGCTTCAGCACCTCGCGCGCATCGCCCTGGTGATTGGTGATCACACCACCCAGGCCGGCCTTTGCGAACGTCTCCTTCGACGAGTTGAACTTCTTCTCGGCAATGTCGATCGTGTGCAGGCGCCCGCCGGTCTGTTTCAGCGCCGCCCCCCAGAACAGCCCCGAAAACCCATAGCTGGTCCCGACCTCGACGATCACCTTGGCGTTGGCGGCCAAGGCGATGTGGTGAAGCAGATCCCCCTCCACGCGCGGGATCTGCCAGTGGTCGTCCCGCGTCTTGCGCAGCGCCTCCAGTTCGTCAATCTCGGCCAGAATGTTCGGATCCATGGGCATGGTAAAGGCATATTAGCCACAGATGAGCACAGATGAACACAGATGAGGGAACAAGATCGATTTGACCGCACACCGCTCGCCTTATCTGTGTGAATCTGTGTGCATCTGTGGCAACTCAAATCCGTGGAAATTCATATCCGACCACCGCAATCTTCAATCGATCCGCCAACTCCAGCACCTTCTCCTTCTCCAGCAGGATCGTCTTCCCCGGTTCCAGCACCAGGCAACCCGCCCCCGCCGCCGCGAGTTTCTCGATCGTCGTTGTCCCGATGCTCGGCACGTCCATCCGCATGTCCTGGTTGGCGTTGGCGACCTTGATCAGCGTCCACCCGCCGACCTTGCAGTACTGCCCGGCCCGCGCGATCATCGCGTCGGTCCCCTCCACCGCCTCCACCGCGATCACGTCTTTGTCCATCACCGCCAGTGCCTGCCCGATGTCCAGGCCCGAGATCGTCCGGCACAGGTCGTAGCCGAAGCGGATGTCCGCCCATTGGCCTTCGGTCGGCTGCCGCCGGGTCATCACGCCCGGCGTGGCGAGCTGGTCGGGACAATAAGCGGTCGAGTCGATCAACGTGATGCCTTCCTTCGCGAGTTCGTCGGCCACGGCCAGCAGCACCGCGTGGTCGCGCTTGTCCCGCCGCAGCCGCGTGAACCACAGTTTAACCGTCCGAAGGTCCGGGATGTACTGGAAGTACCGCCAGCGCGAGTACATCTGCGCCTTGCGCACCCGCCCGGTCATGATCGCGTCGGTGCACCCCGCGGCGCGAAGCGTCTTGACCCACTGGTTCAGCCGCAGCACCCCCACCCAGCGGAACGCGTCCACCTCCCCTTCGAGCTGCGGCCAGGCGTTCCCCGCCAGCGCGGCGCAAACCACCTTCCGCCCGGCCGCCCGCGCCCCGCGCGCGACCAGCAGCGGAAAAACGCCCTCACCCGCGATCAGTCCCAACGGACCCATGACCGGGCAATGTCAAATGACAAAAGTCAAATGTCAAACGGCAGGGGACTCGGAAAGGTCGAGGATCCAGGCGTC
>DATBFY010000505.1:0-8790 GCA_036558265.1 Tepidisphaeraceae bacterium | reverse complement strand
GAATGGGGCGGGAGGGATCGGCTCGTCGTGGGCGACGGGCGGTGCACCGGGCGCCGCGCGCCGCGCCATTGGCTGGGCGGATGGCGCCGACGGCGCCCTCCCGGGCCTCGCGGCCGGGACGATCCTGGTCCGCGCAGGGCTGGCGGCGGATGCGAACCTGAACGGCACGGTCGATTTCAACGACCTGGTGCCGCTGGCGCAGAATTACAACGGCAACGTGACCGGCGCGTCCTGGACCCGCGGCGACTTCAATTATGACGGGCTGGTCGATTTCAACGACCTGGTGGTCCTGGCGCAGAATTACAACGCGTCGGCGGCCGCGCCGGGTGCGGCGGTGGGCGTGCCGGTGGGAGCGCTGGCGTCGGCGGTGGCGCCGGCGACGCCGGTGACCAAGCCAGTGGCGAAGTCTACTCCGAAGCCGGCACCGAAACCTGCCCCGAAACCGGTCGCGAAGGCAGTCGCAAAGCCGACCGCGAAAGCCGCGCCCGTCGTGCAGGAAAAGGGAGGCACGCCGTTTTCGACGCTGCGCGTCGTGCCTGTTGGCGATGGGGCTGCGGCGCCGCGGCGCAGGAACGAACTGCTCGATTGAAGGGGTCGCGGCGCGCACCTGCGGCGTGCGCAACGTCGAACGACCCTGCCGCCAAAGCGGCCTCGCCAGCCGCATTCATGAAACCGTCATCTTCGCCAGCTTAGCTTCCCTTACTGGCAATATCGGGATTCCGCCCGTTCGTCCGGTCATGAAAGTCCTCGTGGTCGAAGACTACCCGCCGTTGCGCGACGCCGTCGCCGAGGGTTTGCGCGAGGCGGGATTTGCCGTGGACGTGGCGGCCGACGGCAATACCGGACTGTGGCTTGCCACATCCAATGACTATGACGTGATCGTGCTCGACCTCATGCTGCCGGGCATGAGCGGGCTGACCATCCTGGAGCGCCTGCGCAAGGCCGGGCGGAACACGCACGTGCTCATCCTGACCGCCAAGGACGACACCGAGGACCGCGTGACCGGGCTTGAGGCCGGCGCCGACGATTACCTGGTCAAGCCGTTCGCGTTCAAGGAGCTGCTCGCGCGGGTGCGGGCGCTGATCCGCCGCCGCTACGCCGCCAAGAATCCCGTGATCACCGTGGACGACCTGGAGATCAATACGGTGGCGCGGACCGTTCGTCGGGGCGATCGGCGCATCGAACTGAGCCCCCGTGAGTATGCGCTCCTGGAGTTCCTGGCGCTGCGCACCGGCGAAGTGGTCACCCGCACCGACATCTGGGAACATGTCTATGAGTTCCACGCGACGGCCGAGAGCAACGTCGTGGACGTGCTGATCGGCCACATCCGGCGGAAACTGGATGCGCCCGGGTCGTCGAAGCTGATCCACACGCGCCGCGGGCATGGTTACGTGCTGGGAGGTGACGAGAATTGAGCGGCGTGTGCCGCGACTGAGCATCGCGCCGGCGACGTGTCATCCTGAGCGAAGCGAAGGATCTAGCATGGGATGGCGAATGGGCCTCGCGTGCCGCTCGAGGCCAGATCCTTCGGTCGTTGAAACTCCCTCAGGATGACGACGTTCGGGCGTTCGATAGAGCCCTCGTGGAGGTTCGCCATGGTGACCCTTCAATCAAAACAACCCTGCGCGGATACCTGGATCCTGGAGCACCTGGAGCAACGCTTGGCCCTCTCCGCGGTCCCCATCCACCCCTTCACGTTGCTCAGCGGCGGCCCAAACGCCGCAGTCCAACGGGCAGCGGCCGACGCGCCCGAGGTGCCCGCTCCCGCCCGCGCCCGCGACCTGGTCCCCACCGGCCGCACCCGCTTCTGGGTGCTCGAGCCCGGCTTCACCACCATCTTCGCCGGCAACGAGGACGGGCAGCACAAGCGCCTGACCATCACCGTCACCCCCAAGACCCGGATCATCGACGGCATCCGCACCCGCATCGTCCTCGAGCGCCAGACCGCCAACGGACACATCGAAGAAGTCTCCGAAAACTTCATCGTCATCGACCGCAAGACCCTCAACGTCTTTTACTTCGGCGAGGACGTGAACATTTACAACCACGGCGTGGTCGTCAGCCACGAGAGCCAGTGGCGCTCGGGAGTGGACGGCGCGAAATTCGGTTTGATCATGCCCGCCAACCCGACGCTGGGGACCGTCTTCCTCCAGGAGCGCGCCCCCGGCATCGCCCAGGACATGGCCGAGGTGATCGAGACCGGCCGCCGCGCCCACGAGCCCGCGGGCGTCTTCAGCGGGTCGTTCAAGACCAGGGAGACCACGCCTCTGGAGCCCGACGAGATCGAGTACAAGTGGTACGCGCCCGGCATCGGCCTGGTGCAGGACGTCACGCTGGAACTGGTCAGCGTTTCCGGGGGCACGAGCAATTGAGCGCCATCGATCGATGAACTCCGCCACGACCAGTTTGCGTCTGCGATTGCTCGTCGGCACCGCCACGGCGACGGCGGCGATCCTGCTCTGCGCCGGCGCGGTCATCTACCTCCTGGTCGCCGCCTCCCTCCGCGGCGACTTCGACATGGCGCTGGCCTCCTCCGCCCGCGCCATGGCGGCGCTGACCGAACAGGACGGCAAGCACGTCAAGATGGAGCCCGAGGCGACGAACATGCCCGAGTTCACGCGCAAGGCGCACCCGGACTTCTTCGCGGCGTGGATTCACGGCGGCAAGACCCCCGAACCGTTCGCGCGCTCGTCGTCGCTGGGCCAGCGACTGCTGCCGCACGCGTCGCCACCGGTCGGTGGGCTGGTCTACGAGACCGTCGTATTGCCCGACGGCGCACCGGGGCGGCAGGCGACGATGAAGTTCGTACCCGTGCTCGAAGATCCATCGGGTAAGGCGACGCGCGGCCCGCACGTGGTCACCCTGACCGTGGCGAGGCACACCGGCGACCTGCGCCGCATGCTGGCGCGGATCGCGTGGCTCCTGGGTGCGGTCTGCGCGGCGGCGACGCTGGCGGCGGCGGGGGCGATGCTCCTGGTCGTCGGACGCGGGCTGCGGCCGCTCGGGGCGCTCGCCGGGCGGATCTCGGCGATCGGACGCGACGGCCTGGGCGACCGTCGCATCCACCTCGCCGGCGCCCCGCGCGAATTGGTCCCCGTGGTCGTGCGCCTCAACGAGTTGCTCGACCGGCTCCAGGCGCTGGTGACACGCGAGCGCCGCTTCACGGCGGACGTCTCGCACGAGCTGCGCACGCCGCTCGCCGGGCTCGAGGCCATCCTCGACGTCGCCGCCGCGCGCCGCCGCAGCGGCGAAGAGTACGAACGCACGCTCGGGCAATGCGGCCGCATCGTCCGCTCGATGCACGCGATGATCGACAGCCTGCTGACCCTCGCCCGCGCCGACGCCCACCAACTGACCGTCACGCCGTCCACCGTTCACCTCGCGCCCTTCTTCGAGGAGTGCTGGGAACCGATGGCCCTGGCCGCCAAAGAGAAGGGTGCCACGGCCGTCTTCCAGGTGGAGGACGACCTCTGCCTGCAAACCGACATCGACAAGCTGCGCATCATCGTCAACAACCTGCTGGACAACGCGGTGCGGCACGCAAACAGCGGCGGGTGGATCCGCGTCCAGGGGCGGCGCGCCGCGCCTGCTGGTGAAAGCGTCGAGCTGATCTTCGCCAACAGCGGCAGCGCCGTGGCGGCGTCGGACGCCCAGCGCGTCTTCGACCGTTTCTGGCGCGGCGACGCCTCCCGCCAGGGCACCGGCCTGCACTGCGGTCTGGGCCTCTCCCTCTGCCGCGAGATCGCCGCCGTGCTGGGGGGACAGATCGAGGCGACGTCCGAGCGCGGCGGGGTCTTCGAAGTCCGCCTCCGTTTCCCCGCTCCCGCGGCCCCCGGACGACAAGTGTCAGATGCGGCGGCGACACGCCCTGTCGCCGCGGCACAGGCGGGCGTATAAACAGGGCAAGCACTCCATGCGTTCCAATCACCGATCGTTCAACCTGCTGATATGGCTCCCCACCCTGTGGCTTATGGCAGGGGGCTGCCACGCCCCCATGCCCCAGCCCCCCAACTACGCCGACGCGCTGCCGGCGGACGTGACCGACCAGATCGCCGTGCGCGTCGAAGAACATGCCCCAGAACCCATTGACGCCCCCGACGACGCCCCGCCCGCGGAGACCTTCACCCTCGGCCAGGCGATCCGGCGGGCCGTGCTCCACGACCCGCGGCTTCAGGCGGCGCTGGCGCACGTCCGCTCGGCCCAGGCTGATGCGCTCCAGGCCCGATTGCTCACCAACCCGATCCTCACGGTTTCGGTCCGCATGCGCGAGGCCGCAAGCGCCAGCCCCATCATCGACGCCGCCATCGCCCAGGACATCGTTTCGCTCCTCACGCAGCCCAGGAAGGTGTCGGCAGCCGACAACCGCCTCCGCGGCGCCATGGCCGACGTGCTCGCGACCCTCGCCGATGTCATCGCCGACACCCAGGAGGCCTACGTCACCCTCCAGGCGCTGACGGACCAGTTGGCGGCGCTGGAGGAGCGACATGCGCTGGCGAAGCGCCTGGTGGACCTGGGGGAAGCGCGGCTCAAAGCCGGCGAGGCGGCGCGGCTCGACGTCATCGCCCTGCAAACCCAGTTGCTCACCCTCAACGTGGACCTCGCGGAGCGCCGCCAGGACATGACCGACGCCAGGCTCACGCTGGCGCGCCTGATCGGCGAGCCCTCCAAGTCCGGCGATTGGCGCCTCAGCGCTTGGCAAAGCCTCGAGCCCACCCGCGCCACCGAGCAGGCGTGGCTGGTCCACGCCCTGACGAACAGGCCGGAGGTCAGGACCAAGACGTGGGAACTGGCGGCGCTGGGCGACGAGGTGGCGCTGTCTCGGCTGGCGCTGCTTGAGGGAACCGAGGTCGGCGCGCAATCGGAGTATGACCAGGGGTGGTCGGTCGGGCCGGAGTTGGCCGTGCCGTTGCCGCTCTTCGACTGGGGCCAGGCCAAGCGCGCCAAGGCGAGCGCCGAGCTCGACGCCGCGCGGCACCAGATGACGCTGCTTCAGCGCCAGGTCGTCCAGGACGTGCGGACTCAATACTCGGCCTACAACGCCACGCTGCGAACGCTGACGATGGCGCGCGACGAATTGTTGCCCTTGCAGGAGCGCCGCGCGGGACAGGCGGAGACCAGTTATAAGGCCGGCGAGACCGACGTCGCCAACCTGCTTCTCGCGGAGGAAGACCTCCTGGACGCGCGGGTAAAGGTTGTCGATTTGCGAAAAAAAGCGGCGCTGGCGCGCGTGAAGCTGGCGAGGGCCGCCGGTGGCGTCGGCGTCATGACTCGAGTCGAGCAGGAGGCGAACAAGCCATGAGCGGCGAAGGACGTCGGTCAGTTTGGCGCATCGCGTTCAGCTTTCTGGTCTTCGCCGCGCTGATTGGCGGGGTGGCGGCTTTGGTCTTCCGTCCCGAGTGGCTCAAGCCGAAGGTGGCTGAGGAGCACGAGAAGGAGGTTGAGCCCGAGGTCCCCGTCAAGGTCGCCCCCGCCAGGCGCATGGCCTTGCACCGATGGGTCGAGGCGTTCGGCACCGTGGAACCGGCAGTGGCGACGGCGGATGGGAAACCCGCCGGCGGGGCCACGCTGACTTCACCCGTCGCGGGCGTCATCACCCAGGTCCGTTGCGGGCCGGGACAAGTGGTCGAGCAGGGGGCCGTGCTTTTCCAACTGGATGACCGCCTGGCCAAGGCAGCGGAGGGACAGGCGGCGGCCGTGCTGGAATCCGCCAGGGCGGCGCTGGCAAGGCTCCGCGCGACGCCCCGACCCGAGCAGTTGGCGCTGGCGCAACTGGGCGTGGACAAGGCCAGAGACGGGGTGGACTTTGCCCAGAAACAGTTCGATCGCCAGAAACTCTTGTCGTCCCAGGAGGTGGCCGCCACGAAGACGATGGAAGCGGCGGCGCACGACCTGGCGGCGGCACAAAACGAGTTGCGATCGGCTCAGGGCCAATTGACGCTCCTGAAGAACTCACCGACCCCCGAGGAACTGACCGAAGCCACCGCGAAAGTAACCGAAGCAGAAAAGGCGTTGGCGGCGGCGCAGGTGCAGCACTCCATGATGCAGATCCGGGCGCCGCTGCGCGCGACGGTGACGCGGGTCATGGCGTCGCCGGGTGAGGCGGCGGACACGACCAGGGCGCTGGCACAGCTCGTCGCCATGGATCGGCTTGTGGTCAATGCCGCGGTGCCCGTGGGCGAGGCGTCCCTGATCAAGGTGGGGCAGCGGGCGCAGGTCGAGCCCACGCCCGGCCAGGCGACCGTGTCCCTCGTCGGCTACGACGTCGATCGGAAGAACAACACGGTCACGGTCACGGTGTCGCTGCCGGCGGAGACGCCGCTGAGGCCGGGGTCGTTCCAACGAGTTAAGATCCTCGTGGACGAGCGGGGTGACGCGCTGGCGGTGCCCTGGAAGAGCGTGGTGCGGCAGGAGGACGGTTCGTCGTCCGTCGCGGTCGTCCACGGGGAAAAGGCCCAGCGCAAAACGGTCACGCCCGGCCTTCGCGAAGGCGATTGGGTCGAGATCGGCGGCGACGCGGTCAAAGAGGGCGATCAAGTCGTGACCGACGGCGCATACGGCTTGCCCAAAGAGGCCAAGGTTCACGTCGGCGAGGAGAAATGAGCCCCGGCGACGCGTTGCAACCCGTTTCGCGCTCCGCCCGGGTGGGGCGGTTCGCGCTGCGTCACGCGAAGGCGATCGCCTTCATCGTGGTGGCCATGTGCGGGCTGGGGATCTACTGCGCTTCGACCATGCCCTCGTCGGTCTTCCCGCAGACCAATTTCCCGCGGGTAGTCATCCTGGTGGACAACGGCGTGATGCCCGCCGACGAGATGATGGCGACCATCACCCGACCGATCGAGGAGGCGATGAAGGGCATCCCGGGCGTGGTCAACATCCGATCGACCACGGCTCGCGGTTCGGCGGACGTGAACGTGTTTTTCACCTGGCAGACCGACATGGTGCAGGCGGAGCTTTACGTGCTCAGCCGCCTGGCACAGGCGAAGGCGACCCTGCCATCAACCGTCACGACGCAGGCATATCGCCTCACGTTCTCGGCGTTCCCGATCGTCGGAGTGAGCTTGACCGGCCAGGGGCGATCGCTGACCGATCTATGGCAGGTGGCCCAGTACCAGATCAAGCCTCGATTTCTGCGGATCGGCGGGGTGGCGCGGGTCGACCTGGTGGGAGGGCGCACGCCCGAATATCACGTGGTCGCCGACCCGACCAGGCTCCAGGCGTACGGGCTGTCGCTGGCGCAAGTTGCGGATGCGCTGACCAGGGGAAACCTGGTCGCGCCGGCGGGAATGCGCGAGGAGCGGCACACGCTGTACCTCACGGTCGTCGATAGCCGGGCCCGGGGCCCACGTGAGATCGAAGAACTGACCGTCGGCTCGGCCGAGGGCGGCGTGCCCATCCGCGTCAAGGACGTCGCGCAGGTGACCGCGTCGCAGGAACCCGTGTTCAACGTCGTCACCGCCGACGGCGAGCCCGCCGTGCTCCTCAACGTCCGCAGCCAGCCCGACGGCAGCACACTGGACATCGCGGCGGGAATCCGCGACGAGCTGCGATCGCTTCGGAAGGAACTGCCGCCGGGATTAAAGCTGGCGTTCTTTTACGACCAGTCGATCCTGGTAAACGAATCGGTGCGGAGCGTCTGGGAGGCGATCGGGTTCGGATTGCTGCTGTCCATTGTGATCCTTTACTTGTTCTTGCGAGATTGGGGATCGACTTCGGTGGCGATCGTGGTGATCCCGGTCACGGTGCTGACGACGTTAGTCGCCATGCGGCTCGCGGGGATGACCTTCAACCTGATGACGCTGGGCGGCATCGCGGCCGCGATCGGACTGGTGATCGACGACGCCATCGTGGTGGTCGAGGCGATTTTCACGAAGGTAGCATCCGGCCAGGGAAAGCAAACGGCGATCCAGGGGGCGGTAGGGGGTATCCTGTTACCCCTTTTAGGCTCGACACTTACGCCGGTCGTCGTCTTCGTGCCGCTGGCGTTCCTGGAGGGCGTTCCGGGAGTGTTCTTCCGGGCGCTGGCGTTAACCATGGCCGTGGCGCTGGTTACATCCCTGGTGCTGGCGCTGACGCTGACGCCCTCGCTGGCGGGCTGGATCGTGCGCGGCCGCTTGACCGGACAGGAGGCGCGCGATCACGAGACAGGCGGTCCTGTACTGCGACGCCTGATCGGAGTCTACGAATGGAGCGCCCGGGCGGCACTCCGAAGCCGGTGGACGACCGTCGGCGTGTGCGGGCTCTTGCTGCTGCTGGGCGTATTTGTGTACCCGCGGTTGAGCTCCGACTTTCTGCCGGAGCTGGACGAAGGCGGCTTCGTGATCGACTACGTCGCGCCGCCGGGCACGAGCCTGGCGGAGACGGACCGGGCGCTTTTGGAGTGCGAGACGATCCTCAAGGAGACGCCCGAGGTCGAGAGTTACTCCCGCCGAACGGGTGCGGCGTTGGGCTTTCACGTGGTCGAGCCCAACACGGGGGACTTCCTGGTGAAGCTGCGGCCGTCGCGCAAGCGGCCGACGCAGGACGTGATCGCCGAACTGCGCGAGAAGTTCCAGGAATCACAGCCGGCGATCGAATGGGAATTCCCGGGGATCCTGGGCGACCTGATCGGCGACCTGACTTGGTCGCCGGAGCCGATCGAGATCAAGCTGTTCTCGACGGATCTGGACTTTTTGAAGGAGACGGCGCCCAAGGTGGAGGAGGCGATCAAAGCGGTGCCGGGCGTGGTGGACAGCAAGGACGGGCTGATCATCGCGGGGCCATCGATCAGCCTGCGGGTGCGGCAGGCGGATG
>DATBFY010000504.1:0-6785 GCA_036558265.1 Tepidisphaeraceae bacterium | reverse complement strand
CTGCGTTTACCGGTCGCCGTCGGGGTCTTGTTGGCGGCCGTGTTCCTGGGCGACAACACCAATTACTGGATCGGCCGCCGCCTCGGCCCCGCCGTCTTCCGCCGCGAGGACTCGCGCCTGCTCAACAAGAAGCACCTGACCCGCGCCCACGAGTTTTATGAGAAGTACGGCGCCAAGACGATCATCCTTGCCCGCTTCGTCCCGATCGTCCGCACCTTCGCCCCCTTCGTCGCCGGGATCGGCAAGATGAGCTACCCGCGCTTCCTGGCGTTCAGCGTCCTGGGCGCGGTCCTCTGGGTGAGCATCTGCATCACCGCAGGCTATAAGCTCGCCAATATCGAATTCATTCGCAAGCACTTCGACCTGGTCGCGGTGGCGATCGTGATCATCTCGGTGCTGCCGATGGTCTTCGAGTACCTTCGTGCCCGACGCGAGTCCAAGCGAGCTGCCAACGTACCCGTCCCCGAATAGCAGACCTCTCCGCAGGCGGGGTCCACTTCAGTGACCGTGTGCCCCCGACCGATAACTGATCGGTACGCGCGCCCCGCGGTCCGTAACCGTCGATCGACAGCGAAATCGTTACCCTTTCTCGCAATCACCGATTATATTCGCCGGCCGTCGGGTCCGAGAACCTACACCCGTCTACGAAGGGAGCATCCCGATGACGCAAGTGACCATGCAATCCTGCCCGCACTGCGGGGCGCAGAATCCCTGGGGCTCCACCTTCTGCTCGAGCTGCGGCAAGGCCCTGCCCACGGGAATGCCCTCCGGCCCGCGAGTCGTCGGCGCCAAGGACTTTGCCACCACCGCCGCCGGACAGAAGCTCCAGGGCGACGAGCTGCGCAAGACCGCCAAGAAGGCCGCGGGGGCGCTCCTGGCGGTGGCAATCCTGCAGACGCTTGGCGTCGGATTGCTCTTCGTCCTGCTCCAGAACCTTCCTGGCGCACGTCGCGGCGCCCTGCCGCAGGCGGCTCAGATCCTCATCGGGGCACAAGTCGGCGTCGCCGTCATCTTCTGGGGATTGTGGTTCTGGGCCCGGGTCAGCCCGCTCCCGGCAGCCATCGTCGGCCTGGTCCTCTACGCGACCCTCGTCACCATCAACGTCGTCACCTCGGTCAGCCAGATGAGCCAGAACAACGGAAAGCCCGGCGGGGGTGGTTTTGGCGGGATCGGGATCGGCTGGCTCGACATCATCATCATCGCGGTTCTCGTCCGGGCGATTTCCGCCGGCGCCACGCACCGCAAGCTGATGCAGCAGCAGGCCGCGGGGATTTAAGCGCGCGCAACGCGCGCAAGGGATCGTTGCCGTGAGCCAGCCGCCGTCCGGATCACCATCACCGCCCGCCGCGCCCGTGCCGGCAGTGTCGGCCGCGCCGGTCGAGCCAACGTCCTACGCGGCGCCTGCCTCCCAGGCGCAAGCCGGGACGGGACCCGCACCGCCCCGTTTCTGCAATACCTGTGGCGCCCCGTTGCACCCCGACTGGGTTGACGCCTGCCCCCACTGCGCCGCCCGTCATGCCCGCGCCTTGCAGGCGCCGGCCGCGTCGATCGCGAAGAACACCCCGATCAATTCCGCGATTGCCCTCTACTTCGCGTTCCTGGGCGCCAGCGTCGTGATGATGATCGCCATCTTCGCCGGGGCCAACGCGGTCACGACCGACTTCGTGATCTCCGCCCTCTGCAGCGTCCTGGTGGTCGCCTGGTGCGTCGTCGCCCGGCGGGACGTCGCGCCGGCGCTGGCGAGATCAGGCAACCCGCTGTGGTATCCGGCGGCGATCGGCGGAGCGGTGGCGACGTTTACGATTGCCTCAATCGCGCTCTTTCTCTTGTCGCACCTTCTCCACGTCCCCCAGTTGCGGATGACCGACGAGTTCGTCCATCAGGGCTACCGGCTGCCCACGCTCATCTTGTGCATCGCCGTACAACCGGGCGTGATCGAGGAACTGGCGTTCCGCGGCGTCATCCTGACCGGCCTACAGCACGTGCTCAGCCCGTGGGAGTCGATCTTCGTCAGCGCCCTGATGTTCATGATCATCCACCTGTCCGTGCCAAGCTTCCCGCACCTGTTCGTGATCGGGATGGCGTTGGGCTGGCTGCGGGTGCAGACCGGCTCCCTTTACCCGGGGATGTTGCTTCACTTCACGCACAACCTGTTGTGCGTGGTCTTCGAGCTCTGGCGGCCTTTTGATGGAATCACGTTTCCATGGTAGTCGAGCACACATTTATCACCACCCTGTCCGCCCCTGACGCGCTGCGGCTGGCGTCGCAGTTCCTGAGTCAGCGCGGGTTCGTCGCCACCGCGCAGGAGGCGTTCGCGATCGGCGCGGGCGACGCCTGGAACGTCCTGGAGATGACGCGCGGCAAGAAGAACTCCCGCCGCGCCAAGTCCATCGTCGAGTACCCGCAGACGCTCCGCCTGGAATGGGACCGCGGCCGCGTGAGCGTCGCCGCCTCCGCCACCTCCTACCAGGAGGCCCGAAGCGACTATTTCGGCGCCGGCCGCGTCAAGGGCAAGGCCGCCCAGTACCAGCGGCAGATGCTCTTGGACCTGGTCACGCGTCTCCAGCAACTGCTCGAGCAGCAGGCCGACCCGCCGCAGCTTGCGACCCAGTGGATGGCCGCGGAGAACGCCCTCCACGCCACCGACCGCCGCCGGCGCGTCCGCAACGTCTGGATCGCGGTGACGATCGTCTTCGTGTTCATCGCCGGCCTGATCGGCCTGGGCATCCTTGCGGCGAACAAGCGATGGTGAGGCCGCTTCGGCGGCTGGTCTTCAAGACGCGGCATCACGGCCACAGTGCCGTGCCCTCCAGGCCCGCCGTCTCCGGCTGACCCGTGATCAGGTTCGCGTTCTGCACCGCCTGGCCGGCGGCCCCCTTGCCCAGGTTGTCGATCGCGCCCAGGGCGATGACCAGGTCGCGCGCCGGGTCGGCGGCGTACGAGACGAACACCAGGTTGGTCCCCGTCGCCCACTTGCTGTGAGGGGGCTTGTCGGTCACGCGGACGAACGGCCTGTTCGCGTAGAACTTTCGCGCGGCGGCCAGACACGCTTCGGTCGTGGCGCTCCCGCGGGCGTAACAGGTCGCCAGGATTCCGCGGGTCATCGGGACCAGGTGCGGCGTGAATGTCACCTGCGCGGGCTTGCCGGCGAGCTGGCCGATCGCCTGCGTCATCTCCGGCAGGTGGGCGTGCTTCAACAAGCCATACGCCATCACGTCCTCGTTCACCTCGGCGTAGCCGAACCCCGACGCCCCGCCCCCGCGTCCGGCCCCGGACACGCCGCTCTTGGCGTCGATGATGATCGTGGAGACGTCGATCAACCCCTCGGCCGCCAGCGGCGCTAATGCGGTCAGCGACGCCGCCGGATAGCACCCGGGGTTGGCGATCCGCGATTTACCGCGGATCTGCTCGGGCCACACGTCCGCCAGGCCATACGTCCACCCCTCGACAAAGCGGTGATCGCCGCCGATGTCCACGATCTTCGTCTTCGCGGGCACGCGCGCCAGGGCCGCCTTGCTCTCGCCGGTCGGCAGCGAGGCGAAGAGCACGTCCAACTCCGGCAGCGCGGCCGGGTCCCACTTCTGGATGACCAGCTCGGCCAGGTTCGCCGGCAGGCTCGGGAAACGCTCGCCCAGGCGCTGCCCGGCTGACGACTCGCCGGCGGCGTAAACGACCTCAAACGCCGGGTGCGCCGCGCAAAGGCGCAGCGCCTCCCCGCCCCCGTACCCACTGATGCCGACGATGCCGACTCGGATGCTCATGCGATCGATTATTGGAACGATAATGCGGGAATCAACCTGACGACGGACGCACGCTTGGTTACGCCGGGTCCGAGGCGGCTCGCAACCTCACCAGCTTTCGCG
Source organism: Tepidisphaeraceae bacterium (assembly GCA_036558265.1). Lineage (GTDB taxonomy): Bacteria > Planctomycetota > Phycisphaerae > Tepidisphaerales > Tepidisphaeraceae > RYN-433. Next base: position 2,922 of record DATBFY010000504.1, on the reverse strand, counting down.
CCGCCCGCCGCAGGCGCTCGCGGCCCAGGGACGGGAAGCACATCGTTTCCTTCTCCCGCTCGTGAAGCCACTCCATCGCCTGTTCCTCGCTCGCCCCCGACGCGATCAAGTCCCACAGCGGCGCGACCCACGCGTCGTACGTGCTGTGGGCCTCGGGGCGTTTGAACGCATCGTGCGGGTCCCAGTCCTCCAGGAGGATCTGTCGGAGCCTGGCGCGGGTTGAATCAGAAAGCGCCTGCACGATCACCTCGCTGCCGCCGCACTGGATGATCGTCGGGCCACGTAGATCACGGTCTGGTCGTCGTCGAAGAAGACGTAATCCTCGTACGTCCCGCCGCCGGCTCCGAGGCGCGGCGTGACGAAGACCTCGTACGCCGCCGGCCGGGGTTTTCGGATCGAGATCATCTCGCGCATGGTCGCGGCCGCGAAGTCGTCGGCGGGCACGACGTCGCGGACCCAGACGAGTTTTCCGTGGGCGTGATGTTCCTCGAGGGATGCGCGGGTTGAGCCCCAGGGGTAAAGCGCTTCGGGGACGGGGTCGGTGGCGGGGCCGCTGGTATCGACGGACGGGCCGCAGCCGCCGAAAACGAGAATCACCGCGAATGCAAAAAGTTTCATGACTTGCCCCCATCATTGGACTCAGGCCCGCGGCTTCAGATTCTGCTCCACCCATTCGGCGAAGGCACGGACGAGTTCCATTTCCCCCATTGTCTGACGCAGATTGAAAAATCGGTTGAGCTCCATATTCGGTAGGCCCGGTAGCGCTTGGCTGCCCTCGGCGAGTTGATATTTCCCGTTCCGCAGCAGCGTGTAAGCAATTCGGCCATCCTCGTAGCGCCAGAGCTCCGGTATGCCTAATCCGGCATACACGTCTTCCTTGTCAACCGAGCTGGACGACAGGTCGATCTCGATCGCCAGATCCGGAGGCGGCTCGATGGACAGGTCGATCGACTCCTTGTGGCGCATCTCGGGTTCATGCTGAATGTAAAAGCACTGATCGGCCTCGAGGCCCCGCTCGAGGTCCCGGCGCCTCCAAGTGGTTTGACCCCGGCTGAACACGGGGATCTGCATGACGTGTGTGTACATCTGAACGAGTCGTGCCACCAGACTGCCGAACTTCTCGTGCCGCGGTGACGGTGACATGAGTTCAAGCGCTCCCCGGTTATAGGTCAGATAAACGCGCTGTTCCCCGAGCCCGTTTAGGATCGCCTCATAGACCTCCCACGGCACGTCGTAAAGCGTGAACCGCTGCATCGCGAATGGGTCTTGCGATTCGGACTTTCTTTCGATGGGGGTCGCGACGGTCATGCGATACCTCGTCACCCATTCTACCACACTCTACTTCACCACCGGCAGCTTCGTCCCCCGACGCTCGTGTTCGATCTTCTCCCAGCCGCTGCCCAGCTCGCCGATCGGGTCGGGCGGGAGGATGTCCACCTTCTTTTCGCCCAGCTTCGCCTCGCCGCGGCGGACCTTGTCTTCGAATTTACGGCACTCTTTGAGGAGGCGGTCGAGGATCTGTTCCTCGGGCACGTTGGCGACCTTCTCGCCCTGGACGTAGATGATGCCGCGGCGGTCGCCGGCGAAGATCGCCACGTCCGCCCCTTCCGCCTCACCCGGGCCGTTCACGATGCACCCCATCACCGCCACCTTGATCGGCAGCGTGATCTGTTCCGCGAGCTTTTTCCGCACGTCCTGGGTCAGCGTGAACAGGTCCACTTGGATGCGCCCGCAGGTCGGGCAGGCGATCAGCTCGGCCCCGATCCGCTCGCGCAGGCCCAGGATGTACATCAGCTCCAGGCCGTCCTGCACCTCGTAGATCGGGTCGTTCGCGTAGCTGATGCGGATCGTGTCGCCGATCCCGCTGGCGAGCAAATGCCCCAGCGGCACGACGCTGCGGATCGTGCCGGTCTCCTTCGGGCCGGCGTGGGTCACGCCCAGGTGCAGCGGGTAATCGAATCGCTTGCTGATCTCCTGGTACGCCGAGATGACCAGCAGCGGGTCGATGCTCTTGGCGCTGATCACGATGTCGTGGAAGTCCTCCTCGTGGAAGATGTCGAGGTACTCCTCGAGCTTGGTGATCATGATGGCCAGGAAGTGGCCGTGCTTGTCGTTGGAGAAGACGCCGCCCAGCTCCTTGAGGCGCTTCTGCTTGTCCTTGCGCTCGACGATCGAGCCCTCGTTGACGCCGACGCGGATCGGCAGCTTGCGCGCCTTGCACGCCTGGATGACGTCGCGGACCTGGGCGCGGTCGCTGATGTTGCCGGGGTTGAGTCGGATCTTGTGGACGCCTGCCTCGACGGCTTCCAAAGCCCGCTGGAAGTGGAAGTGCACGTCCGCGACGATCGGCACCTTGACGGCGGGGATGATCTCCCTGAGCGCCGCCGTGTCCTTGCGCTCGGGGACGGCGACGCGGACGATGTCGGCGCCGGCGGCGGCAAGCTTGTGGATCTCGGCGATGCACTTCTCGATGTCGTGGGTATACCCGGCGGTCATCGTCTGCACCGATACGGGCGCGTCGCCGCCGATCGAGACGAAACCATGAGCCGGGTCGCCGAGGGTAACCTTGCGTGTTTTACGCCGCTGAATCATGCGATTCCTTGATCCTTCACTCCAACGCGTGGGTCCTGGCCGAACGCTAAGGGCTTGCCAGAGATGTACTTCGCCGCAACCACCTCAAATGTTCACCAAATCGGCGACCGCGCGATGGTACGATCCGCACGAATCGAAATCAAAGCGGTGCGCGACTCAAGCCGCGCTCGCTGAGCCCGCGCCTTCATGTCCGGCGGTCGATCTTCCCCAGCCCTTACTCCTATTTGTATCGCCACTGGTTCCCCGATATGGCGGCCATCTGCATGATGGTGTTGTTGTAACCCATGTTCAGCATCGACGTGGTGAACTGATAGTCGCGCGTCCGCTCGG
>DATBFY010000503.1:0-4138 GCA_036558265.1 Tepidisphaeraceae bacterium | reverse complement strand
GGTCCCGAAATCCTGACCCGCCGCGCTCGTGTTCGGCGTGTTCGCCGCGACCTCGGTCCTGGGTTGCTCGGCCGGCTTGACCGCGGTGGGCGTTTCGGCGGCGGGCTTGGGAGTCTCCGCCCCGGGCGCCTCGGACGGCAGGGGGGCGGCCTTGGCGACCGGCTGCGGCGTCTGCACTTCGGGCTTGGCGTCGGGGTCGGGCTCGACGAACTTCTTGTCAATGTAGAGGTAAGCGTGGGCAGGGGGCTTGATGCGGAAGTATTCCTGTTCCTCGCCCAGGATCTCAACCTCCTCGTTCTGGCTGAGCTCGCAGAGGATGCCGATCTTCAGGGCCGAGAGGGCCGAGCCGGCGCGGACGTTGATCGCGTCCTTGTTCACCCGTCCGACCTTGCCGTCGCCGTGGCGATCGACATAAAGGCGGGCGACGTAGCAGAACGAGCCTTCGGGCGGGACGATCTTGAGCCAGTCGAACTTGGCCCCCACGACCTTGACCCGCGCGCCCTTGTCGAGCTTCATAGTAGGGTAATAGTTCTCACCCGGGCCGCAGCGGATGTAGACGGCATTGGCGGTGATGATGCCGGAGGTGGCGAACTTGGAGTTCTCGACCTCCTTTAGCTCGGCGGGCGCGCCGTCCTGGGCGAAGACCACCACCGGGAGAGCGGCCGAGGCGGCGAGCGCGAGGGCGCCGGCGGCAAGGAGGGGGAACCGGATCGAACGATGAGCGGGGCGACGATTGGGGCGGGCCATTGCGGCACCTCCGTGTGCGCGTGTGAAAGAATCCTGTTCAGGGCGGGCGGGGCATCGCGGGCGGGTTGACCCGCGCGCGTCAGCCGCCACACCCTGTCTTTCGTCAAAATACGGGGCCGGAATAAAGGGCGAGGGCGAGAAAACGGCATGAAAAATGCCAAATTCGCCCACCGCTCACGGTCCCGGCTGTGCGATGTAATACCCCGGTTTGCTAAATAGTAAAGCAATTCCTGCGCGGGAAATGCCGCATTGACACGGCGGCAGGCCGGCGCGAAGGTTCCTGCCATGCCCGACACCCCCGTCACCCTTCGTGAGTTTGTCTATCTCGATGCGCCCCGGGTTGGGTCTTTGGCCGCCCAGCTTGGCCTGACCACGGCCCTGGCATCGGATCGTCCCGCTGCCGAGCGGCTATTCATTCAGATCGAGGCCGCCCTTGCGGCCACCTCTATCGATGCGGATTTTGACTTTAGCCGGTGGACCCCTGATGCGTTCGCGGATGGGCAGGTGGTGCGGGCGAGCGGGGTGGTGCGGCTGATGGACTTTGCCTGGCTCGCCGACGCCCTGGCCGGGCTTCCGGCGGTGCTGCGGAAGATGAGCAAGCTGGAGATGGAGGCGTTGCGGAACAGCGATGAGGGGCGCCGGATGAGCAAGCAGCAGCTCCAGGCGCGGCAGAACGAGAACCAGGTGGCGATCGCGAAGGTCGAGGAGTTCAAGAGCGACGAGCTGGGGGAGGTGGTGCGGCGGCTCTACCCGGACGTGGTCCGGCTGAAGCTTCGACCGAGCCCGGAGCATCCGGCGGCGGTGCTGGTCGGGTCGGCCCACCTGCCCCATTTTTACGATTCGGCTGCCGCGCTGAGCCAGAAGTACGGGATCGAGATCGATGCGGGATGGACGGTCCTGGGCCAGGTGAACCGCCCGAACCTGTCGGCGACGCCGCAGCCGATCCCGACGGGCAATAAGATGGAGGATGCGTTCGAGCAGATCGCGCTGTTGATGAACGGGGCGTTTCGCCTGGCGAACGCACCGGCCTTTCCCGCTTTTTCGTTGACTCCGCTGGCAATCTACCGCAATCTACGCGCGTCGTAACGTTGACCACGCTGGAAACCGGTCAGGGCCGTCCCCCGCCCTGTTCAGGGCAATTGGTTCGGCTCGGTATGGCGGCGATATTTCGCAGGCCTGAAACCGCTCAATTTCGGACGACAGGTGCGCGCGGCAGGGGGAGCGCGCCACAGGAAAGGACCCGTCACATGATCCTCGTGCAATTCGACGCCCGCGTGCGTGCCGACCGCCTGATCGGCTTTTACGTCCCGGCCAGCATCATCCCCGGGTCCACCTGCTCGTTCAACACGACGATCAGCCAGACGAACCCGGACGGCTCGTCGACGGTGTACAAGATCTTCACATTCACGAAGGTGGTTCCGGCGGATCGGCACATCGTGTTCTCGGTGCCGACGGACGTTCCGCTGGGGACGTTCCACTTCACGATCCTGATCACGGTGCTGCAGGCCGCCCGGGCGGCGAAGGCGTCGATCGCGCCGGACACGGCGGCGGTGGACGGCGGCAGCGGGGACGGGTCGAGCACGATCGAGGTGGCCACGAACGTGGTGACCGACGAGATCGTGACCCAGGACCCCACGGCGGCCGACGCGGACGAGCCCGCCGCCAAATCCTGATCGCGCGTCGCGGCGCTGTTGCTGCTGCGGGGTATACTCGGCGTCGCCGTGATCCCCATTCCACCCGAACGACTGTCCCGCGCGGCGCTCGACGCCCTGATCGAGGAGTTCGTCACCCGCCACGGGACCGACCTGACCGACGCCGGCGCCAAGGCCGAGCAGATCCGCGCACAGTTGCGCAGCGGGGAGGCGATGATCGTGTGGGACGAGGGGAGCGAGTCGGCGAACATCGTCGGGCGAAGCGAAGTCACGTGATTGTAGCAAATTGTAGCATTTTGTAGCAGCGTATCGGGGGAACACCGATAAAGAGGGGTATTGAGGATTATTTCGCCCGCTGAAGCGAGCCCTACATTGGGACGTTTCGCGGCGCATGAGCAAGCCCCTCATCTATTAGGGCGGTGTTGCGTGGCGGTGACGCGCGAGGCGCCATCAGGATGGGAGAAGGTGGGGTTTTGCTGGGGTTTTTGCGTGAAAAAATTTTTGTTTTTTCGGGGAGGGGGTTGCGCCGCGCGCGTCATCGGCGCACAACAAAATGGCAGGAAGTTTGCGCGGCGGGTTCAGGCGACGACGGCGTCGGCTTCGATTTCGATCCTGGCGTCGGCGTCGATGAGGCGGGCGACCTCGACGATGGTGGTGGCGGGGCGGATGCTGGCGAAGACCTGGCCGTGGACGCGGGCGACCTGTTCCCACTGGGAGACGTCGGTGACGAACATGCGGGTGCGGATGACCTGGTCGATGCGGCCGCCCAGGGCCTCGAGGGCGGCGCGGATGATGTCGAGGGAGCGACGGGTCTGGTCGGCGACGGATGGGGAGTAGGTGCCGTCGGCGTTGATGCCGACGGTGCCGGTGACGGCGATGAGGTTGCCGGCGCGGACGGCGCGGCTGTAGCCCATGATCGGCTCCCACTTGGAGCCGGAACTGGCGGTGGGGCGTCCGGCGAGGGTGGCGGTGGTGATCTGGATGTCGGTGGGCATGGGTTGGGAATGGGTAATTTGGAGTTTTGAGCTAGTTACGAGAAGCCCTCACCCCGGCCCTCTCGTGCGAGTACCGGGAGAGGGAGAGAGGCGCGTTACTACGCGGCTTCGACGGCGGCGGGTTCGCGGCGCGCGCCGGTCTCGACGTTTTCCTGGGCGCGGATGCGCATGCCGTAGAAGGATCGCCAGACGAAGAGGATGCCGGCGGCGAAGAAGGCGACGGCCAGGGCGACCTTCCACCACTTGAGGGTGTCGTTCTGCATCGTGAGGGCCAGCTCGACGGCGAGGAGGCCGAAGAGGGTGGCGAACTTGATGATGGGGTTGATGGCGACGGAGGAGGTGTCCTTGAAGGGGTCGCCGACGGTATCACCGACGACGGTGGCGGCGTGGAGCTCGGTGCCCTTCTCGCGGAGCTCGGTCTCGACGATCTTCTTCGCGTTGTCCCAGGCGCCGCCGGCGTTGGCCATGAAGATCGCCTGGAATAGGCCCGTAATCGCCAGGCCGATCAGGTAACCGATGAAGAAGCTGGAGTGTGCGAACGAGGCGGCGAGGGTCATGAAGAAGACGGTGAGGAAGATGTTGAACATACCGGCCTGGGCGTACTGGGTGCAGATCTCGACGACCTTCTGGCTTTCCTCGGTGGTGGCCTTCTGCACGCCGGCGTCGAGGCGCATATGGCGTTTGATGAAGGCGACGGCGCGGTAGGCGCCGGTGATGACGGCCTGGGTGCTGGCGCCAGCACCC
>DATBFY010000502.1:0-6011 GCA_036558265.1 Tepidisphaeraceae bacterium | reverse complement strand
GCCTCGATGTTGGCGGGAGACGGGTCGAAGTCTTCGCCGGCCGCCAGCTCGCCCCTGCCCTTGTAGTCCTTGAGGATGGATTCGATGTCGGGCGCGGGGGCGACGGCGACGCGATCGGGCGTCTTGGTCGGTACGAACAGGCCGACCGTGCGGTTGGCGGGCCTGAGGTACTTTGCGGCGACGGCCTTCACGTCATCGGGAGTGACCTTCTCGATCCGGTCGCGCCCGAGGAAGAAGAGGCGCCAGTCGCCGGCGGCGACGGCGGAGCTGAGCTGGACGGCGAACTGGGCGGTGTTGCCCAGGAGTTGTTCGCGCTGCTTGAGGTAGCGCTGGCGGACGCGGTCGATGTCGGCCTGGGAGACGCCGTTGGCAATCACGTCGTCGATCGTCTTGAACAGGGTCTGGCGGACGTCGTCGGGATCGACGCCGGCGCGCACGGTGGCCATGATCTCGATGACGCCCGGATCGTGGGAGGGTTGGGCGAAGGCGCGGACGGACGAGCACTTCTTGGTTTCAACCAGGGCCTTGTAGAGCGGGCCGGCCGGCTCCTGGGTGAGGGCGTGTGCCAGCACCTCGACGGCGCCGAACTCGGGGTCGGGGCCCGCCGGGACGTGGTACATCGCGCCCACGAGCGGCACGTCGCCGACGCGCCGCAAGGTGACGGTCCGCTCGCCGTCCTGCGGGGGTTCTTCGGTCCAGGTGGTTTCGAGCTTGCGCTCGGCCCTGGGGATGGCGCCGAAGTACTTCTGTGCCAGGTCCAGAGCTTTGGCGGGGTCGAAGCGGCCGGCGATGATCACGACCGCGTTGTCGGGCTGGTAATACTTCTTATAGAAGCGGCGGAGGTTGGCGACCGGGACACGCTCGATGTCCGAGCGGTTGCCGATCGTGGACTTGCCGTAGTTGTGCCATTCGTAGGCGGCGGCGCTCATCCGCTGGCTGAGGATGCGGGATGGGCTGTTCTCGCCGCGCTCGAACTCGTTGCGGACGACGGTCATCTCGGACGAGAGGTCCTCAGCACGGATCGGGCAGTTGACCAGGCGGTCGGCCTCCATCGAGACCATGAAATCGAGGTTCTCATCCGTGGCGGGGAGGGTCTCGTAGTAGTTGGTGCGGTCGTCGGAGGTCGAGCCGTTGAACTGGGCGCCGCGGGCGGTCAGGAGCTGGAAGATGCGCGGGTGGTTTTCGGTGCCCTTGAAGAGCATGTGCTCAAGGAGGTGAGCCATGCCGGTCTCGCCGTAGCCTTCGTGGCGCGAGCCGACCAGGACCGTGAGGTTGATGGTGACGGTCGGCCGGGACGTCTCGCGGTAGAGCAGCAGGCGCAGGCCGTTGTCGAGACGGTACTCGGTGATGCCCTCGACGGCGGCAACCTTCTCGGGCGGCGCGGCGGTGGCGAAGGTGAGGGCCGCTGAGAGCAACGTGAGAAGAACGAGGGGACGGTTCATGAGCCTCCTGGTCCGGGTCAGGGGACGATAACGGGCGGCCTCGGGGTGTGCAAAGAAAATGTGGACGAGCGGGCCATCGGTGGACCGGGTTCGGAATTGGCAGCGCAAGCTGGCGGGTTAACCGCACGACCGCGCGATGCCACCCAGGTGCGGTATGATGTCGATCGAAAAGACCCGACAGGAGTGCCGTGACCAAGACTCAGCTCAACGAACTGCTCGAAGCCGACGACACGGCGATCTACGACGTGCGCACCAACGCCACCGGCCCCGCGGGGGCGCTGCCGCTCACCGAGGAGATGCTGCGGAACTGGGCCAGCGGGGATCTCTTTGGCCTGTCGCAGGACGCCGGCATGGGGTGGAACCCGGCCATGCTCGGGCGCAAGGAGTTTCTGATCCTCTCTACTTCCGGCGGCATCCGGGCCGATGACGGCACGCCCATCGCGCTGGGGTATCACACCGGGCACTGGGAGGTGGGGCTGCTGATGCAGGCGGCGGCGCGGGAGCTCAAGGGCCGCGGCTGTGTGCCGTTCGCTGGGTTCGTGACCGACCCGTGCGACGGCCGGACGCAGGGGACGCCAGGCATGATGGATTCGCTGGCGTACCGCAACGATGCGGCGGTGGTGCTGCGGCGGTTGATCCGCTCGCTGCCGACGCGCAGCGGGGTCATGGGCGTGGCCACGTGCGACAAGGGACTGCCGGCGATGATGATGGCGCTGGCGGGCGGGGCCTTAGACCTGCCGGCAATCCTGGTGCCGGGCGGCGTGACGCTGCCGCCGACCGTCGGCGAGGACGCGGGGAAGGTGCAGACGATCGGGGTGCGGTTCGCGCACGGGAAGCTGAGCGTGGCGGAGGCGGCGGAGCTGGGGTGCCGGGCGTGCGCGTCGCCGGGCGGGGGGTGCCAGTTCCTGGGGACGGCGGCGACAAGCCAGGTGGTGGGGGAGGCGCTGGGGATGTCGCTGCCGCACAGCGCGCTGGCGCCCAGCGGGCAGGCGATCTGGCTGGACATGGCGACACGATCGGCGCGGGCGCTGGCGGGGATGAGCGAGCGCGGTTTCAAGCTGCGCGAGATTCTGACGGACAAGGCCATTCACAACGCGATGGTCGTCCACGCGGCGTTCGGCGGATCGACCAACCTGCTTCTGCACGTGCCGGCGATTGCGCACGCGGCGGGACTGCGGCGGCCGACGTGCGACGACTGGATTGACGTCAACCGCAGGGCGCCGCGGCTGGTCGATGCGCTGCCCAACGGGCCGGTGGGATACGTGACGGTGCAGGTGTTTCTCGCGGGCGGGGTGCCGGAGGTCATGCTGCACCTGCGCGAGCTGGGGCTGCTGCACGAGGACGCGATGACGGTCGCGGGGGTGACGCTGGGCGAGACGTTGGATTGGTGGTCGAGAAGCGAGCGGCGCTCGCGGCTTCGCGATCTGCTGGCGGAGAAGGATCGCGTGGATCCCGATGACGTGATCATGTCGCCGGCGCGGGCTCGCGAGAAGGGGCTGACGAGCACCGTGGCGTTCCCGCGCGGGAACCTGGCGCCGGATGGGTCGGTCATCAAGTCCACGGCCATCGATCCGGGCGTGGTGGACGCGGATGGCGTCTATCGCAAGACCGGGCCGGCGCGGGTCTTCACCACCGAGCGGGCGGCGATCGCGGCGATCAAGTCGGGCGCCATCAAACCGGGCGACGTGATCGTGCTGATCTGCCGCGGGCCGATGGGCAGCGGCATGGAGGAGACCTACCAGCTCACCAGCGCGCTCAAGCACCTGGATTACGGGAAACAAGTCGCCTTGATCACGGATGCGCGGTTCAGCGGCGTATCGACCGGGGCATGCATCGGGCACGTCGGGCCGGAGGCGCTGGCGGGCGGGGCGATCGGCAAGGTGCGCGAGGGGGATCTGATCCGGATCGTGGTGGATCGCAATACGCTCGGGGGAAGCGTCGATCTGGTCGGTGAGGGCGGCCGGGATGTCGGACCGGTGGAAGGCGCGCGGATCCTGGCGGGACGGGCGCCGCGCGAGGACCTGCATGCGGACGCGGGCCTGCCGGCGGACACGCGGCTGTGGGCGGCGCTCCAGGCGGCGAGCGAAAGGACGTGGAGGGGGTGCGTGTACGATGTCGAGTCGATCGTGGCGAAGTTGCGGGGGTGAGGATGCGCGGACATACTCGCGTAGATGTTGTCGGTCGGATTGAATCCGTATGGCCTGGCATATTCGCTTGGCCTTCACGCGGCGGGGACGGAGCGCGCGAATCCTCGGCCGATGTCGTTGGACGATTACGTCGCGCTGGCGCGGCGACTGGACGTGGGGGGGATCGAGATTCACGCGGAACACCTGTTCAACGTCCCGGATGCGAAGCTGAAGGAACTTCGTGATACTTTCGACGCGCTGGGATGGTGGGTGGTGCTGGCGCGGCCGCTGATGATGGACTGCTGGGATCGGACAATCGCCGTGGCCGAGGCGCTGGCGGCGCGGACGATCCGGATGCACTGCACGAGCGTGTTGTGCGGGGATCGGGTGGCGAACTGCGATTGGCCGGCGCTGGTGGCGGAAGTGCGGCGGCGATTGCTGGCGGCTTCGGAGCTGACCCGCGATCATGGGCTCTGGCTGGGGATCGAGGATCACCAGGATTTCTGCTCGTGCGAGCTGATGGAATTGTGCGAGATGTCTGGCGAGAACGTCGGCATCGCGCTGGACACCGCCAACCCGCTTTCGGTGGCGGAGGATCCGCTGGATTTCGCGCGCGCGGTCGCGCCGCGGGTGCGGCACGTTCACCTGAAGGACTACCGGGCGCACTGGAGCGATCCGGGGTATCGGCTGGTTCGCTGCGCGGTCGGCGAGGGGTGCGTGCCGTTCGCGGCGATCGCGGGGCTATTCGCGGATCGGCCGGAGGTCACGGCGGCGATCGAGGTCGGGTCGCTCAATGCCCGGCACATCCGCCTGTTCGAGCCGGGCTACTGGACCCATCGGCCGGCGCATCCGGTGGAGCAATTCTCCAAGGCGCTGGCGGCGGCGCGGGTGAAGCGGTTTGGCGAAGACGAGGATTGGCGCACGCCCTGGGAGCGCGGGGAGTCGCCGGACCGGATCGTGGCGTACGAGCTGGCGCAGGTGGAGCGCAGCGCGGCGAACCTGCGGTCGCTCGGGTTGATGTAGTCGCGTCACCTGGCGGGGTGATCCTTCAGGTCCTGCAGCGCGTCCTCGAGCGCCAGCACCGCGAATGCGGTGGCGATCGTCGGGTTGTCCTCCATCCACCGCTTGTTGCCGGTGAACGAGCCGTCGGGGTTCTGGATCGAGCCGAGCTTGGCGATCAGCTCGACGCGCCAGTCGTGCGTGCCGCCCTTCTTGTCGGTGATGACGGGCTCGCCGTAGACCGCCAGGGCTTTGGCGAGCGTGCTGTAGTAGTAGAAGATGCCGCTCCTGGCCTCGCCGGCGCCGTTGGCGCTCATACCAGGGTGTTCGTCCAGGGTCCAGTTGGAGCGGACCCAGTCCCAGGCGGCCTTGACGCGCGGATCGTCCTTCGAAAGACCCGCGTAGATCATCGACTTGAGGCCCGCGTAGGTCATCGACCCGTAGGAGCGGAGCAGGCGTTTGCCGTCGGCCGACTGATACTCACCGGCGGCCGACTCGCCCTCGCCCGCCTTTCCGATGCTGTAGACGAACCCGCCGTCGTTGCCGGCCCAGGGTGCGGAATTGGTCTCGGAGTTGTTCTGAAGCCGGGTGATGAACTTGAGCGCGTTCTGGTAGGCGGGGTCGTCGGACTTGAGTCCGGAGTCCTTGAGGGCCTCGATGACGATGGCGGTGTTGGAGATGTCCGGCCGGCCGCCGCGCGGACCGGCGCCGTAGTTGAACCCGCCGAACGCCGGGTTGTTCGGGTCGATCTTCTGCCCGTTGGCGCCGGCGATGGCGTCGCTGAACTGGGCGCCCTTGAGGTAGGCGACGGCCCTGGCGATGCGCTCCTTCTGCGCGGGGTCATTGAGGCTCGCCAACGCGCTGACGGAGATGGCCGTGTTGTAGTTGGCGAGCATGTCGCGGTAGATGCCGCCGTTGGCCTGCTGGGCGCCGGCGAGGTAGTCGACGGCCTTTTGCGCGGCGTCGGAACGGGGGCCCGCCTTCGCATCCCGCGCCAGCGCCTTGAGCACCAGGGCGGTGACGGCGGGCGGCTCACGGTCCGAGCGCTGGAACGAGCCGTCCTTCTGCTGCTGGGTCTTCAGGAACGCCAGGGCCTTGTCGATGGTTTTTTGTCCATCGGCGGTGGAGTTTTCGCCGGCGGCGGCAAGGGTCAGGATCAGACAGAGCGAGAACACGGCGGATAATGACGTGCGGGGCATCAGTCTCCTTGGCTTGGGGGGCGCGATAGCATATGCGGTGCCGCGCCAAGCGTCGAGACGCCATCGGCGCGCCGGCGCGGTCCGATCGCTTGGGGTCCGGGGCGGGAGATCTTAGACTGGGCCGCCGCTGCCGCGCGCGCCGGCGCGTGGCCGATCCGTCGGGCTCTTGCAAGGACAAACACGATGAGCGCCAGCGTCTTGGACCAGTTCAAACTGTCGGGCAGGCGGGCGCTGGTGACGGGGGG
>DATBFY010000501.1:0-5515 GCA_036558265.1 Tepidisphaeraceae bacterium | reverse complement strand
CGAACCATAACGGGCCCGCATCCAGTTTCGATTGCCGCGCAGCGTGTTGATCTCCCCGTTATGTGCAACGTACCGGAACGGGTGAGCCAGGGGCCAGGCGGGGAAGGTGTTGGTCGAGAACCGGCTGTGCACCATCGCCAGCGAGCTCTCGAAGTCCGGATCCTGCAGGTCCTTGTAGTAGTACCGGAGCTGCGTCGCGGTCAGCATCCCCTTGTAGATGATGCGGTTGGCCGAGATCGCGTTGATGTAGAACATCTCCCGCGCCTGCTGCGGGAAATCGCCAAACTCGATGATGTTCTCGGTGCGTTGGCGGACGAGGTAGAGGCGGCGGTCGAAGTCGGACTTGATGTAGAAGGTCTCGGCCATGCCGACGAAGACCTGCCGGATGACCGGTTCGACCTTCTTTGGGGTCGGTCCGACGTGGTTGTGATCGACCGGGACGTCGCGCCACCCGAGCACGACCATGTTGTTATCGCGGACGACCCGCTCCACCGTGCGCTCGCACTTGAGCCGCGCCGAACGTTCCTGCGGGAGGAAGACCATCCCGACCGCGTACTCACCCAGCCTGGGCAGATTGAACCCCAGGCGCCTGGCTTCCTTGCGGAAGAACTTGTCGGGCATCTTGACCAGGAGGCCCGCGCCGTCGCCGCTGTTTTCCTCGCAGCCGCAGGCGCCGCGGTGGTTCATGTTTTCCAGCATCATCAGCGCGTCGGAGACGAGCTGGTGGGAGGGGATGCCCTTCATCTGGCAGATGAACCCGACGCCGCAGGCGTCGTGCTCGTACCGAGGGTCATAGAGGCCCTGAGCGGGGGGATAAAGCGTCATCTCTTTAGGTGGTCGGGGGTTAACGTCCGAAACAAAGCATGGGACGAAGTCCCGAATCGCCGATGATAGCAATTCTTATGGCCGATAACAACTTTTTCGGCACGCTTCCGGGTGGCGCGAAGTCAACCCGCGCGCCGAGTCGAAATCGTCGTTGCATCCAACTGGTCTAGCACATTGGAGTTAACTTACACCTTCGGGTGGGATGGCGTTGGCGGCTGCCTGTTTTCTGCGCGGGCCCAAGAGCTAGGCAACAGCGCGCTGAAGATTGCCTTAAAAATGTGCAGAAGTGTTGCCGGCCCGGGGCATATAGAACATGCGCACAGAACAACGCTAAACTGGGGAATTGAATGCTCCCTGCGCAACCCAATCAGAGCCTCATTGACGGTCTCACGGTGCTTCAGGCGTTGGCCGTCACCAAAGATGCCGTGGGGGGGCGCGCCCTGGCGCGCCAACTGAACCTTGAGCCGACCCGCGTCAACCGCCTCCTGAAGACCCTCGCGTACCTGGGCATGGCGCGGCAGACGCCCAACCGCAAGTATCTGCCCGGGCCGGCGATGCACGTGCTGGCGGCCCAGAGCCTGTTTGGCTCGGGTCTGATCCGCCGGGCGTTGCCGCTGCTTGAGGGTCTCCAACGGCACGGTCATGTGGTGGCGCTGGGGGTCTTATGGCGCGACCAGGTCTGTTACCTCTACCACTGGGAACCGGGCGAGACGTCCGCCAGTGCCCTGGGGCGATTGAACCTGTATCCGGCGTCGCAATCGTCGATCGGGCGGATGCTGCTGGCGTGGCAGGATGAACAGGTCGTCCGCGAGCTTTATCAGGATCGCGAAATCCCCCTTTATCCGGCTGGAATTGAAGACTTGCTGGCGGATCTGCGGCTGGCGCGGGTGCAGGGCTACGCCTACGCGGTCCAGCGTCCCGAGCCGCTCTTGGCGAGCGCGGCGGTTCCGGTGGGCCTGCCGCCATATGCCGCGATCGCCCTCGGCGGGCAAGTTGCCGCGGAAATGCTCCGGGAGCGGGTGGCGGCGCTGAAGGAGGCGGCGGCGAAGCTGGAGACGGGCAAACCCAAGACGGCCACCCTATGACCCGGCGCTTGGGCTGGAGTATACTGCACGCTGAAAGGTCATCATGGTTTCGTTGAACATTGCCGTTTCGGATTCTGATCGAGAATTCATCGAAAAGCAGGTCACGGTGGGTGGCTTTCGCGACAGTGCAGAGTACATCGTCTCACTGATCGAGGCGGACCGAGCCCGGCAGATCCGGCAAGACCTGGAGTCCCGAATCCTTGAGGGTTTGCAGTCGCCAAGGTCGCCGATGCCCGACGAGGAATGGGACGAGATCCGTCGTCTGGGAGACCAGATCCTGGCGGAGAAGCAGAAGCGGTGAGCCCCACCATTCACCGGAGTGCGGCCGCACGCTTGGATCTATTGCAGTACTACGTCTACATTGGTGAGCGGAACCTTGATGCCGCCAAGCGGTTTCTTACCGCCGCGCAGGATGCATGCCGGATGCTCGCGCGAATGCCTGGAATGGGCGCTCTGCGGGAATTCAAGAATCCGGCGATGACGGGTTTGCGATCATGGCCTATTAAGGGGTTTGAGAACTTTCTGATCCTCTATCTGCCGACGCCGAGTGGGATTGACGTCGTTCGCGTGATCCACGGCGCTCGCGATCTGGATCGCCTCTTCGAATGACTTCCAAGGAAGCTGAATTGTCTGATCCGAATCCCACTTCTCCCATTCGTCTTGGCGCCGCCTGGCAACCCGAGCTCTGGCCGGAGGATCAGTGGGCGCCGGATATCGCGCGGATGAAGGAGGTCGGGGTCAATGCCGTGCGGCTGTTCGACTCTTGCTGGCATCGGTTCGAGCCGCGGGAGTGGGAGTTTGACTTCGAGTGGGCGGTCAGACTTCTCGATCAGCTCAAGGAGGGGGGGATCGCCGTCATCGCGGCGACGCCCACGGCGGCGCCGCCAGCCTGGATGGCGTCGAAATATCCCGAAATACTCCAATATTTGCCGGAAGGACGGCGGGCGACGCTGGGGCGGGGGCGGTGTTACTCGGTGGTTTCGCCGCGGTATCGTGAGTTTTGCGCGCGGATCATCGACCAGATGGTACACGCCTTCCGCGGGCACGAGGCGATCGTCGGGTGGCAGATCGATCATGAGATCTCGGGCGCGGATTACGGGCCGGAGGCGCGGCGGGCGTTCCACTCGTGGCTGCACGACCGGTTCGGGCACATCGACGCCCTCAACAAGGCCTGGGGGACGGAGGCCGGGTCGCAGGCGTACGAGTATTTCGAGCAGATCCCGATCCCGGCGGTCGCGGGCGTGGGGCACCGGCCGATCCCGCCGCGCGAGCGACATCACCCGTCCCTGATGATCGCGTTCCAGCGGTTCATCAACGACCAGTGGTCGAGCTTCATCCAGACGCAGTGCGAGGTGATCCGGGGCGGGTTCGACAAGCCGATCTCGACCAACATGGCGACCGACTGGGGGATGAACTACTTCCGGCAGAACCACCTGCTGGACCGGGTGGGATTGAGCCTGTCGAAGGGCGCGGCGGAACTGTCGAAGGCGATGGTTCATTTCGACCGGATGCGCGCGGAGAAGCCGGGCGTGCCGTACTGGCTGCTGGGCGCCCCGGTGGAGGGCGGCAGGGGGCTGGAGGCGCTGGTGTGGCTTTCGGTCCTGATGGGGGGCGAGGTGTGCCTGTTCGATGCCTGGCGACAGCCGTGGGCGGGGCAGGGGATGTCGCAGGCCGCCTTCGTGGCGCCGACCGGACGCTGGACCGGGCATAAGGAGATGCTGGCGGCGGTAGGGACGCGCGTGAAGGAGCAGGCGGCGTTCCTGGATGGGCATCCGCCGGTCGAGGCGCGCATTGGCGTGATCATGAGCAATGAGTCGGCGTGGGCATTCTCGATCGATCCACCCGAGCCGGGTTTCGAGTATGAATCGGTCTGGCGGGACGAGTTCTACCTGCCGGTCGCGCAGAGCCATTACTGGCGGGACGTGATCGACCAGACGGCCGACTTCTGCCCTTATCACGTGTTGATCCTGCCGCTGGTGCCGATCGTGTACAGGCCGACAAAGGATCGGCTGAAGGAGTGGGTGCGCGGGGGCGGGTGTCTCCTGGTGGGGCCCTTAAGCGGGTATCGCACCGAGGAGTTCACGGCGTGGACGGATCATGAGTTCGGGGGGCTGGAGGAGCTGATGGGGGCGACGTGCTCGGGGAGTTTCTTGACGATTGAAGACGACGGCGTGAACGTTATATGGGGGAGGGATCAGGTACCCGGGGGGCTAGCCGCTGAAGCTGCCAGCCCGCAGGGGGCGGAGTTGCCGGCGTCTGCGCCACGGGGGCTTTGTCATGCGTTCTCCACGACGACGGCGCACGTGCTGGCGAGATATGAGAACGGTGCGGCGGCGGGTCAGGCGGCGATCCTGATGAACAAGGTCGGGCAGGGGACGGTGATCACGCTGGGGGCGCGCATCGATCGCGAGACCTACCTCGACCTGGTGCATACGCTGTGCGAGCTGGCGAAGATCCAGCCGCTGGCGAGCGGCAGCGCGCACGTGGCCGTGATCCCGCGGATGAACCCGGACACGTCGATCGCGGGGTATGGGGTGGTGAACTTGACTGGGGAGCAGCAGAGCGTCGCGCTGCCAAAGGGTGGGACGGATCGGTTGAGCGGGCGGGCGGTTGGGACGGACATGACGTTGGCGCCGTTCGAAGTGGTTTTGGTTGAAGTGCAAGCGGCGGAAGTGCCGAGTACGGAGCCGGCCAATGCGGGCGGAATCGAACAAGCGGTGTGAAGGGCCGAGTTTCCGATCCTGCTCGTTGTGACTGGAGCATGAGGCGCGCGGCACCTCTCGATCGCGCGCTTGACGTTGCCGGGAACTCAAGACAAACGGCGTCGGCTTCGCCATGTGAGCATGGAAAGCGCCACAAAGGCCAACAACCCCGTCGGCTCGGGCACGTTAGCGAACGCCCGCGCCAAGTCGGCCTCGAACTCGGCACTGGCGGCGCCGGGCAACGAGGCACTGGGAAGGCCCGTGTTATAGTTCTGCGCCAATGCAGCCAGGTCGAGGAAATCCACGTTGCCATCGTAGTTGTTATCGCCGCTCGACCACTGTTGCTTGCCGTCGGTCACGTTGTAGCTCTGCGCGAGCCGCGCCAGGTCCAGGAAGTCCACGACGCCGTCGAGGTTCGCATCGCCGGTGAGCGTGTAGCGCACGAGCACCGCCGACCCGTCCACCGATTGCCCGGCGAAATTACCCCCCGCTGCACCCAGCGCTTCGGCGGCCTCGGCATAACCCAGGCTTCTCCCCGCGGCGATCCCGGCGCTGGCGATGCCCGGGCCATTCCAGCTCCCGCCAGCGTAGCCCGACTCCAGCGCGGCTCGGATCGATGCGATCGGGGAGGCTGCGGCTGGGTCATAGTCCACGATCAACTGGTTGTTCCCCAGATCCACCGCGCCGCCGCCGGTGATGGTCAAGGGTCCGTCGATCCGCAACACGGTCTTCCCAGCGCCCGCGCCGGCGGCGGCACCGATTTTGAGGGTTCCGCCGGTGATGAGAAGGTTTGCGGCGGAGGTGGTTAGGTTGCTGGTGACTTGCAGGATTCCGGAATTAACTGCAAGAATCCCGGTGTTGGTGAAATTGGCGGCTTGGATTGAAAGAGTTCCGCCAGCCGCG
>DATBFY010000500.1:0-27377 GCA_036558265.1 Tepidisphaeraceae bacterium | reverse complement strand
TCAGCTACTTTCGTTATTCGTTGGGCTTATTTAGCGTCTCTTTGGAGTTGGCCTGCTCCCCGAAATCTGATCCACCTGCTATGAGAGTCAACCCGGCCCGACGGGCCAAGGAGACTCTCGATGAGTTCAGCAACCAAGCGCAAGCGTCACACGGCCGACCAGGTCATCGCCAAGCTGCGTGAGGCCGAGGCGATGCTGGCCGCCGGCAAGTCGATCGCCCAGGTCTGCCAGCACCTGGAAGTCAGCGAGGTGACGTATCACCGCTGGAAGAGCCAGTACGGCGGGATGAAGGCCGACGCGATGAAGCGGCTGAAGGAGCTGGAGGAGGAGAACCGGCGGCTCAAGCGGGCGGTGGCGGACCTGACGCTGGACAAGCAGATCCTCAAGGAGGCGATCGACCACCTGGGAAACGGGTAAGCCCTTCGCGTCGGCGCGGCGTGGTGGCGCGGGTGCAGCAGACGCTCTTGGTGTCGCAGCGTCGGGCGTGCCGTGCGGTCGGTCAGAGCCGCTCCAGCCAGCGCTATCGACCCGCGGCGCGCGACGACGAAGGGAAGCTGATCGCGGCGATGCTGGAACTGGCGCGCCGGAAGCCGCGCTGGGGCTACCGGATGGTCTGGGCGACCCTGCGTGGCGAGGGCTGGCGCGTGAACCGCAAGCGGGTGTATCGGCTCTGGAAGAAAGAAGGCCTGAAAGTGCGGCAAAAACAGCACAAACGACGGCGTCTGGGCGGCAGCGAGAACGGCATCACACGAAGCCGTGCGACCCGCAGGGATCACGTGTGGGCGTGGGACTTCATCCACGACCGCACCGAGGACGGGCGTGCGCTCAAATGGCTGTCGATCGTGGACGAGTTCACGCGCGAGTGCCTGGCGCTGGAGGTGGGCCGAGGCATGACCAGCGGCCGGGTGATCGACGTGCTGATCGAACTGTTCCACGTGCGCGGCCTGCCGCAGCACATCCGCAGCGACAACGGGCCCGAGTTCATCGCCAAAGCGATCCGAAGATGGCTGGAGAAGGCAGAGGTGAACACGCTGTACATCGCCCCGGCCAGCCCGTGGGAGAACGGCTACGCCGAGAGCTTCCACAGCCGCCTGCGCGACGAGCTTTTGAACGCCGAGCTGTTCACGAGCCTGGCGGAGGCCAGGCACCTGGCCGACCAGTGGAGACTGGAGTACAACCACCGCCGCCCGCACAGCGGCCTGGGTTACGTAACCCCGGCGGCGTTCGCGGCGGCGTGCGCTGCTGCCGCCCCCTCCGCTACGCTACGGGGGCGGCAGCAGCACACGCGGAAGACCAACCACCCTGTACTTTCATAGCAGGTGGTACAGAGAATGGGGGCAGGTCAGAGTCTTGAACCTCTGTGTAGCGCTTCCATTGAGTTGCATCATAAGGGTAGAATCCGGATTCGATGTAGGTCAGAATCCTTCGCTTCACAACCGACATACGAAATTGGGTGGAATGTACGTTCTCCTGCACGCGTGGTAACAAGTCTGGCCGTTGAACGCGGTACCATTCAACCATTTCCTGCTGCCACGGCCGACCATCCGGATACGAATCTCGTTCCTCTTCAACGAGCGGCTGGAAAACGACCGCGGCTTCCGACTCGTGCAGGAGAACGGCCGCTGCAAGAAAGTGCATTTCGTTCACTTCGGTGTGTCCGTGCTTGCGAGCAAGGTCGATGACGCACTCAACAATTCGAACCGGATCAACAAACTCTCTTGACGGGGCGTCGCCCGCTCCGACCAATTCCACGTGGCGAATATTGAGATATTTCTTCAGAAAACGTGAATGGACGAGGATGCAGCGGAGGAACTGTCCCAGAACTGGTACGGATGCGTTGTCCCTAAAGACAGCCAGGCCCACCCATACCGATTCAGCGACACATCGCATGCCGGCTGCTTTCAGCATTGCCTTCACTCGTGCGACCAGGTCCGAATCTGAGTCAGGTTGTTCTGTCATGGTCAGTTACTGTAAACATGAGAGCGCGCGGCGCTCCGCGTGCGCAACGAGTGCCGGATCGATGCCGCCAACGCGAACACCGAGGCAAGCCCAACGATGCAGAGAAAGACGTGATAGTTAGTCACGCGCGCTATCTTAATCCCCTCAGTCGGTCAGGACGACCAGTTACGGGATACCCATTAGTCCGGGTGATCCGAGTCTCGATCGATAATCCGGCGGTATATGCGATCTACCCAAATGCGGGCGAGCCAGCAGCCGGTGCCGGCGATAAAAAGCGCTTGCGGCATCCGGCTATTCATTATGAAGTGCAGAAAACGGTCGCGTGCCCCTGGATAAAAACCATCTACGGCTGCAAATGAGATCGGGATCGCCAGAAAACACATTGCAGCAGAAAGTCCAAGAATCTTAACGGCAATTGCCTGCGGCTTCATGGTGACAGCTCACTTCGCACAATGGACGCGTGGCACCCGCACATCCGGTCAACTCGTTACGGTCCGACGACGCGCAGCATCACCGGCGGCGAGGTCGGGTTCTCGCCGCCCGACAACGCCCGCGCGTGGCAGGGCCGCATCTGCGCCGCCACCCAGGGGGCGCACTGGATGAAGATCTGCCGCTCCGCCTGGCCGTCGGGGATCAGCACGCCGCTCAGGCCAATGTCCGAGACGATCACGCCGTGCGCGGCGGCGGCGCCCGATTGAGATCAACAGCAAGCTCATTCCCAACATCCCGCCCGGCTCGGGAACGCCGGGATACTCCATGAGCATCATCGCCAGGTCGTTCGCCGAGCGCGCCGTGCCGGCCTGGTAGGCGAGGCCGCCGGGGTAGGCGTCGGCGGCCGGCATCAGGTAGGGGTTGAAGCCCGACGCGTTGCTGAACTCGATGTAGTAGGTCTGGCCGGGGGTCAGCGGCACCTCGCCCGGGTTGTAGCTCACGCCGTGCAGGCCGACCTGGGGCGTGAAATAGGCGGCGGCGGTGTGCTTGGTGGGGCCGATCAGTTGGCCGGCGGGTCCGCCCGCACGCACCGTCCAGGTGAAGGGCAGGTCCCAGGTCGATCCGCCGGCGGCGAAGACGTCGGCGGCCGCCAGGGAGGTGCCCTGGGCCTTGAAGGTCTGTCCCCAGCGGGTGGCGAAGCCGTTGGGGTCGAGCGTGCCCAGCTTGGGGTCGTTGTCGCGCTTGTTGATGGTGACGAGGGTCCCCGTGGTCGGCTTATCGACGAAGACGGTGTAGTTCAGGTCGTAGTTGGTCGGATTGCCGTTCTCGTCGTAGCCGCGGCCCTGCGCGTAGCTGATCGAATCCTTGTTCCGCTTGTAAGGGGCGAAGCCGCCGTCCACGTGGACCTGGACGGCGTAGTTCTTCCCGGGGGTGAGCGGGATCTCGCCCGAGCGAAAGCGCAGCCAATTGTCGGTGTTCGATCCGACACCGTTCTTCTGGCGGGTGGCGACCAGCCGCCAGTGCTCGGGGTTGGGGTCGCCGTTGTCCTCGCGGAAGGAGATGGTGGCGGGCTTACCGTCGGTGGTGCCGGCGAGCCGGAAGCTCAAGCCCGTCACCGACGTTCCGGTCGCGTGAAAGGTCTGGGTCCAGTCCCACTGCCAGGGCGTCCACTGCTGGTCGCCGGTGATATAGGTCGAGTAATCGACGTCCAGGTCGATGTTCAGCGTGCGGCTCTGGTTCGACACCACGCCGACGTTGCGCACGACCTTGGGCACGACGAAGAAGTCGGGCTGATCGACCAGGATCGAGTAGTTGCCGCTCGGGAGGCTGTCGATCGAGTAATAGCCATCGCCCCGCGCGGGCTGGCCGGGCGGCGCGCCCAGGCGTCGCGAGGGGCCGAGGAGGGAGTTATCGGGGGGCGAGAGGAAGAGATCGGTCTCGTAGAGCTCGGCGTATCCCGCGCCGGGATTTCCCGCAATTTTCTGAAATCGGGCGTTGCCGCTGATCGTCCCGGCGAGAGCGGGCCAGGTCAAAAACAGGCCCATGAACCAGACTGCCGTCCGAGATACGTGCATGTGACACCCACTCCCGTTTTCCGCCATTGCGCGCGCCATTCTCATCCAAATCCAATGGGCGTGCAATTGAAAAGCCGTCATCGGCGCGGGAGTTTGGATTCGATGTAGCGGCGGTGCACGTCGAGGTAGGCCTCGCGGACCAGCGCATCGGCCTGGTCGGGGGGCATCCAGCGGGTGGAGAAGCCGGGAAGGTCGGGGTCGATGGCGGCCCGGGCGGCTGCGGCAAGATGGGCGAGCAGGTCGTGAACGTCTTCGTCCCCGACCGCGAAACGGATGGTCGTCGGGGTGATGCCGGCCTCTTTCTGGGTAGCCTCGTCCATCTCGGAATGGGTGGTCAGGCCTGGGCAGCTCACGATCGTGTTGGACTGGCCGAGGCTGATCATGTGCGCGAAGGTCGGGTCGAGGCTGTCGAAGAAACGCAGGAAGGTATCGCGCGAGAGGGTGGGCATGTCGATCGTGAAGAGCGGGGCGGGCAGGCCGAGGAACATGAGGCGCTGGCAGAGGTCGTGATTGGGATCGGTCGCGAGGCCCGGGCAATGCACCTGGATATCCGGGTGGGAGGCGAGGAAGCGCGCCAGCACGATCGTGTTGATGCACTTGGTGAGCATGCGCACGTCGAGCGTGCGGATGCCCTGGAGCACCTCGTAGGCGGCGTCGGCGTTGAGGAAGGCGCCCTTCACGTAGTAGACGTTCCAGAAGAGGCTGTGCTCCCAGGACTTGCCGCCGGCCTGCTCGCCCTTGGGGATGAACATGTCCTCGTTGCGGCCGATCACCACACCCGCGATGGCCGAGCCGGTGCCGGTCAGGTCCTTGGTGTAGCTGTGGATGACGAAGTCGGGGCGCTCGGCGGGGTCATCCTGCTGAAGCGGGCGGGCGAGGAACGGCGTGCCGACGGTGGCGTCCAGGAGCACGGTAAGCCCTTTAGAGTGCGCGAAGCGGCAGATTCCCGGGACGTCCAGCACGTAACCGTGGGGGTTGCAGGGCGACTCGAGATAAACGTAGGCCTGGCGACGGGTTGGAGAGTGGGGTGAGAGGCGGTCGGCGTGGCGCTGTTCGACGCGGGCCCAGCAGGCGGCAAAGTCATCGGCGGAGAGGCCGTCGAAGTGCTCGACGACCACGCCCAGGTTCGAGGGCTTGGCGTACCAGTCGTGGATCAACTGGTGAGCGCCGCCATAGATCGAGCGGGCGGCGACCAGGACGTCGCCCTGCCCCAGAACGTGGGAGAGGGCGGCGTCGATGGCGGCCATGCCGCTGTTGAAGTTCCAGGCCAGGTAATCGCGGGCGTACGGGCCCGCCTCCAGGTCCACGATGTAGTTGGCGAGGGAGAGGGAGGTGGGGTTGAGGAGGCGCGAGTAGATCTGCTCCAGGAACTCCTTCCCCTGAAACGCCTCGGCGACCCACTCGGCGCAGGCGAAGACGTAAGTCGCGGTGCGGGCGATAACTGGCGTCGCCGAGAAGATGGCCGACACGTTGTCGAATAGCGCATACGGTCCCTTGGCGGACTGGGTGGAGAGGTCATAGCCGAGGGATTGATAGGTGCGGCGGAGGGGGTTCTGGAGGGTGTCGAGCAACTTGGCGATCTGAAACGCAAGAAATTTCTTAGCATTAAAATATGCGACGCGGTCGCTGCGGTCGAGCGAGTCGATGGTGTCGGCGGTGATGCGCCAGAGGTGATCGAGGTCAGCGGCGGAGTCGTAGAGGCGCGCCACGATGCGGGCGAGCGTCTGGCCGTAATCGCCGGCAGGATCGATGTGGTAGTGGGCGAGCTGCTCGGCGACGAGGGCGGGGATGTCGGTCTGGCGGGTGGATTCTCGGCGGGGGGAGAGGTTGCGGAGGATGCGCGGGCCGTGGTCGTGGGGGGTGCCGTCCGTGCCGATGTCCATGGGGGGATGCTCCGTGCGTGGCTGGGTGCATTCTGTGCGCTGGGTTCAATGCCCTCAAGTGCCACTGGCGGGGGATGGCGCAATGCATAGAATCCGGTGTTTTCCCGGGAGGCGAATGAAGATTGCCGAAACCGACCCGCAAATTGCAGAACTAATCCGAAAAGAAGAGGATCGCCAGGCGTCGACGCTGGAGTTGATTGCGTCGGAGAACCACGTTTCCAAAGCCGTGATGGAGGCGGCGGGGACGTGCCTGACGAACAAATACGCCGAGGGGTATCCGGGGGCGCGGTATTACGGGGGGTGCAAATACTATGACGAGATCGAGAACCTCGCGATCGACCGGGCCAGGCGGTTGTTCTCGTGCGGTTTTGCCAACGTGCAGCCGCACAGCGGGGCGAACGCGAACCTGGCGGCGTTCATGGCGCTGATGCAGCCGGGAGATACTTTCATCAGCCTGAACCTGTCGAGCGGCGGGCACCTGTCGCACGGGATGAAGCTGAACACGTCGGCGATCTTCTATAAACCCGACCATTATGAGCTGGACCCGAAGACCGAGACGATCGATTTCGAGTCGGTGCGGCGCAAGGCGCACGAGGTCAAGCCGAAGATGATCCTGTGCGGGTATTCGGCGTACCCGCGGATCATCGACTTCAAGCGGTTCCGGGAGATCGCCGACGAGGTGGGGGCTTTTTTGCTGGCGGACATCGCGCATATCGCCGGGCTGGTGGCCGGAGGCGTACACCCGTCGCCGTTCCCGCACGCGCACGTGGTGACGACGACGACGCACAAGACGCTGCGCGGGCCGCGCGGGGGATTGATCCTGTCAAACGACGAGGAGTTGGCGAAGAAGATCAACACGCGCGTCTTCCCGGGAAACCAGGGGGGGCCGCTGATGCACATCATCGCGGCAAAGGCGGTGGCGTTCGGCGAGGACCTGCGGCCGGAGTTCAAGGCGTACGCGGGGCAGATCGTGAAGAACGCCAAGGCGCTTGCGAACGCGCTGGTGAAGAAGGGGTACCGGCTTCAGAGCGGCGGGACGGACAACCACCTGATGCTGGTGGACCTGCGGGCGCGGAACGAGCACTTCACCGGGGCGGACGCGGAAAAGGCGCTGGAGGCGGCGGGGATCATCTGCAACAAGAACGCGATCCTGAACGACCCGCGGCCGCCGAAGGTGACCAGCGGCGTGCGCCTGGGGACGCCGGCGCTGACGACGCGGGGGCTCAAGGAAGCGGACCTGGAGACGGTGGCGGAGTTCATCGACCGGGGGCTGTTGTCGAAGGATGATGCGGCGGGGCTGGCGAAGATCCGGGCGGAGGTGGCGGAGTTCTGCAAGGGGTTTGCGATGCCGCACTGAGGGACGAGAGATCACCGCGCGCGCAAGCGAAAGCCCCGGATATACATCCGGGGCTTTACCTTTCGCGCACAAGGCGTTCAGGGTTGGGAGAGGGGTTGCGCGGGCGCTGCCTCCGGTTTCCACTCGACGCGCTTGGCGTCGCCCCAGAGGTTGTCCAGGTCGTAGAACTGGCGGCTGTCCTGGTTGAAGACGTGGACGACGACGTCCACCATGTCGCACAGGAGCCAGGTCTCGCCCTCGTAGCCGCTGCGCGAGAGCGGGGCGAAGCGGCGCGCCTGGCCGAGTTCCTCGAGGTCATCCATGACGGTGCGCATCTGTCGGGCGCTGGTTCCCGTAGCCAGGACGTAGAAGTCGGTGACGGGTGAGAGGCCGCGGACGTCGAGCACCACGACGTTGTGGCAGCGGGTGTTGGCGGCCATGCGGGCGGCCTCGATGGCGAAGAGCCGTGCGGCCTCGGCGGGGTCCTGGCCGGCGTCGGGCGGCGGGGCGGTGGGCGTGCTCTCGATGGTTCACCTCCGGTTCAACAGACAGACAGACAACCTAACGCGGTGCGAAAATTGTGCCAGATCTTAGTCCGGGTGGGAACGCATGGAGCGTTTCCGAGGTCGCGCGAAGCCGCGGGCGGAGGGACGTCCTTACCTCACTTGATCAGGTTCAGCCGGTCGGCGATGCGCCGGAGGTTGTCGTTGTATTCCTTGAGGTCCTCGCCGTGGGGGCTCCGGTCGAGTCCCTTGTAAACGCTCTGGACTCGCTGGTTCCATTTGACCATCAGCGCCTGAAGCTGGTCGAGGTTCATCCCGGGGACCTTGGCACGGGTGTAGCCGACGGCGGCGGCGTCGGGGTCATCGACGTAATACGCCAGGACCAGCGCGTCGAACCAGCGCTGCGCCTGGAGGTATTCGGCCTTCGCCTGGCCGAGCAGGGCCTTGCGCTCCTCGGGGGTGGCGGCGGCGATCGCCTGAAGGTACCAGGCGTCGGCGGCGGTGAGGTGCACGATCGCCTTGGCGTTGTCCACGTGGGAGGCGTAGTTCTGGATGCCGCTGGGGTAGAGGTGGATGTGTCCGAGGAATTCGGGCACGGCGGCGGCGGCGACCTTGCTGGCGCGGTCGTAGGAGAAGATGGCCTGGTCGAGGGCGATGCGGTCGACAATGTTGCTTTGCGGTGCGGTGGTGGAGGTGCGCAGCTCGCGCGGCACGTTCTCGCCGGCGGTATTGCCCAGGGCGCGCTGTTCGAAGCGGCGGCCGCGCTCCCATTCCTCGTCCGACCAGGCGCGGAGCGTGAGGGCGGGCTGGTTGTCCACGACCATGTCGGAGAGCTGCAGGTGTTTCTGCCTGCCGACGCGCGCGAGGACCTGGGCGCGCTTCTGGTAGTTGTAGCCCAGCGCGATCGGGGAGAGGCCGTACGAATAGGGCTGGAACTGGGCGAGGTACTGCAGTTCGGCGCCGTTGTTGTCCTGGACGCCGGGGGGCAGCGTGCGGGTGGGCGCCAGGTACTTGGGCAGGACCATGCCCCTGGAATCCAGGAGCGTATCCATCTCGGTGCGGCGCCCGCCGCGGGATTCGGGACGCAGGTCCTGGCGGGGGACGGCGGCGGCGGTCACGTCGGTACCCTTGAACGTGTCGAGGACGCGGTCGCCACCGAGCTTTTCGAGGATCGCGGTGGACTTGTCCCCGCCCTGGGTGGTCACGCGGACGCGGGTTTCGTCGAGGCCGGCGTCCTTGACCGCCTGTTTGAACTCGGTCAGCCGCGACGCGGGGAAGGTGACCTTGTAGACCGGGAGGGTCTCGGTGCGGACGCGGCGGCGGTAGTACTCCTTTTCGGAGCTGTTGCCCAGCTTGTCGGCGTAGAGCCCGCCGATGGACGTCACGATGTTGATGTCGTTGGGGTTGGCGCGGTCGGTGCGCTGCCCGTACTCGATCGCGTCGAGGATCGCGGCGTACTTGTTCGAGAGCGACGCGAGCTGCGCCGAAATGTTGTACGCCTTGTTCCACATCTGGAAGAGGTGGACCGTGTCGAACTCGGGCTGGAGGAGGCGGATCAATTCCACCTGGGTGTCGAAGGATTCGAGGTCCTTCTCGCTCTTCTGGGATTCGCTGTTGGTCCAGAGGAACATGACCAGCGGCCCGCGAAGCCCGCCCAGGAGCAGGGCGAGGGAGAAGCTGTCGAGGTTGGCGAGGCGCGAGGGGGCGGGGCTGCCCTCGGGGCGGTTGCGATTGATCGCGGCGGAACGATAGGAGAAGGCGACCTGCTGGAGGACGGCGGAGAGGAGCAGCGCCAGGACGAGCGTGGTGACGATGCCGGCGCGACCGCGCGGTCCGGGCGCGCCGCCGCCGCCACGGTTCTCCGACGGGCCGGACGGATGGCGGGCGCCGCCGGGACGGCTGGCGTAATTGACGGCGTCGGGGGGCATCTGCTGCTGCTGCTGCTGCTGCGTGCTCACGGCGCCACCTCCTTCTTGCGCAGGAAGACGTAGGCGAGGATCAACATGGGCAGGCCGAAGGTGAGGATGACCAGAAGCGGGTCGAGCAGCGCCCTGGGCGTGATCGTGACGCCGCGCTCGATGTCCTCGGTGACGCGGAACTGGTCGACGTCGGGCAGGACCTTGGCGGTGAGGTTCAGGACCTTGTTGAGGGCGCCGACGGTGTCGGTGAAGACGCGCGTGCCGACGGCGTTGGCGCTGGGGCCGAAGAAGTCGGTCGCCATCTGCTGCGGGCTCGAGGGGTCGCCCAACTGCACGACGCACCAGCGGCCCAGCAGGATGACCAGGGTGAGGACGACCGCGATGGGCCAGGATACGAAGGTGCTGCAGAAGATCGAGATGATCACGACCAGCACGGAGAGCATCCAGAGGATCACCAGGCTCTTGACCAGGTTGAAGGCGAAGCTCTGGGTCGAGGCGACGACGGCGACCGAGTTGGTGCGCAGGCCGACGTAGTGACCGTCGGTCCGCGAGCGGACGTACAGGTCGAAGTCGCCCCCCTCGACGCCGGCCTTGGGAGCCTTGAAGAACGTCGGGCGGTCCGAGTCGGGCGTGATCATGATCGACGGCGAGGTGTAGCCGGTCTTGTGGTTGAACAGGGTCAGCTCGACGTTGGTGACGTTCTCGGCCTCGGTGGACTCGGCCTCGCCGCTGCGCTCGACCTTGGTGCGGAACTCGAACGGGACGGTGTCGCTGCCGGCGGGGGCGACCAAGCCGCTTTCGTGGAATGCGTAGACGCCGACGGGCGCCTCGGCGCGATCGCTGTCACCGCGAAGCTGCTGGGCGTGCGTGGAGCTGAGGCGGCCGCGGAAGCTGGGCTCGAGCGGCTTGCCGTCCTTCGCAGGGGGCCGGATCGGCATGGGGACGGGCTTTCCCGAGGCATCGGCCATCACGGCGCTGGCGGTCACGGCGTCGGCTCCGAAGCCAAATTGGGTGCCCGTGGTCAGCGGCGTGATCAGCAAGTAGACCAGGCGCGTGCCGTCGGCGGCGGCCGGGATCGCCTTGAGTCGTTCCTGGATCCACTTGGGCGGCACCGCGATGACCGCGCGCCCGGTGCCGCTTTGGCCGCTGATGCCTTCCAGCAAGACCGACTGGGCGTCCTTGAAGACGGACGGATCCTTCGTCCTGACCTGGTCCAGGTGCATCACGTCCATCAACTGGGTGCCGCTCACGACGGTGTTGGCGTTCTCGTTGAGGAGGCTGACCGCGATGCGCGGCTTGCCCGGCCACTTCTGCACGCCCTGGGTGCTGGGCCGGGTGGTGGCGGTGGGGTCGGGCATCTCGTTCTCGATCTCTCGGCGGGTGAGCGGGCGCGGCTGGTCGGTCGCGACCTGGATGTTGAAGACGAGCTGCGCTTCGGGGTGATTCGGGTCGAACAGCTCCTCGGGCAGGGCGAAGGGGACGTGGATGCTCTGTTCGGCGGCGCCGACGGTCCAGGTGTACTTGTCGCCGGGCCGGGGCACGCGGGCGTAGACCTGCAACGCCGCCGGGCGGGCGTAGGTGCGGGCCTGGAGCAGGCCCTCGTCGGCGTAATGCTGCAGCGTGCCGCGCGACGGGTCGCTGGCGGGCATCGTCTGCAGGCGGTTCTGAATCGAGGCCTGAAGCTGCGCGGCGTTGATCTTCAGGTAGATGAAGCTGAACAGGCCCATCACCAGCAGCATCAGCGCCGAGGTTCGCGCGAAGCCCAGGGTCTTGCCCAGGACGATCTCCAGGCGCGTCGCCGGCTTGGTCACGATCGTGTAGATGACGCGGTTGTCGATCTCCTTGGGGAGGCTGGTGCAGGCGAGGATCAGCGTCGCGATCACGACGACGATGCCGGAGGCGAACAGGCAATACTTGGTGGTCTGGCGGATCGCGTCCTGCTCGTCCACCGGGTGCGCGAGCTGCGTGACGGCGATGATGCCGATCATCGCCAGCGGAGTGACCCAGAGCACGCGGCGGCGGATCGACTCGCGGAAACCGACCGACGAGATCGCCCAGATGCGCTTGGGACTGAAGCGGACGACGTCGGACAGACCGACGGCCAGGCCGAGGAGGACGATGAGGGCGACGATGATCCAGCCGACGTAGCCGGGAACCGAATCGGGGGCGGTTTGTGCGATGAGCCAACTCATGGGAACACTCTCACTGCGTGACGCGCGTCAGGCGTTGTTGCCATTGGACGACGACGGGGACGATGATGACGACCCGGAGGCGACCGGAAATCCGCCGGCGGGACGTGCCCGCTCGGCGCCACCGGAGTAGGCGTCGTTCATCGGAGTGTTCTCCCGGACGATGCGAATGAACAGGTCTTCGAGGGTCGTGGTCGGGTGGGTGATCGCGGCGTTGCCGGCGCCCATCCGGCTCATGAACTGCCGCACCTGGTCGATCTGCTCGCGGTTGAGGCCGCGGGCCTCGATCTGCGTGATGTCTTTCACCTGCAGGAGGTCGCGAACCTCGCCCAGCGTCTGCATCCTCCCCTTGAAGAGGATGGTGATGCGGTCGCAGACGTCCTGCACGTCGGCGAGCAGGTGCGAGCAGAGGATGACGGTCTTGCCCTGCTTTTTGAGGGAGACGATCAGGTCTTTCATCTCGCGGGTGCCGATCGGGTCCAGGCCGGTCGTCGGCTCATCCAGCAGGATCAGGTCGGGGTCGTTGATCAGCGCCTGCGCCAGGCCGATGCGGCGTGCCATGCCCTTGGAATACTCGCGCAGCTTGCGCTTGCGGCTGGGCTCGTCGAGGCCGACCTTATCGAGCAGCAAGGGGACGCGCTTGTTGAGCTCTTTGTGCGGGATCTTGAACAGCTTGCCGTAGAAGCGGAGCGTCTCCTCGCCGTTGAGGAACTTATAGAGGTACGACTCTTCGGGGAGGAAGCCGATTCGCTCGTTGATCACGGTGTTGCCCGCGGGCTGACCCAGGACGTGTGCGCTGCCGCGGCTTGGGAAGATCAGGCCCAGCAGGAGCTTGATGGTGGTGGACTTGCCCGAGCCGTTGGGCCCGAGCAAACCGAAAACCTCACCCCGGTGAATGGTGAGGTTCAGGTCCTGCAGGGCGGTGACCTTGGGGCGTCCCCAGAAGTCCTTGTAGATCTTGGTGAGGCCTTGCGTTTGGACGGCGGCGCCGTTGGCTTGGTCGGTCATGCGACAGAGGGTAAGAGGTTCGTGGAAAAAGGCAAAAGAAGGGGCGCGCGTCTGCCATTGGGGGGGCGTGGCGCGCGCCGCGGTGTTTCTCGTGCGTGTCTTCCCAGGAATCCGTACGTGCGTGTCGCGCGCGCTGGAGCGCGTTCAGCGGCCCATTGACTTGAACGGACGCGGCTTGGATCGGGCGCGGCGGCGACGCTTCTCGCTCGGCTTCTCGTAGTACGCGATCCGCTTGATGTCCTTGGTGAGACCTTCCTTCTCACACATCTTCTTGAAGCGACGGAGCATCTGTTCGGCGGTCTCGTTGCCGCGCGACTTCACCTTGATCATGAACGATCCTTTCGAGGGACTGCTGAGCTGACTTCCACGCGGCCCGCGCAAGCGCCTTTGCCTGATCGGCCGGAACGCTTTAGTGTAGCGAGGTTTGCGGGATCTTCAAGACGGCCCCAAGGCGGCGACCGGCGGGCCAGAAGCCCGGCGGGAAGGTAGCTAAATGTTGGACGAGCATCAAATTACGTTCCGCGTGCGCTATCCCGACTGCGACCCGATGGGGGTGGTGCATCACAGCCGGTTTTTCCAGTACTTTGAGATGGGCCGGATCGAACTCCTGCGGGCCAGTGGCGCCTCTTACGCCGAGTTGGAGATGGCGGGGGTGCTGTTCGTCGTGGTCAAGGCCGAGTGCCGCTACAAGGCCCCCGCGCGATTCGACGACGAAGTGACCCTGATCACGCGCGTGGCGAGGCGCACCCACGTCCGGATCGACCACGAGTACGTGCTCAAGCGCGGCACCACCGTGCTGGCGGAAGCTTTAACCACCATCGCCTGCGTAGACCGCCAAGGCCAGTTGCGGGAGATCCCGGCGGAGATGCTGAAGGGCGGAACGGACGGGTAATTCGTATCACGGGCTTCCGGCCCGTGCGCGTCGCCTTCTCTCACGGGCTGGAAGCCCGTGATACGAGAGCTACCCGGCGGCTTTGGTCTTCCGCGGCGTCTTCGTCTCCTTGCGGACCTCCACGCTGGGGATTGGGGCGAACTCGGCCTGAGCGGCTTCGAGCAACTCGCGGGCCTGGGCCCGGGTGGTTTCGGTGATGCGCTGGCCGCCGATCATTTCGGCCAGTTCCTGGAGGCGTGCGTCGCCGTCGATCGGGCGGACGGTGGTGGTGGTCTGGTTGCCGCTGACTTCTTTGCGGACGGTGATGTGGCGGTCGGCGTAGGTGGCGATCTGCGGGAGGTGGGTGATGCAGAGGACCTGGTGGTGAGTGGCCAGGTCGCGGAGCTTGTGGCCGATGACGGATCCGAGGCGGCCGCCGACGTTGGCGTCGATCTCGTCGAAGACGAGCACCGAGATGCGGTCGGAGGAGGCGAGGATGCCCTTGAGCGCGAGCATGATGCGCGAGAGTTCGCCGCCCGAGGCGATCTTGCGCAAGGGCTGGGGAGGCTGGCCGGGATTGGTCTGGGCGAGAAATTCGACCTGGTCGAAACCGGAAGCGGAAGGGTTCAGGGTTTTGGGTTCAGGGTTCAGGAAGGAGACAGAGAACCGCGCCTTTTCCATCCCCAGTTCCGCCAGCGCCTTTTCGACCATCGGAAACAGCTTCTTCGCCGCGGCTTGCCGCTTGGCGGACAACTCATTCCCCAACTCGGTCAGGCGCTTGGTCAGAGGCGCGATCTCCGTGTTGAGCGTGCTCAGGTCCTCTGATGCGTTCTCCAGTTCCTGGATCTTCTGCCCGATTTCGGCGCGGTAGGCCAGCGTCTGGTCGACCGTGTCGTTGTACTTGTTCAGTATTCGATTGATCGTGTTGAGACGGTCATCGATCTCGACGAGCTCCGACGGATCCAGATCCAATTTGTCGAGGTATCGCGACAGGTCAAACGCCGCCTCTTCGAGCTGGATGGTGGCGTCGCGGACGCTGGTCGCGACGCCCTTCAAGTTGACGTCCACCTCGGCCAGCTCGGCGAGGATTGCACTCATCATCTTGAGCCGCTCGAGCACCGAACCCTCGGCCTCGTAGAGCGCGCCGTGGACGCCGCTGGCGTCCTTCTTGATCTTCTCCAGGTTCCTGAGCACCGAGGCGCGGGCCTCGAGTTCGGCGTACTCGTCTGCGTCGAGCTGCGCGTTGTCGATCTCTTCGGCCTGGAAGCGGTAGAGTTCCAGTTGCTGCTCGCAAAGCGTGCGGTTGGCGCTCAGTTCCTCGAGGCGCGACTTGATTGACTGAAGCCGGTCGTAGACCTCACGGTACTGCTGCCGCAGCGGCCACAGGTCCGCGAACTGGTCGAGGACGTCGAGCTGGTTGGACGGCTTGAGCAGGTACTGGTGATCGTGCTGGCCGTGTACGTCGATCAACAGGTCCGCCACCTGCTTGAGCATGCCGAGCGTGATCGGGTTGCCGTTGAGGGAGACCGATGATCGCCCGGACCCGTAAAGCCGACGGGTCAGCAGGATCTCGCCGCCTTCGGCAGCGACGGGGATGTCGGTGACGCGCTCGATCTCGCGCTGGACGTCTTTGTTCGCGACGTCGAACACGCCCGAGACGCGCCCCTCGTCCACGCCCGCGCGCAGCATCTCGGCGGGGCTGCGCAGGCCCAGCAGCACCTCGACGGCTCCGATCACCAGCGACTTGCCCGCCCCGGTCGCCCCGGTGAAGCAGTTGAGCCCCCGGTGCAGCTCGATCCGCGCATCGGCGATGACGGCCAGATTAGAGATGTGGAGTTCGCGGAGCACGCAAAAGCCTCCGCGAGTCAGCTCACTTTACTGCCCGCCGCTGCCGGCTCGGAGGGTGTGACGAAGATCACGCGATTGGTGGTCGGGTCGGTGGCGGCCAGGAGCATACCCTGGCTGATCTCGCCGCGCATCGTGCGCGGGGCGAGGTTGGCGACGACGACGATCTGCTTGCCGACCAGTTGCTCGGGCTGGTAGTGCTGCCGCAGACCGGCGCAGATCTGCCGACGCTCGGTCCCCAGGTCGATCTGGAGGACAAGCAGCTTGTCCGCGTTGGGGTGGGCCTTGCACTCCAGCACGGTGGCGACCCGCAGCTCCAGCCGGGCGAAATCGTCATATTGGATCACGTTGGTGGCGGGCGTCGTGGTTTCCATTGGATTTTCCGATCGTTGGTTGTTGGAACCGGACAGTTTATGCACCCGGGGAACGAACGCCAAGCGACCGTGCCGCGACAGCACGACGCATTGGGCACAAATCGTCGCACGTTTTTCGTCGGTGTGTCAGTGCAGAGGGATGTCGGGAATACCGCGCGGGAAAGCTGGGCAATATCCCTGTTGTGGCAATGAGCAGCCGGGCCCGCTGGCACGTCCGTTGCGTTGAGCTTCCCTGAACTCTTACAAGGAGAGCTCATGCTCCGAAAGATGATGACGACCCTGTTCCTGTCCGCCGCGTTCGTGGGTGTGCCTTCGCTGGGCGGCTGCGACCGCACGGTCTCGCACGAGAAGACGGTCACCGAGTCTCCGACCGGCAGCACCAAGGTCAAGGAAGAGACGGTGACCAAGAAGTCGGACGGAAGCGTGGAGAAGAAGACCGAGACCACCAAGACCCCGTGACGCGCGATCGATCGGTCTGACGCCTGACTGGTTGTTTGGGGCGCCGGGATCGGACCCGTCCGATCCCGGCGTTTTCGAACGCGAGGCCAATCGTCATGACAGCCCGTGTCGCGCGATCGTCAGCAGGATCTTGGACCCGGCGCGAACCGTTCCCCGCAGCGTCCCGGTGATCTTGCTGTATCCGATCCGCGGACGGTAATCGACCGCCACATCCAGCGTCCGCAGGCCGCGCCGCGCTGCCTTGATCTGCATCTCGACCGTCCAGCCGAAATCGGGATCCGACATCTCGATCCGCTGCAGCGCCGCCCACGTGATCGCGCGGAACGGCCCCAGGTCGGTATAGGTCTTCCTGAAGAACAGCCGCATCAGGAAGCACGCCAGCCGGTTGCCGAAGACCGCCTGCGGGAGCAACGCTCCGCGCGGCTGACGCTTGAGCATCCGCGAGCCGATCACGAAGTCGGCACGCCCGGCGATGATCGGATCGACCAAGAGCGGCAGTTGCTCGGGGTGATCGGAAAAGTCGGCGTCGACGAAGACGACGATCTCGGGACGCTGATCCCGCGGCAGCGCCGCCAGGTGCGCGAGGCCCGCCAGGCACGCCGACCCATATCCTTGCCGGCTCGCCGGCACGACCGTCGCGCCGAACTTGCGCGCCACGCCGGCGGTGTAATCGGTCGAGTTGTTGTCGGCCACGATGACCCGATCGACGTAGTCCTTGGGCAGGTCGTCGATCACGCGACCGATCGAGCCTTCCTCGTTCCAGGCGGGGATGACGACGGCGATGCGGGGAAGGGCGCGGCGAACGCGCGGCTTGGCAAGCGAGATGACCGGGACGGTTTCCACGATCACCTAAAGAATACGCTTGCCGGATTGAATATTCCCGCCCATTCTTCGGGTCCTGCGAGCCCTTCGCGCGCGCTATAACTCGGCCGTCACCAGACTCGCCAGCTCCGATCGTTCGCTCTTGGCGAGCGTGATGTGCCCGACGATCGCCTTTCCCTTGAGCCGCTCGACCAGGAAAGACAAGCCGTTGCTCGAGCTGTCCAGGTAGGGGTTATCGATCTGGCTGGCGTCGCCGGTCAGAACCAGTTTTGTACCCTCGCCCACCCGGCTGGCGATCGTCTTGACCTCGTGGGGCGTCAGGTTCTGGGCCTCGTCCACGATCATGAACTGATGCGGGATCGACCGCCCGCGGATATAGGTCAGCGGCTCGAGGATCACCTGGCCCGACTCCATCAGTTGCTTGATCCGCTGCTCGACCGTCGAGAGCGACGCGTGGGTGGTCTGTCCCTCGTTTTGTCCCGAGCCGGCGAGGCGGTTCGACAGGAGATAAGACATGTTGTCGAAGATCGGCTGCATCCACGCGGTCAGTTTTTCGTCCTTGTCGCCGGGCAGATAGCCGATGTCGCGCCCGAGCGGCATAATCGGCCGCGCGACCAGCAGCTTGTGATAGACCTGCTCGTTGAGCACCTTGGTCATGCCCGCGGCGATCGCCAGCAGCGTTTTGCCAGTCCCAGCCGAGCCGATCAACGATACGAGCTTGACCGAGTCGTCCAGCAAGAGGTCGAGCGCCATCGTCTGCTGGAGGTTCCGCGGCATGATGCCGAAGACCGGCCCGCGCCGGCTCCGCACGGGCACCAGCGCGTTCAGATCCGCACGATACCGCGAGAGGGCCGTGTGCGACTCGTCGTTCTCGTCCTTCAAGAGGACGTACTCGTTCGCATAGATGTTGGGAAGGTTCAGCTTGAGCTGCTTGCTCTGAAAGAGCGTGTCGATCGCGTCTCCCGTGACCTTCACCTCCTGCCACCCGGTGTAAAGCCGCTCGAAATCGACCTTCTGGGCGAGGAAATCCTCGGTCGTGATGCCCATCGTGTCGGACTTGATGCGGGCATTGATGTCCTTGGAAATGAAGACGACGCGCTTGCCCTCCTGCTTAAGCGCGTAGGCCGTGCAGATGATGCGGTTGTCCGGCGTGTTGGCGGTCAGGCCGGGGCAGAGCTTCTGGTCCTCCTCCAGGATCACCCGGATCCGCCCGCCGGTCTCCTTCACGTCGATGCCCTGCGACAGGTTCCCGCGCTCGCGAAGCTGATCCAAGTGGCGGATCACCGTGCGGGCATTGCGGCCCAGGTCGTCGGTGTTGGTCTTGAACTTGTCCAACTCCTCGATGACGTCGAAGGGGATGATCACCTCGTTGTCGGCGAACATGAAGATCGCGTTGGGGTTGTGCAGCAGCACGTTGGTATCGACGACGAAGGTCTTGATGTGGCCGTTGGTGGACATCGGGGTGGCGGGTTATAGAGTACCCGCAGCATTATGTCACTGTACCCGTTGAAATTTAAGCCGCGCTTCGTGGAAAAGATCTGGGGAGGTCGAAAGCTCGAAAGCGTGCTCGGCAAGGCAATTCCGCAGGGTAAACCCATCGGCGAAAGCTGGGAACTTTACGACTTCCCGCCCGGCGTGGTGGACAAGACCGACCAGTGGGTCAGCAGCCTGGTCGCCAACGGCCCGCTCGCCGGACGAACGCTGCATTCGGTCATCCAGGAATACGGGCCGGCAATCCACGGCGACGTGCAACTGCTGGGCGGCGGCCAGTTTCCCATACTGCTGAAGTTTCTCGACGCACGCGACGACCTCTCCCTACAGGTCCACCCCGACGCCGGCTACGTCAGTTGCAACACCGGCTGCCATCTCAAGACCGAGGCCTGGTACGTCCTGGAAAGTGACCCGGGCTCGTACCTCTACCGCGGGCTCAAACCCGGCGTGAGCAAAGAACAATTTCGATCCGCGATCGCCGACGGTTCGGTTATGTCGCTCGTCCCGGCAGTCCCCACCAAGCCCGGCCAGTGCTTCTTTCTCCCCAGCGGCACCCTTCACGCGCTGGGCGCCGGCATCCTGGTCGCCGAGGTGCAGACCCCCAGCGACACCACCTTCCGCGTCTTTGACTTCAACCGCCTGGAGAATGACATGCCCCGACAGCTCCACGTCGAAGAGGCTCTCGCCTGCATCCGCTTCGAGGACGACGGCGCGCCCGCCGAGCAACGCCGCTCCCACGCCGCCGGGTATTTCACAACCGTCACGCGCCTGGTGACCAGCGACTGCTTCGCCCTCGAAAAGGTCCGCTTCGTCGAAGGCGTCGAGCAAGCCATCCCCTACGACCAGCCCGTCGTCTGGATGATGCTCGAAGGCCAGGCCCAGGTCCGCGTGGACGGCCTGAAGGAACCCCTTTCACTCACCAAGGGCGACACGATCCTCCTTCCCGCCCGGATGCGCGATCCGGTTATCAAGACCTTGAGCGACTGCGCCTGGCTCGAAGTCACCTTCCCGCTCGGCCTCAACACCGGAAATCCTGCGTGAGCCGTGCTACACTTGCGGCATGAGCCTTACCGCAAAGCTCGCGACGCTGGGCGTCAGCCTGCCGACCGTTTCCGGCCCGTTCGGCGCCTACGTCCCCGCCAAACGCCTCGGGAACCTCCTCAACGTGGCCGGACAGCTCCCGATGAAGGACGGAAAGCCCCTGGCGACCGGCCAGGTCCCCAGCCGGTGCCCGATCGACCAGGCCAGGGCCGCCGCCCGACAGTGCGTCATCAACGCCCTCGCCGCCGCCGCCACCGTCGTGCCGATCGACCAGATCACCGGGGTGCTGCGCGTGGGCGCGTTCGTCTCCAGCGATACGGCCTTCACCGCCCAGCCTCAGGTGGCCAACGGCGCCAGTGAGTTCCTCCTCGAGCTCTTCGGCGAAGACGGCAAGCACGTCCGCGCCGCCGTCGGCGTCAACACCCTCCCGCTCGACGCATCTGTAGAGGTCGAGTTCATCTTCATCGTCGAACAAAAGTAGTTAGTAGCCAGTAGACAGTGGTCAGTAGACCGAAAGGGCCGGTCATGACGATAAACTCGCAAGCGAAACTACTGACTGCTGGCTACTGACTACCATCTACTCTCCACCGTGATCCGCAACGCCACCATCCACGACGTCCCAACGATCTCGGACATCATCAACTCGCACGCCGAGCTGGGGAAAATGCTCTTCAAGAGCTACGCCCAGCTTTTCGAGTCGATCCGCGATTTCGCCGTCTACGTCGATGACGCCACCGACGAGATCGTCGGCTGCGTCGCGCTCTCGGTCATCTGGGCCGACCTGACCGAGGTGCGATCGCTCGCCGTGGATAATGGACAGCGCGGTAAGGGGATCGGCACGCAACTGGTGCGCTGGTGCGTCGAGGAGGCCCGGCGCCTGGGCATCCGCAAGCTGATGAGCCTCACCTACGAGCAGCGGTTCTTCGAGCGCCTGGGCTTCGAGGTCGTCAACAAGGACACGCTGCCGCTCAAGGTCTGGAGCGACTGCGTCAAGTGCCCCAAGAACGAGAACTGCGACGAGATCGCGATGGTGCTGACGCTGCACGACATCCCGGTGCCGGAGCTGCCCGACGCGACGCCGACGCCGCGCGGCGTCAGCATTCCCGTCCTCCCCAGCGCCACGCTTCCCAGCTTCGATGACGATTGATCCGCCCAGGCATCAGGTGGCGGCCGATTCCGCGAACGCCTGCCGGATGCGCGTCGTCTCATGCCGGACCGTCGCGTCGTCGGCGCCGCGCTCGAACAACAGCAGCCGCGCCAGCGCCACCGCGGCCTCCGCCTCCTCATAACTGACCGCGTCCGCCCCCACCTGCCGCAGCTCATCTTGTTCCGACAGGTACCGCGCCCGCACGAACACCTTGATCTCTGGATTGATCAGCTTGGCCGCGGCGATCAGCGGGTTGCGGTTGGTCGAGTGGGGCAGCGTGATGATGAGGTGCGTGGCGCGGCCGAACGCCTGGTGCATAACCTCGATGTTGAACGCATCCCCGTAGATCGCCGCGCGCCCCTGGCTCGTCAAGCGCTGGATCGTGTCCATGTTGAGGTCCACAACCACGGTTTCCAGGCCGCCGTTGCGGAGGATTTCATCCACCGTCCGCCCGACCGGGCCGTAACCGACGATCACCGCGACCGGCTCCGCCGACCGCTCCAGCAGCTCGCCGGCGCGGCGGTTCATCTCGCCCCCGCGCGCCTGCGACTTGCGGTTCATGAACCGCCACAGCGCCGGCCAGCGCGCCAGCACCCGCTCCGTCGGCTCGACGCAACGGAACAGCAGCGGGTTGGCCGTGATCGACACGATCGCGCACGCGACCAGCAGGTTGTGACCGGCCTCGTTAACCAGCCCATGCGCCCGTCCCAGGTCCGACAGGATGAACGAAAATTCCCCGATCTGTGCCAACCCGATCGCCACCGTCAGCGCCGTGCGCGCGGGATAGCCGATGATCGCCACGATCACCATCGCCGTCAGCGGCTTTCCCACCATCACGATCGCCAACCCCGCGACCACCAACCCCGGGTGATCGAGTACGAACCGCGGGTCAAACAGCATCCCGACCGCGGCGAAGAAGAGCACCGCAAACGCATCCCGTAGCGGCAGCGCGTCCGCCGCCGCCTGGTGCGAGACCGGCGACTGCCCCACCACCATGCCCGCCAGGAACGCCCCCAGCGCCATCGACGCCCCGAACACCTTGGCCGACCCCGCCGCCACCCCGATTGCCATCACCAGCACGGTCAGCGTAAAGAGCTCGCGCGAGCGCAGCCGCGCCACCTGCACCATCACCCAGGGGATCACCCTTGAGCCGGCCAGCAGGAGGATCGCCACCAGCGCCGCCAGCTTCGCCAGGGCGATCAGCAGCGTGACCCACAGTCCGTCGCTCTCGGCGCCGGCCGTTGTCTTCACGACCCCCAACGCCGGGATCAACACCAACACCAGCACCGTCAGCACGTCCTCGACAATCAGCCACCCTACCGCCACGTGCCCGGCCGTCGTATCCAGCACGTGATGGTCCGTCAGCACGCGGATCAGCACGACCGTGCTCGCGACCGCCATCGCCATGCCCAAGACGAGCCCCGACCTGACCGGCCACCCGAACGCCACCGCCATCGCCGCCCCCAGCAGCGTCGCCACCAGGCTCTGACCGACCGCCCCGGGCACTGCCACATTCCGCACATTCAAGAGGTCCCCCAGGTGGAAATGCAGCCCCACCCCGAACATCAGCAGGCTCACCCCGATCTCCGAAAGTTGATGCGCCAGCCCGACATCCCCTGTGAACCCCGGCGTGTGCGGCCCGATCGCCACCCCGGCGAGCAGGTACCCGACGATCGGCGAAAGCCGCAGCTTATGGGTGATCAGCCCCAGCACCCACGCCGCCGCGAACGCCGCCGCGATCGTCGAGATCAGCGGCAACTCCCCTGCCGTGGCGGCAGCGGCGGCGAGGATCGGAAAGTCGACCCGGGTCGTCATACGAACCCGTTAGCAGATGCAACAGATCAGTACAACCCCGACATGGGCCCCTCGGTGGAAAAAGTTTCACATCATCGCATCCACGCATCCCGATGCTCCGCGACAAACGCGTCATCGTTCAGATGAGGATACGCCGCGTACACCCGGTCGATCTCCTCCGCTTGCCCAGGGCTCAGCGTCTCGTGCTCGTCCAGGCACCAGATTCCTTCGAGAAGTCCCTGCCGCCGCAGCACCTCGTGCAAGCCGGCGATGCACCCGGCGAAGGCGTTGGCGGCATCGAAGAACGCGGCGTTCGCGTCCGTCACCTCGACGTTCAGCCGCAGCAGATCCGCCGGGATCGAGTTCCCCACGCCGGCGAATTGGCAGGTCTTGAGAATCTCGACCGCCTTCTTGGTCCAGACGCACCAGTGACCCAGCAGCCCCCCGACGATCCGCCGCTCCACCTGCCGATTGCCAGCTTTAAACCTGTACGGCGTGACCAGGTCCATCACGATGTTGTCATCGTTCCCCGTGTACAGCGCGATGTCCTCTCGCCCGCTCTCGGCGATTGCGCGCAGGACGTCGAGCGTCTGATAGCGGTTGAACGGCGCCATCTTGATCGCCACGACGTTCTCGATCTCGGCGAACCGCCGCCAGAATGTGTACGGCAGAACCCGTCCTCCGACCGCCGGCTGAAGGTAAAAGCCAATAATCGGGAGCACGTCCGCCACGGCGCGGCAATGGGTAATGAGCTGATCCTCCGTCGCCGTCTTGAGCGCCGCCAGCGACAGCAATCCCGCGTGATAGCCCAGCTCCCTGAGCGCGCCCGCCTCGCCCACCGCCTGGCTCGTTGCCCCACAGACGCCTCCGATGCGCACCAGCGGCGAGTTCCGCGTTTGATCGGCCCGCGCGAATTCCTCCGCCACGATCTGGAGCACGGGCCGAAAGAGTCCCACCTTCGGATCGCGGATCGCGAACTGCGTGGTATGCACCCCCGCCGCGATCCCCCCCGCCCCCGCCGCCACGTAATACCGGCACAGCGCCCGCTGCCGGCGCTCGTCGAGCTTCCGCTGCGCGGTAAGGGCGAGCGGCATCGCCGGAATCGCCACGCCTTTTTGCAGGATCGATCTGACGTTTTCAGGAAGTGCGGGCACGCGCGGTCTCCGGTCGGCATGAACCGATCAACCCCTGCCGGCTCGAATTTCGCAGTTTTTCCCGCCCTGTCCAGTCCGCCGCCTTGGATTCTCACGCGCTGATCTTGATGCTCTGTTCCATCCGCGCGTCCGGCGCCGGCATGTCCAGCTTCGTCGCCGCCGCCGCCGCCTTGGTCTTCCCCAATTGGTCCAGCAGCATCGTCCAGGTCTCCCGCTGGTACCGCAGGAGCTTGAGCGCCTCGTCGAGCGAGGCCACCGTATGATCGATGTTCGCCTCGACCAGCTTGCGGTAGATGTAGTTGTAAAGCGAGGCCATCTTCCCGCACAGTTCGGGCGACACGTCGTGCCGCAACGACGAGTTCATCTCGGTGATGATCTTCTGCACGCGCGAGATCATCGCGTAGCTCTGCTCGAAGTTCTTCTGCTCCAGCGCCGCCCGCGCCTGCTCCCCGAACCGGATCGCGCCGTCGTACAGCATCAACTGGAGCTGTTCCGGCGTCGCGGTGAAGATCTTGGTCCGCAGGTAATTCTGGGCGGCCTGAGGATTGGCGTGTGGGTTCATACGCGAATGGTTCTTCCTGGCGCGCCGGCGCTACGCAGGCGCAAGTCTCGCACTGTTAGACATATCGGCTTGAATCCGAGGGGAGGTTGAGATCGCACACCGCGCGGCCGCGCCGCTCGCCTGAGGCGCGGCGCAAGAATTGCGCGGAAAACTACTTCTTCGCGGCCGACGACGACGTGCTGATCCCGCTCAGCGAACCCAGCGCCGACTGCTGCGACTGCAGTCCCGCCAGCACGGTCTCCATGTTCGCGAACTGCGTCTCCAGCCGAGTGCGCTTCTGATCGAGGATCGCGCCCAGCTCGTCGATGCGGTCCTGGAACTCCTTGGTCCGTGCGTCCAGGGTCTGATTCTCGCGCGTGACCACGCCGCTGACCGGGTCCGCCAGCTTGTCGATCATCGAGACGATCGCCGCCCCGATGCCCGTCGTCGCGGTGTCCACCGCCGTAGTCGGCACGATCTCCCGCCCGTCCAGGATGTTCCCGATCGCGCCGGTCGTGATCCCCAGGTCGTAGGCCGCCTGCGAGCCGTTCAACGCCGTCACCTTCAGCGGGCTGGTCGTCGCGCCCGTCAGATCAGTCAGTCGCAGCCCCTTCCCGTCGTCACGCAGCTCGGCCGTCAGCTTCGTCCCGCCGACCTGGTTGATCGCATCGATCACGTCGCTCAGCTTCGTCGCCGTGCCCAGAGACACGGTCAGGTTCGTGCCGTCCCGCAGCGTGATCTGGAAATCGTTCTTTCCCGTCCCCGCCGTCCGCAACCCCTGCCCGCCGTTGAGCTGGCTCACCGGCGTCTCCACGCCCAGCGCGTTCCCGCTCGCCGTGAAGAGCCGCTGCACCGCGTCCGGGTCGTTCGCGTAGGCTTCGCGGAACTTGTCCTCGTCGAACTCCAGTTTGGCCCCGTCGCCGAGCGTCAGGCCCACGTCGGCGAGGATCTTGTACTGTCCGCTCCCCTTTACGACCGTTTGCAGCACGTTGTAGACGTTCGACTGCACGGTCCGCACCGTCGTGTCCCCCAGGAGCAGGCCCTGCTCCTGCGTGTCCGGGTCGAACTTGGTCAGGTCGTTGATCTTGTCCACCAGCCCGTTGAAGTCGTCCGTGAACTTCTTGATCTGATCAACCACGCTGTCCACGTCCTTGGTCACGTTCAAGGTCACCGGCTCGTCGCTGACCCCGTGCAGGTCGATCGTCACCCCCTTGATCACGCCCGAGACCTGGTTCTTGGCCGACGTGATGAGCAGCGGCTCGGTAT
Organism: Tepidisphaeraceae bacterium; assembly: GCA_036558265.1. Taxonomy (GTDB): domain Bacteria; phylum Planctomycetota; class Phycisphaerae; order Tepidisphaerales; family Tepidisphaeraceae; genus RYN-433. The sequence continues at coordinate 1,769 of DATBFY010000500.1, read as the reverse complement.
CCTGCGCCGACCCGAGGAAGACCGCCGCATCCTGTGCCTCGACCAGGTTCCGCGTTCCCAGCGCCGTCGTCCCGCCGTCGAACACCACCCGGCCGTTCACCCCGGCGTTTTTGGCCGACAGCGACAAGCGGAACGGCGCCGTCGTCGAACCGTCGCTGATCACCTGCGCCACCACGCCGAAGTTCAGCGTCGAAAGCTTCTGCTGCACGGTCGCCAGCGTGTCGGTGGCCGTCACGTCGATCGTCTTCTCAAAGCTCCCGTCGATCGTGGTGCTGCCGGCGGCCGCCGTCCCCGCGATGTTCAGGTCAGTCGCCGACGTCCCGTCCACGTTTTCGACCTTGAGCTGCAGTCCCCCGCCCGCCGTGTCGGTCAGCAGGAGCCCATCCCCGTGGGCGTTGATCGACGCGGTCACCCCCGCGTTGCGGGCGTTGATGTCGTTGATCACGTCGCCGAGCGACTGCTTGGTCCCGGCGAGCATGTTGATCGTGAAGGCCGTCCCCTTCGAGTTGGTGATCTGGAAACTGCCCGGCGAGACGCCTTTGCCGCCGTTGTAGTCCGCCAACAGCGTGTTCTCCGACACCCACTGCCGCTGGAGGTTCTTGCCGGTGATCGCCGTCTGCCCCGGGCCGGCGGTCCCGAGCAATCCCAGGTCCGCCGCCGTCGTCCCACCGGCCTCGGCGATCTGCAGCGACCCCGTCCCACCGCTGTTGTCGGTCACCTGGATGCCGTTCCCCGACTGGTTGAGCGCCCCCTTCACGCCGATCCCGGCGTTGGTGATCGCGTCCAGCACATCTTGCACCGTCTTGGCGCCCGACAAGTCCACCGTCGCGCTCGCCCCCGCCGCGTTGGTGATCTGGATCGATCCCAGCGCGAGCCCATTGCCGCCGTTGAGCGACGAGACCATGACCGTGTTCAACCCCGCCAGGATCTGGCCGCCGCTGATCGTCCCGCTGCCGCTGCCCACGAGCCCCAGGTCCGTCGCCGCCTTCGAGCCGGCCACGTCCGCCACGGTGATCGTTCCGCTGCCCGACAGCTTGATGCCATTGCCGCCCGGGTCGATCGACGCGGTCACGGCGCCGCTGGTGCCCGTCTTGATCGCGTCGAACACGTCGCCCAGATTCTTCGCCGACGCCAGCGAGATGTTGTACGTCTGCCCCCCCGCCGTGATCGCCAGGTCGTTCCCCGCGGAGTTCTTGCGTATCCCGCGGCCGTCGTTGATCCCGTTCAGCGTCGTCGCCGCCGACAGGTAGTTCACGTCCGTGCCCGTGATCACGCCCGAAGCCGCCGCCACCCCCGCCAGCCCGAGGTCCGCCGCCGCGTGCCCGTCTCCCAGGTCCGTCACCGTGAAGTTGGACGTGGTCTGCCCGGAGTTGTCCGTCAGCTTGATCTTGTCGCCGTCGATGCTGGCGCGCACGCTGATGTCCAGCGACGTGTTGATCTTCTTGATCACGTCGTCCAGGCTCACCGCGGAGGTGGTGTCGATCACCGCCGAGTGCCCGCCGCCGTCGGTGATGCGGAAGACCCCGCGGCGCACGCCCGCCCCGCCGTTCATGTCCGAAAGCAGCGTGTGATTCGAAACCTCGCCACCCCCCTGCTCGATCGTGATCGTCCCGGCGCCGACCTTGGCGTTGGGGTCGTTGAAGCCGTTGCTGACCGCCTGCTGGGTCGTGACCAGCCGCGCCACCTGGAACTGGAACGACCCGATCGCCGCCCCGTTGGACGCGGTCGCCGTCAGCACGTTCTCGTCGCTGCTGGTCGTCTCTGCCGCA
>DATBFY010000499.1:0-4543 GCA_036558265.1 Tepidisphaeraceae bacterium | reverse complement strand
CAAATCGACATCTGGATGACGACCTATCCCGTGGAAGTGATCTGACGACGCAGTTCGTCCATCACGCGCTGGTTGCCCAGCGTGTCCTCCCTTGTGACGGCGGGTGCCGTGCCGTCGAAGACGGTGGCGGCGAAGGAGTCGGCCTCGATTCCGTAGAGTTCGCCGTCGGTGTCGACCGTGAAGGATTGGCGGGGCGGGGGGGCTGGTTGACTGCCGGGATTTTCCATCTTGGGGGGTGTTGAGCGGCCGATCGTGAAGGTGGCGCCGCGGGCGGGCGGTTTCCAAGGGACGGGGATCTCGACGTAGCCTTCGGTACCGCAGATCGAGCTGGTGTTGTCGGCGTGGACAGTCATGCCGCAACTGAACGTTGCGATCACGCCGTTGGGGAAGACCAGCGTGCCGGCGGCGACGTCGTCCACGCCGGACTCGTGTCGCTGGTGGACGAGGTGCACGGCGGTCGGTTCGGCGGCGGCGAAGAGGCGGGCGAAGTTCACGCAGTAGCAGCCGACGTCCATGATCACGCCGCCGTGAAGCTTGGCGTTGAAGCGGATGTTGCCCTGCCACTTGCTGACCTTGAAGCAGAAGCTGGCGCGGATGAGTTTGACCTGTCCGATCGCGCCGCCGCGCACCTTATCGATGATGGCATGGGTGACGGGGTGGGTGCGGTACATGAAGGCTTCCATCAGCACGCGGCCGTGTCGATCGGCGACGTCGAACATCTCCTGGGCCTCACCAAGGCTGAGGGCGAAGGGTTTCTCACACAGGACGTGCTTGCCGGCCTGGAGGGCCTTGATCGTCCACTCGTGATGGAGATGGTTGGGCAGCGAGTTGTAGACGGCGGTAATTGCGGGGTCCGAGAGGAGCTGGTCGTAGGAGCCGTAGGCGGTGGGCGCGTTATGTGTGTTGGCGAACAGTGCGGCCTTGTCGGCGGTGCGGGAGGCGACGGCGGCGAGGCGTCCGCGGCGGCTGGCGGCGACGCCGACGGCGAATTGCCGGGCGATGTTGCCGGTGCCGAGGATGCCCCATTCGAGCTTGGACATTCGGAGTGCTCCTGCAGGAGAGAGTAGACAGTAGCTGGTAGTCAGTAGCCAGTAGCGGGGGCGGGTGCAAGCCTGGAAATCTGGTATGCTCACCCCGCTCGAGGTTGACGCCAGATGGATTCACCAATGCGAAGCACCCAGGAGATCCTAAGCGAGGGGAAGCAGTACCTGATCGGGAATTATGCGCGGCTGCCGGTCGTGATGGCCCGCGGGCAGGGGTCGCGGTTGTGGGATACGGATGGGCGGGAGTACCTGGACCTGTTCGCGGGGTTTGGCGGGACGATCCTGGGGCATTGTCATCCGGACCTGGTGCGGGCGGCCGGTGAGCAGGCGAATCGGCTCTGGGCGGTCGGGAACACGTTCCACTCGACGCCGCAGATCGAGTTCGCGAGATTGATCGCGCGGCACGGGTTCGAAGGACAGGCGTTCTTCTGTCACAGCGGCGCGGAGGCGAACGAGGCGGCGTGCAAGCTGGCGCGACTGCGCGGGCACCAGGAGGGCGGCAAGCGCTGGAAGATCATCTCGCTCAACAAGAGTTTCCACGGGCGGACGCTGGCGATGATCGCGGCGACGGGTAACCCGACGTATCGCGCCGGGTTCGAGCCGACCGTCCCGGGGTTCGTCCAGGTCGAACCGGGGGACTTCGACCAGCTCGCGGCGGTGGTGGATGAAGAGACGGCCGGCATCATCATGGAGCCGATCCAGGGGGAGGGTGGCGTCAACGAATACCCGGCGGACTATGCGGCGCGGGTGCGGCGGTTGTGCGACGAGCGCGGGATCACGTTGATCTTCGACGAAGTCTGGACCGGCGGAGGGCGCACCGGGCGATGGTTCGCGCATCAGTGGTTTGGAGAGGGGGGCGTGTCGCCGGACATCATGACGCTTGGAAAGGCGGTCGGTGGCGGGTTGCCGATGGGCGTGATGTGGGCGAGGCCGTCGATCGCACGGTTGATGGTGCCCGGCACGCACGGCTGCACGCTGGGGGGCAACCCGATCTGCATGGCGGTGGCGCGGACGATCTTCGAGGTGATCGAGCGCGATCGCCTGGTGGCACATGCGCAGGAACTGGGTGAACGCGCGGTAGCGCGGCTGCGCGAGGAGCGACGATTGAGGGAGAAAGTCCGCCAGATCCGCGGGAAGGGATTGATGCTGGGCGTGGAGCTGACCGCGCCGCCGGCGGCGGGCTTCGTGGAGCGGGCGCTGGCGCGGGGCGTGTCGATCAACCTGACGGCGAAACAGGTCGTGCGCCTGGCGCCGGCGATCAACATCGCGCGCGAGGATTGGGACCGGGGCCTGGAGCGCGTGGTCGAGACTCTCGCGGGGGAAGAACTCAAGTGAGCCTGTGGCGCAGATTTCACCTACACCCGTGAGCTGACCCCCATGAGCAAGCCCCTTCGATCCGGCATAGGCATCCGAGCGATGATCGTCGCCGCCTGCTGCGTGGCGCTGGTTGGTTGCGGCCCAAAGAAGCCCGCGACGGACGCGAGCGCCGCCGAACAGGTGAAGGGCAAACCGCCCGAGCCGAAGTTCAACTTTTTCCCACCGGGCTCTGCGTTGATGCACGTGGACCCGACGCCGGACGTGCCGCTGTTGATCCAGCTCGTGCTGTACAAGATCACGGTTCCGGCGGGGACGGTCAGCGGGACGCAGAGCAAGTTCTGGAGCCACGTGGACGAGCGGGCGGTGGACGTGGGGACCTACGAGCTGCTGTACAAGAATGGCGTGCGCGTGGGCGTCGCCGCGTCGTCAGAGTGGGATTACGTGAAGGGCATCCTCGAGCAGTACCCGGCGATGACGCTGCCCAGCGCGTTCACCGGCCGCGAGGTCAAGGACATGGACACCGAGCTCAAGCTCAAGGTGCCGTACCAGGACGTCTTTTACTACAACGGCGACGGTGACCTGGTCGGGCGGACGTTCGAGCGGTGCGACAACCTGATGCGCGTCTCTTTTCAGCCGGCGCCGCGCAAGCTGGGGACGGTGCGCTTGACGATGTGCCCGGTCGTGCGCTCGCTGCGCGAGCGCGTCGTGCCGGTGGGCGACATCAACACGACGACGTACCAGTTCGTCCACCCCGAGCAGTTGTACGACCTGAACCTCACCGTGGACGTGCCCTTCGACTCGTTCCTGGTGGTCGCACCCTCGCCCGACGCGAAGTGGCCGACGAGCCTGGGGAACGCGTTCCTGATCAACGACGGCGCGGCGGAGCAGACCGAGACGCTGCTGGTGTTCAGGCCGGTCGTGTTCCGCGAGCGCGTGCCGACACCGGCGACGGCCCCGGTTCCCACCGCCGGGCAGCCGTGATCCATCGCGCGTGGCCGCGGCATATCGCCAGGTCATCGCGCGCGGAGGTGGAGGATCTGCACCGGCTCCCATCGGGCGGGAAGCGTGGCGGCTACGGTGTAATGGGTGCGGATGTAGGCGCTGAGCTCGGGCTGGTCGTGGTCCAGGAATTGGGGGAAGAAGATGACGAGCCAGACCCTAGCAGTCAGATTGCTCGATTCGAGGTCGGCCAGGTCGTGGGCGGAGCGGATAATATCGAACGGGCGCGGGGTGGGATAGGTGTAAAGCGCCTCTCGCGCCGCCAGGCCGACGGCGGCCAGACGCGCGTCGGTCGGGGCGAGGTCCTGGGCTTGTTCCAGCGCCTCGCGACAGGGTTGGGCGGGGTATTTCAGGAGTCCGATGTAGGGCGGGATGAGCAACAGCACGGCGAGGGCGAACGGCACGGCAGTAAAGGCGGGGTGTGGGCGCCGGGCCCGTTGCGGCGCGGTATCACGAGGGGAGAACGGGATCGCAAGAAGTGTCGAGAGCGCGATGACGGAGAGCGGGATCGGCCACAGGGCGAAGCGCGGCTCGCCGGCGCCGCGCAGCACAAGGGGCAGGAGCAGGGCGATCACGCTGGCGACGGCGAAGGTGATCAGCGTCGGGCGGAGCACGTCCCGCCGGTAGGCGATCGCGCCGCCCACGAGGATCAGTGCCGCGGCGGCGATCGCGGCCAGGGGCTGGTGGATCGGCCTGCCCGCGAGTGTGTGTTCGAAGACCTGCTCGAGGAAGATGCCGGGTGGATTGGTGGCGGTGGTGGCGCTGGCAAAGTAGCGCCGCATCCCGCCCAGCAGGGGGCTGTAGAGGAGCAGCACGATCCCTCCGGCGGCGGCGGCGGAGCGAAGCCAGGCGAAGAAGGGCCCCCGTCCGCGCAGCGTGAGTTGCGCCACCCCATGACCGATGACCGCCGCGATGCCCAGCGGGACGGTGTAGATCGCGGCGGCGGTGGCGGCGACGTAGGGCCAGGTGATCCACGCGGCACGCGTGGGCAGGCAGTGGGTCGCCACCACGCACAGGAGCAGCAGCAGCGCGTAGCCGCGCGCCTCCGTGCTGAACGCAAGCAACCAGGGGTGGAACGAGCCGACCAGAACGATCAGGAGCGCGAGGATCATGCGCGGGCGTGACGCGGGGGCGCTCTTATCGGCGATCGGCGCCGACACGTCGGGCGGGCAGTGCAGCAGGGG
>DATBFY010000498.1:0-6006 GCA_036558265.1 Tepidisphaeraceae bacterium | reverse complement strand
CTTGAGCGTGGACGGCGGGATCGCCACGCCACCATTACCGCCGGTCGCCCGATCCCTGGCCGCCGGCGGCGGCGGCGCCTTGAGCGTGGACACCGGCGGGGGCGCCGGTTTTGGCGTTGACGTGGGCTTTGTCGCCGGCGCGGGGGCAGACGGCGCCGGCACGTTTGCCGGTGCGACCGGCTCACCGGGCGTCGCCACCTGGATCGCTGCATGGGCCGGCTCCGTCGGCGGCGATTCACCCGCCGGCGGCTTGCGTGGCACTTCGACGATCACACGCTTATTCGTGCGGGCCGGTGCGGCCGATGACGGCGGTGCAGGCGTCCGCGGGCCCGCGATTCGGTTGTTGTTGCCCGCCAGCGCGAGGCGGTCGCGGTCCAGCTCTTCGATGAAGAGCCGGTCCAGGATCCACCCGACGAGCAGGATCAGGAAGAAGCCGGGGATGATCATGATCAGGCCCACGAACTGGTGGGCGAACCCTTCGGAGACCTCGTGACTCCAGTAGAAGTCGAGGACACCCTGCCCCGCGACGCGCATCACGTTGCAGAAGATCGCGATGGGGATCGCCGACAGCGTGATGATCACCTTCTCCCAAAGCGGCCGCTGCGAGAGGAAGGCGACGGTTCCGCCGACCATGAGGAACGTCATCACGGATTTCAGGCCCGCGCACGCCTCGGCGACGTTGAGCACGCGCGGCACGCCCCCCTGGCCGAACATCATGATCTTGGTTCCGTAGTTCTGCGCCGTCACGCCGCTCAACCGCAGGGTGCCCACCGCCACGCTCGCCGCGATGCGCTGAAGGGGCGACGCGAGCCGGCTGTACACCAGTTCGGGCCACGGCAACGCCACGACGAGGAACGCGATGGGGAACCAGGCGACCTTCATGACGGGCCAGCCCGCCAGCAGCGTGGCCACGCCGAATACGGTGATCACCATCCCCAGGTCTTTCACGTAATCGTTCTGACCGGGCCAGATCCCGTAGGCGAAGACTAAAAGCCCCTCGGCCAGCAACACGGCGCCCAGCGCGCCGGACCTGGGTATCGCCGCCGGGATCGCCAGGCCCAGCCCCAGCAGGCCGGCGAGCATCAGCGGTGTTCCCGTCTCACCGTTGGCCAGGAACCCGACGCACGCCAGCGCCATCAGGGCGATGCCGATCAGCGACAAGACACGGATGGAGCGCTCGGGGCGCTGCGGCATCGCCGCCGCACGGAGGAGTTCGTCTCGATGGATGTAAAGATAGTAAATCCCGATCAACGGGACGAAGATCGAGTGCTGCCAGTTGGAATCCTGACCGTTGAAGGGGTTGGTCTTGCCCCACAACCGGACCAGGTTGAAGCGGAACAACGCGATCATCAGCGCGGTGATCGCGACGATCTGGACCCAGGCGGATAACGGCAGACCCCAGAATCGATCGCGCGCCCCCCCCCGGGTCAACTGATCCTCGGCTGCGTAATCCAGCGTCGGTGACGTAATGTGAGTTGCCTGGCTCAGACGGTTTCTCCCAATCGTTGCGTCGCCCCACTTGGACCATTCGTCCTGGCACCCTGTGGACGGACACGGCGCGACACGGGACGATCTTCAGGTGCTGATTCGACCTGCGCGACACCCGATGTGCGATGCTGGTTGGACTTCACGCAGTGCGAGGCATGTCCGCTGCGGCCCCCGGGAAGCCAACGAAGATCCTACGATAAGCCGGGTGGGCAGTTCAAGTAAAAACCCGATCGTGTGCTCGCGTGCTCCCATCATGACACGAACCGGGAGAATTCCAAATCCTCCCGGTCCGCAATCTGCAGGAAATTGTTGGCAATCCTACCGGTTGGTCCCAGTTTGCTCCCAGTAGTTCCGGTCGTAAATGAACCCGAAACCATAGGTAAGGCGGAACGCGCCGCGGAACGCCGCCAGGAAGGGGGCGATCGCGTTGGTACCGACATTGACGGTATCGTAAGGCCGCAAATAAATGTCCGATTGCTCACCGGCGAAGATCTTGGGAAGGTTGACGCGGACGAAGAGCTCACGATCGCGGCCCACGCGCCGGATGACCTCGGTGCGCTCCGGCCACCCCAATGGATCGACCATGCCGGCGGAGATGATCGCCTGCTTGAGGGTAATGTTGCGGCCGGTGAGGCTGTAGACACCCGCGCGCTGGACGTGACCGCCCATGTAGTATTCGCCGACGTGCGGCGGGGGGACGATGATGGTGTCGTTGGGTCGGATGACGACGTTGTATTGCAGTTCACCCCGCTGGAGGCGTTCGAGGGGCACGCGGATGATTCGAGTATCCGCATCGGGTTTGGGGGCATCAAACGCAAAACCGCTGGGTGACGGTGCGGCAGCGCCCGCGGCAGTACCTGGGCCGGCTGCGGGTGTGGATGACGCACCTTCCGCGGGTTTGCTCGGCGCCAAGGTGTCCGTGGGGGCGGGTTGGGCCGCGCCCGGTTGAGCGGGCTGAGCGGTACCGGGCTGGGCGGCAGTCGTGCCGACCGGAACCCACTTGCCATCGATCAGGACCTTGCGGCCGCCCTCGTCGGGACCCGCGGTCGCCGGCTTGTCCTGCAACATGACCAGGTGAACCGGGTGATCGGCGATGGGCGCCTGGGCCACCTGCGTTTTCAGCGCATTGTCGCCGCGTCCCTGCTGCTTACCCTGGAGGGGATCGGTCGGCTTTGGCCGAGTCTGGTCACCGGGCTTGGTATCACTGGGCTTGGTTGTGGCGTCGCCGCCTGGGGTTTCCTTGCGGATGATGTAGGCGTTTTCGATCCCCTGGATCTGCACGTCGCCGGCGAGGGTCAGCGCATCGAGCAGGCGGAAGTCACTCTGGACGATCTGGTACTGCCCCGGCCGGCCGACCGCGCCCAGGATGCTGAACGTGCGCTGGCGGGCTTCCAGCACGGTGACGGAGACCTGTGCGTTCTGGATGAGATTCTTGTCCTTGTAAGCCTGGGCGATGGCCTTCTCGAGGTCGGCTTCGGTCTGACCGGCGGCCTTGATGCTGCCGATCAGGGGGAGGCTGACCATTCCGCTCTCGCTGACGCGCGTGGTCTTGACGGATTCGACGCCGGGACCGGCGACCTCGGTGATGGAGATGCTCAGCAGGTCGTTGCGCCCGATGACGTAGTCCTGGTTGGAGGCCTTCAGGTCGGCCTGCTTGACGTCCTCGGCGTTGGCAAACTCGGGTTCGGCTTCGTCCAGGCCTTCGGCGAGGCTGGGCAGGACGGGGACGGTCAGAGTGCCCTTGTTGGTGCGCATCATCTCGCCGGGGTCGAGAAAGCTCTTGGTCTCGCAGCCTCCCAAGGCCAGTACGCCCGCGAGCATGGCGCCGGGCGCCCACACCGCCGATCGACGCAGAACGGTCAGAAAGTCACCGAGTCGCACAACGCGCTCCTTTCAGAGGGATCATCCGTGTTTTGGTGAGAAGAGAGACGGGGCGGCGATTTGGGCCGGTCCTGTTGCTCCTCCACACCGGCCGCGGCGCCATATGTCACAAACTCCATATGGGCGGACGTCCGGCTTCGTGCCATTCCTCCCCGGCCGGGTGTAACTGTAAGACACGCCAGCGATTTTGCAAACACGAAGCGCATAACCGACACTCCGATCTCCCATCCACCCATCGATCGCTTCAAGCTGCGCAATTAGAAGATTTTGCCCAGTTTCACGCCAAGGGGGGTTATGGGACCAGCTTCTTCAACTTCTCCGAGTCATCGCTATAATCCGCGCTTTTGACCCGCGCGTGACCCGTAAACAACAAACCATCTCGAAAGAAGTCTCGTTCGAGGGACCCGGGCTGTTTTCCGGCGAGAACGCGACGCTGACCTTTGCGCCCGCGCAGGCGGACGAGGGGATCACGTTCGTCCGGGAGCAGGACGGGAAGGTCGCGACGATCCGGGCGAGTATCGAAAACGTCCTCAAGCAACCCCGCCGGACGTGCCTTAAGAACGGCACCCTCTTCGTGCAGACGGTCGAGCACTGCATGGCGGCCCTGGTGGGCATGGGCGTCGATAACGCGATCGTCAAGGTATCGGGTGGCAACGCCGGCGAAGTGCCCGGGGGTGATGGATCATCGCAATCGTTCGTCACTGCAATTCAGGAAGCGGGGTTGGTCGAGCAGGAGATGGAGCTGCGGCCGCTGATCATCAAGAAGCCGCTCCAGGTCACGGCGGGGGATGCGACGCTCGCGGCCTTGCCGGGGCCGGAGGACCGGCTCGAAGTCATCTACGATTTTGAAGCCCCGCCCCCCGTGGGTCGGCAGGTCGTCAAGTTCCAACTCGGGGATGATGACTTTGTGACGCAGCTCGCGCCGGCGCGAACATTTGTGTTCAAGCATGAGGCCGAAGAATTGCGGGCCCGCGGCATGGGCCAGCACCTCTCCCCGCGTGAGCTGCTGGTGATCGATCAGAACGGGCCGATCGAGAATTCGTTTCGTTTTGCCGACGAATGCGCCCGACATAAAGTCCTGGACCTGCTGGGGGACCTCTATTTGGTGGGCCGGCCGATACGGGGGCGAATTTTTGCGCATAAATCGGGGCATTCGCTGAACCACCTGCTGGCCAAACGGTTGCTGGAACAGGACGCCGCCAGCGAGCGGGCGATGCTGGTCAGTCGCGAGTCGGCGCTGGACATCCGGCGGATCCAGCGGATCCTTCCGCATCGTTACCCGATGTTGCTGGTGGATCGGGTGTTAGAGGTGGAGGGGGACCAGCGGGCGGTGGGAATCAAGAACGTTACATTTAATGATATTTTCTTTCAGGGGCATTATCCGGGCCAACCGATCATGCCCGGCGTGCTCATCGTAGAAGCGATGGCGCAGCTCGGGGGCATCCTGCTGAGCCAGAAGCTGGAGCACACGGGCAAGCTTGCAGTGCTTCTGAGTATGGATAAGGTGAAGATGCGCCACCCCGTGGTGCCGGGCGATCAACTGATCCTGGAAGCGATTACCGTGCGCGTCAAAAGCCGGACGGGTCACGTCCGGTGCAAGGCTTTCGTGGGCGAGAAACTCGCCTGTGAGGCCGATATCAAATTCATGCTGGTTGATTCGGAGCCCTTGTAAAGGGCCCGCCAGAGAGGGTTCGCGAGCAGTCTGAACATGCCCAAGATTTCGCAACAATCCGTCGTCGATCCTCGCGCGGAACTGGCATCCGACGTCGAGGTCGGACCGTTCTGCGTCGTCGGGCCCGACGTGCGGATCGGCCCCGGCTGCCGCCTGATCGCGCACGTGATGCTGACCGGGCGCACGACGGTCGGCTCGGGAAACGTGTTTCACCCGAACTGCGTGATCGGGGGTCCCCCGCAGGACCTGAAGTACAAGGGAGAGGCGAACTCGTCGCTGGTGATTGGCGACGACAACCAGATCCGCGAGGCGGTCACGCTTCACGCCGGCACGGAAAAGGGAGGCGGGATCACGCGCATCGGCTCGAACAATTTGCTGATGGTCAACGCGCACGTCGGTCATGACGCCCACGTGGGCAACGGGTGCGTCCTGGCGAACAACGTGATGCTGGCGGGGCACGTGGTGGTGGGGGACAACGTGGTGCTGAGCGGCGGGGCGGCGTCGCACCACTTCGTGCGGATCAGCGATTACGTCTTCGTCGCGGGTTACTCGCGGATCAAGAAGGACGTTCCGCCGTTCGTCAAGGTGCAGGACGACACCGTGTGGGACACCAATTCGATGGGGTTGCGCCGCAACGGGTTTCTTGAGGGAGACATCGAGGCGATCGAGGACGCGGTGCGCCGGCTGTTCATCTCGAAGAAGAAGACGTTCGCCGAGGCGATCGCGGAGTTCGACACGATGAACGGGATCAACCCGCACGTGAAGAGGCTGGTGGAGTTCCTGCGGGAGCGGGACCTGGGGAAGAACGGGCGGTACCTGGAGCGGGCGCGGCGGAAGTAGTCGCGAGGGAGGCGCGGCCCGCAAGCGGCGCGGCTGAACGGGGGAATTCGCGGGGGTTGTCCTCATCTACTCCTTCGCGCGGGCCCGGCGGCCTCGTCAGAGCAGGTCCGGTTGCAGACGTTGTG
>DATBFY010000497.1:0-3218 GCA_036558265.1 Tepidisphaeraceae bacterium | reverse complement strand
GAGTTCGCCGTCCTTGAGCAAGGGTACTGCAAGTAAGGTGCGCGCACCGCCAAGATCGGCCAGAACGCCAGTGTCGGATGCCTTCTCGGTAACAAGGTCTGCGATGTGAACCACTTGTTTGGTCTTCACCAATTGGTCGAGAGCAGCTCCTGGTCTTACACGAATCAACGGTCGGCGCCGCCGCGCCTCCAGATATTCTGATGGTGCGCCATGAGATGCGATGTGCCGGAACGCGTCACCTTCTGCCAGCAGCAAATTGCCGAATTCGGCCTCGCAGAGCCGCGCCGCGTTCGCCAGTATGGCCTCGAAGACGGCCTGCAAGTCGCCCGGCGAGCTTGAGATGACGCGTAACACCTCGGAGGTCGCCGCCTGCTGCTCCAGCGCCTCGGCGAGTTTCCTCTCCAAGTCAACGATGCGGGCGACGTGCGTCTTCACCTTCGTTCCGGTTGAACGAAGACTAGGAACGCGGGTTTCGCTCTTCGCCCCCTTGCGAGACAAGGTCACCTCGTCGGCACAGTCACTGGTCCCTTCCGGTGGGCCCCGCCAAGGATCGAGCCCGTCAATCCTAACAGAATCGCACGATGAACGCGCGGCGCTTTACTCGATCACCTCGTCGGCGCGGGCGAGCAGCGTCGGCGGGACTTCGAGGCCGAGCGCCTTGGCGGTCTTGAGGTTGATCACCAGTTCGAACCTGGTGGGCAGTACGACAGGCAAATCGCCGGGCTTCTCACCCTTCAGTATTCGGCCGGTGTAGACACCCGCCTGGCGATAGGCGTCTGAGCGGCTCGCTCCGTAGCTGATCAGGCCGCCAGCTTCGGCGATCTCGCGATCTGCATAGATCGCCGGCACGGCATGGCGTGCCGCCAGTGTGGCGAGCTTGGCGCGCTGGTTGAAGAAGAGGGGGTCGGCACTGACGTACAGCCCGCCGATTCGCTGTCCCACGATGGCGGCGAAGGCATCGTCGATTTGGCCCGCGGTGCTTGCGTTGAGGACACTGGTTCGCAGACCAACCGTCTGCGCCGCAACCGGCACGTCCTTCCCTTCCAGCACGCTCGGTGGATTGTTGGGGTTCACGAGCACGCCAACTGTCGTCGCCTTGGGTGCCAGTTCACGGACCATCTCCAGTCGTTTCGTCGAAAGCGGAGCCGTGAAGAACGTCACACCCGTGAGGTTGCCGCCTGGCCGATTGAGGTTGCTGACCAGTCCGGGCGTGACGGGATCTCCGCCAATGGCGAACACGATGGGGATGTCCGCGGTCGCCGCTTTGGCCGCCAGCGCCGAAGGGGTCCCACTGATCGCGGCGATCATGACCACCGGGCGTCGGACCAGATCGGCCGCCATCGCCGGCAGCCTGTCATAATGACCCTCGGCCCAGCGGTATTCGATCGCCACATTGCGGCCCTCGAGATAGCCCGCCTCGTTGAGTCCCCGGTGAAATGCGGCCAGGATGAGCGGGCCATCGCCCGGTGTCAGACTACTGAGAAACCCAACCACCGGCATCGTTGGCTGCTGCGCCCGCGCCGCGAGCGGCCACGCCGTCAGGCCGCCGAGAAGCGTGATGAAGTCGCGACGTCTCACGTGGAGCATGAGCCCTCCAGCCCGAACCAGTGCCATGCTACCGCACCTTCAGGCTGCCGCGAAAGCACCGCAAGGTCCTTGGGGCTGGCCTGAATTGTTCTGAATCGAGGGGCGGCGAGTTTAAGGAACCTACGCTGCTCGCTGCTGCACCTTCGTTTCTGCCTGCTTGCAGCGCGAGCAGTAAAACACCAGGATTTCCGGGAGCCCGCCCAGATGCGGGAGCGTCGTGACAAGCTTCATCGGCTCCCGGCAGTGGGGGCACAGGGGCGGAGCGGGCGCGTCGGACGACATGCGGCAGAGATAGCGCTAGTCGGCGCGCGGGCACCTTGATGTCGATATCGAAGGAGATCCGCTCGGCGACGCGCGGCCGGATGGCGCGAGTTGCCAACAGGCCGAACAGCCGCTCCAGGTCCCTCCCGGAACCAGGCGGGATGTCGCGTCCGCATCACGTTGATCGAGTTGAAGCGGGCACGCTTGCCGCCAGACAACCACCTCCAGAGATACAGGCGCGCGATCCACATTAACATAGTGAGCATGCGACGCTGCGCCTGCACGCCCGCGAGTAGCCGTAGGCGCAGAGCAGGCCGCCAGGCTTGAGCGCCGCGAACGAGCGGCGATAGCCCTCCTCGCCGATGCCGTCAAAGACGACGTCGAACCCGCCCGGCAGGACGCGCGTGAAGTCTTCGCGTTGGTAGTCGACCGGCGTCGCGCCCAGATCGTGGATCAGCGCCGCATGCTCGCCGCGCGCGGTGCCCCACAGCTCGAGGCCGGCCAGCCTGCCGAGGGCGAGCAGCGCCTGACCGACGGCGCCGGCGGCTCCATGCACGAGCACACGCTGACCTCGCTGTACCCGGGCCGCGCGGTGGAGGAGCTGGTATGCGATCGTCCAGCTCAGATCAGCGTGGCCGCCTCCGCCGCGTCGAGGCCCGCCGGCACGCGGGCCAGGCGGTCAGCCCGGAGCGTGCGATAGGCGGCGTTCGACCCGACCACCGTCAGATCGGCCACGCGGTCGTCAACCTGAAAGCCGCGCACGCCATCGCCGAGCTGGTCGATTTCCCCGACGAACGCGTGCAAGCGACGGAAGCAACACGACGGCGGGGCCATTGCCCTCGAACACCACCTCGATCTGAACGTCGTCATATCGGACCAGCTCGGTGCGGCGCTCCGGAAGCAGGGACCCATTCGCAGAGATTGTCACGTCCATTCATCCCTTGATCGACAGCATTGACCTATAGGGATTGATTCCTGTTAGATTGCCGCCTGGACGTGCGAGGCTCACGACCAGCCCCAGCTTCACCGGGTCTTGCGCCATGCCGAAGACGATGGGGATCGTCGCGGACGCCTCCTTGGCGGCGAATGCAGCGGGCGGCGATGCGGTCGCAATCACGGCGACACGCCGGCGAACCAGATCGGCCGCAAGTTCCGGCAATCGATCGAGTTGACCGTCAGCCCAGCGAAATTCGAACGCAACGTTCTCGCCTTCGACGTACCCGGTCTCCTTCAGGCCCTGGCGCCGCCTTAGTTCTGGCGCTGGTCACACCGGCCAGCAGA
Source organism: Tepidisphaeraceae bacterium (assembly GCA_036558265.1). Lineage (GTDB taxonomy): Bacteria > Planctomycetota > Phycisphaerae > Tepidisphaerales > Tepidisphaeraceae > RYN-433. The sequence continues at coordinate 89 of DATBFY010000497.1, read as the reverse complement.
TGAAAGAAGAACTCGGTCTTGATCACTTCGAGGGACGATCCTGGCAAGGCCTTCACCGTCATGCGCTTATGACGATGATCGCTTACGCC
>DATBFY010000496.1:0-8867 GCA_036558265.1 Tepidisphaeraceae bacterium | reverse complement strand
GTCGTTTTGATGCTGCAGCGCGCGGGATACGAGGCGTACTGTGTGCCCAACGGTCGCGTGGCGCTGAGCACGCTCCTGGGTGGGAACTGGGATGCGGCGATCCTGGACGTGCGCATGCCGGACATGGACGGAATCAACCTGCTCCAGATCATGCGGTCATACCTGCGATGGCACGCGATGCCCGTGCTCCTGCTGACGGCCCACGCGAGCGAGGCGCAGATCGAGCAGGCGAAGCGGCTGGGCGTGCGGCAGGTATTTCACAAGGCGAATTACGAGCTGGCCGACCTCGGGCGGGCGGTGGACGAGGTGACCGGTGGGGCGGCGTCGTAAGGGCCCAGGGGATAGTCCGGGGTTGATGGTGGCGACGACACGCCCACCTATGCAGCTCACTCCCTCTTTCTCTCATCTTCGAGCAGATCAGCTTATAGTGTAATTTAGATACTGATGATGAATTGGGGCCTGATGATTCGGCAGAGGTGGTGCGCTCATTTGTCGCGCCGGGGGTGCGCAACCTTGTCCGTCATCTCCCGCTGGGCGAGGCTGGCCGGCACAGGGCCAGACACGTGAAAAAAGTGTCGATCCGGGCTGTGCCATGGAAGGCACGTCCGAGGCGCGAGTTCTCGCTTGGGCGCGGGGGAGTCCGTCAGAATGAAGTGCGGCGCAGGGGGACGATTGGTCCGATCGTTGCGACTGCCCCGGGCCACGCGCGATCGCGGGCCGGCCGGGTGGTCGTTGGCCGGCCCGACGTTCGCGGGGGGCGAACGCAAGCGTGCGCGCGCCGTGTTGCAGGGGGCGCGGGTCACGTCGTGAGTGCGGCGGAGACTTCGAGGACATCGCGAGATCACGACAAGTGCGCGTGAGCCGGCGCGTGACCGGTGGCGCGTGCGCCCGTGCCGTCTGCGTGGAGTGTGCGCGCGGGGCATGTTCATCATTCCTTATCCCCCCTTAGTGGAGGACTCGTCATGATTGCTTTGAAGACGCGCCCGAACAGGCCGCCGTTCGCCTCCCGCCATATCCGGGCCAACGACGCCGACTGGCATCCGCGGTGTCTGGTGGAAAACCTGGAGGCGCGGCAGATGATGTCGGCGTCGCCACCGGCGGACCTGATCCCGGCGGACCTGATCGGGCCGGCGCTGACGGATCACAAGGCGCTCAAGCACCTCAATCACAAGGACACGGCATCGGTCCTGCCGCTGACGGTCACGGGCGTCACGCAGGGAACGGACGGGAACCTGGTGGCGACCGGGACGCTGGGCGGGCAGACGTTCACGGCGCCGGTGACGCTGTCGATCGTGCCTGCGACGACGACACCGACCGGCACGGACGCCGCCGCTGCGGAGGCGGCGGCGCCGGCGGTGCCGATCCTGGACCTCTCGCTCGGGCCGATCCACCTCGACCTCCTGGGTCTGAAGGTGGACACGAGCAAGATCTGCCTGAAGATCGCGGCCCAGCCGGGGTCAGGGAACCTGCTGGGTAACCTGCTCGCGGGCGTGGCCAACCTGCTGAACGGCGGCACGCCGCTGGGCACGATCCTCGGTGGCCTGAGCAGCACGGACCTGAGTTCGCTCCTGAACGGGGTCACGGGACTGCTTAACGGCGTGCTGGGGAACCTGACCGCGCCGACGTCATTGGCAGGCGTGACGCAGCAGGCGGCGGCGCCCGCGGCGCCCGCGGTGAACATCCTGCACCTGTCGCTCGGTCCCGTGGACCTGAACCTGCTGGGCCTGACGGTTCACGCGGACAACTGCGACAACGGACCGATCACGCTGGACATCTCGGCGCAGCCGGGCCCGGGGAACCTGCTGGGGAACCTGCTGGGCGGGCTGACGCATATCCTGGACAGCAACGCCAGCCAGCAGGGTGTGCTGAGCAACCTGTTCAACGTGACGCGGGCGATCGGGGGGCTGTTGTAGTGCGTGTACCGTTGATGCGTTCATTTTGAGAGACGCCCCGCGGCCGGCGATGAGTGCGTTCGCCGGCCGCGGGTGCTTTCCTCGGAGAGGGGTTGATCCGCGCATAGCTGGCCGGAATCAACGTTATGCATCAACGCGCCTCGTCATCCTGAGGGAGCCTAGCGGCGACCGAAGGATCTTGCCCTGAATGGAAATTAACTGTTGCTCGCGGCCGGATCCTTCGCTGCGCTCAGGATGACGGCTTGGCGCCGTCGGCGTGCGGGTGCCCGCGTTCCCGCAGGTGGGCGGAGCGCCCACGAGCGGGTGATCGATCGTCGCGCGTCAAGTTAATAGGCGCGGACCAGCGTCGCCGTGGGATAGGCTGCCAGCACGATGTCCTCGTGGTGCATGCCGTCCTCGGCGCGCTTCTCGGCGCACCACTGGCAGAGGCCGGCGCCGTGCCCCCAGCCATGGCCTTCGACGAAGCGGATCTTGTCGCTGTCGCTGATCACCTTCACGAACGAGCTCCAGAGGATCGTGTTCGAATTCTCCGGGGCGCCGAAGTTGACGGCCCAGCGGAAGTCCTCGCCCGAGAGGCTGAACTTGCTCCCCTTCACGTCGGTGACGAGGAAGCGCACGGGACGTCCCCAGCGGTTCTCGGCCTGCACGTCGATGCGGGCGATGGTCGCCATGTGCTGCTCGGCGCGGTTGCGCCGCTGGCCGTAGGCGACGAAGCGCCTGGTCAACTCGGACTTGTCGATGACGACCGGGCCCCAGTTGAAGCGCGGGGAGGCTCGGCAGGCGGCGTGGACGTCCTGCTCGGTCAGCGGGGGGATGTAGGGGTCGCCGAAGGCATCGGCGGCGGACTGGCTGATGCCGCCGCAGCAACTCGAGAAGTAGGCTTTGAAGATCCGCGGGTAGCCGTTGGCGTCCGGGGCGGCGACGACGATGCCGGCGGTCTGGGCGACGGCGGCACGGCTGCGGGCGGTCTCGGCGGGGATCCCGCCGTAGACCTGGCTTCGCGTGTCGGGATAGACGTCCCAGTAGCGGTCGGCGCCGGCGGTCTGCTTCTCGTAGATCGCATACGTGCGGGCGACGACGGCCTGGGCCTTGTACGCCTCCTCGTGCCAGTTGGGCAGCATCTCCTTGGAGACGACCGAGGCGAGGTAGGAATCGACGTCCACCTCGTTGATCACGTCGAACTTGTTCCCGCCGACCGGCACGAAGCGAAACCGGCCGCGGTAGGCGACGTTGTTGATCGAGACGCTGCCGTCGTGGTCGGGCTGAACGTGGAGGATGGCGGAGGGGACGCCCTGGGCGTTGGCGCCGCCGAGGCTGGCGTTGCCCGCCTGCCAGCCCTGCTTGTCCAGCGAAAGCGTGAAGACGGCGTTGTTGGGCGAATTGAGGAGCTGCGCGGCGGGCTGGTTCGAAAGCTGGTACAGGGGCGGCACGCCGCAGGAGAGCGTGACGCTGTCGACCGCGCTCAGGAGGCGCACGCGGATGCGCGGCGCGTTGGCCGACTGGAGGGCGTCGGTGTTGACGGAGCTGGAGCAGCCGCTGGTACAGCCCAGCGGGTAGAGCAGCGCGGCGAAGAGGAGGAGGCTGACGACCGGTCCCTGTCGGCCGTGACGATATTCGGATCCCATGGCGTCCTTGCCATTGGGTCAGTGGTCAGTTGTTCGTTGTAAGTTGCAAGACAGATGGTAACGGAAGAAGGAAATAGGTCAAACAAGGGGGAAAGCACCAATGATCAAGCATCAAAACTCGAACGAATTCGAAACGGTCCGGCTGAAAATCCTCGCAGAGCCGTCATCCTGAGGAGGCTCTGCCGACGAAGGATCTGGCATCGAATGGTCAATCGGGCCGCTTCACCTCTCGGGGCTAGATCCTTCGCTTCGCTCAGGATGACGACGGGCCGGAGGATCTCGGTCCGAGCAATGCGCTCGTTGGCCGGTTTCAGCCCCCGATCAGTCTTCCAGCTTCCGCAATGAAAGGCCGAAGCTGCCGAGCTGCTGCTTGATCTCGTTCAGGCTGGTCTGCCCGAAGTTCTTGCAGCCCAGGAGCTCGGCCTCGGTGCGGGCGGCGAGCTCGCCGATGGTCATGATGTTGAGGCGCTGCAGCGCCTTGCGCGAGCGGACGGAAAGCTCCAGGTCCGCGACGGACTTGGCGGTGAGCTCGGGCGGCACGTTGCCGGCGGCGGAGGTGGCCGGCTTGCGCAGGCCACCCGCGGCGACGATCCCCGCCAGGCCCGCGGTGACGGCGGCGGCGCCCCCGCCCGACTTGTCCTCCACCGCCTGCCCGAGGCGCAGGCCCTTGGACGCGAGCAGCGCCTTGATCTCGTTCAGGCTCGTCTCGCCGAAGTTCTTGTACGACAGCAGCTCGGGCTCGCTGGTGCGCAACAGGTCCCCCAGCGTGCGGATGTTCATCTTCTTGAGGCAGTTGCGGCTGCGCACCGACAGCTCGAAATCGGTGATCGGGATGGTGAGGACGGCGTCGCGGCGGTCGCCGCGGCGGTCGGCGTCCTCGTCGTAGAACTGGCTGCGCGCCGATTCCACGTCCTTCATGTAAAGCCGTGCGCGCTGGTGGTTGGGACTGGTGCGCAGCACGGCGTCGAGGCAACGGTGGGCCTCGTCGTAGTGGTTGTTGTCCTCGTACAGGATCGCCAGGTTCATCAGCGCGTTGATGTGAACCGGGGCGCTGGTGCAGATGCGCTCGAGCAGCTCGATGGCCTTGGCGTCCTCAGCGCGGTTGCCGTAGAGCAGCGCCAGGCGGAAGGCGGCCGACTCGTGATCCGGGTTCTCGTTCAGCGCCCGCTCGTAGAACTCGACGGCGCGCTCGTGCTGCGCCTGGTTCTCGGCATCCTGGCCCTTCTTGTAGTATTCCTCGGCGGCGCGTTCATTAATCGTGGTGGCTGCGGTAGCTTCGCTCATAACCATTTTGAGTATTGTTAATGTGTCCCGGTGCCGCGCAAGATGGCTCGTACCCGCTTGGCGGCGGCGATGGTCCCGAATAGGGTATTGATAAGTGGGCAGGGGGAACGTGTCAACTGGCGCGGCCGCACAGGACTATGACGGACTGTCGCATGGGCGAGCAGAAGGTGGTCATTTTCGCAAACCCGATCGCCGGCCGGGGGAAGGGTCGCCTCCTTGCCGGGCACCTGAAGCAACGATTCGAGAAGAAGGGATGGGATGTGCAGCAGATCTTCGATCGCCCGGAATCGGTAAGCCAGGACACGCTCACGGGGGCAGCCGCGGTCGTATCGATCGGCGGAGATGGAACGTTGCGGTCCGTGGTCGAACGGGTGACCGATGGGGGCGCGACCGAAGGCCCCGGCATCCTGGTCGTCCCCATGGGCACCGCCAACCTGATGGGCCGACACCTGGGGATTGGATTGAGTGAACAGGGATTGGAAGACCGGGCTGTCGAGGCGATACGGGCGAAACGTATTGTGCGGCTCGACGCAGCACGGCTCCGGGGAACGGAGGAACGGCTGTTCCTGCTGATGGTGGGAGTGGGAATCGACGGGGCGATCGTCCACGCGCTCGACCGGGTTCGGCAGGGGCCGATCGGGTATTTGAGTTATCTCCGGCCGGCCGTGGAGGCGCTGACGGGATACTCGTTCCATGAGTTGGAGGTGGAGGTGGACGGCAAGCGGGTGTGGCGGAGAGGACCGGGGATCGTTTTTGTCGGAAACGTGCCGGAATATGGCACCGGATTTCCGATCCTGCCGCTGGCGCGGTCGGACGATGGGCTTCTGGACGTCTGCGTGCTGCCGGCCAAGTCGGCGACGGACCTGATCGAGCATGCGGTGGCGACTCTGGCGCAGGAACATCACCTGCGGGAGGGCGCGGTGTATGTGAAAGGCAAACGGGTGGTCGTGAGATCGAAGGAGCCGGTGGCGGTGCAGGCCGACGGCGACCCGGCGGGCTGGACGCCGATCGAGATCGAGTTGCTGAAGACGCGAGTGGCGTTTATCGTGCCGCCTTAACCGTCTGTTGGCAGTTGTCCGTTGTCAGTTGTCGGAAACTGCGACGGACCACGGACAACGGACCACGGACAATGAACGATCTGATCCAGACCGGTAAGTCGCCCCTGTTCGTGATCGCCGGGCCGTGCGTGATCGAGTCGCTCGAGCTTTGCCTGGAGGTGGGAAGGCACGTGAAGGGGATTTGCGGGGAGCTGGGGCTGGCATACATCTTCAAGGCCTCGTTCGACAAGGCGAACCGGTCGAGCAACGCATCCTTCCGCGGGCCGGGGTTGGAAGAGGGGCTGAAGATCCTGGAGCGGGTGAAGGACGAACTGGGCGTGCCGGTGCTGACGGACGTTCACGAGACCTGGCAGGCGGAGGCGGCGGGGAAGGTCGTGGACGTGTTGCAGGTGCCGGCGTTTTTGGCGCGGCAGACGGACCTCTTGCTGGCGTGCGGGCGGACAAGGAAGGTGGTGAACGTGAAGAAGGGGCAGTTCATGGCGCCGGCGGAGATGGGGCTGGCGGTGGAGAAGATCCGATCGACGGGGAACGCGAACGTGATGCTGACGGAGCGTGGGACTTTTTTTGGTTACGGTCGGCTGGTGAACGATTTCACGGGCCTGGCGGTGATGAAGGGGCTGGGGTGCCCGGTCGTGTTCGACGTGACGCACTCGACGCAGCAGCCGGCGGGGCTGGGGACGAGCAGCGGGGGAAATCCGCAGTACAGTCCGCTGCTGGCGCGGGCGGCGGTGGCGACGGGGGTGGTGGATGGTCTTTTCCTGGAATGCCATCCCGATCCGCGAAATGCCAAAAGTGATGCGGCGACGATGCTGGGGTTGGGGGAGGTGGGGCCGATGCTGAGGGCGTGTAAAGAGATTGTGGGGCTGCGGGATGAAGGATGAGTCGTCCTCGCACTTCACCGCGCACCCATCAGCTCTCGAATCTGACCGAGAGCACACTATGGTCGTTGCTGCCGCTGTTGAGCTTGCGCCAGCGCTGCCTTCTGTTCTAGGTAACCTTTGTGGTAGCCGGGTCCGCGTATCGGATCCGGTTCGTTCCCATTCGCGGCATCCGACCAGCCATCGACGTAGTCGGGACCCATAGCATCCCATACCTGGTCCGCCGTCCGGTCATTGGCGGCTATTCCCTCTTGGCCTTCCTCGCCGTCCGGTGGAGGATCCGGGACATGACGAAAATCGGTGATATCGCCGATGAAGCGGTTTTCTTTGCTGTCGTCCGACGCCGGATGCTGTGATTGCGAACCATTGAAGTCGTCCTTGTGCCCCCCATTCCAGATCGGCTTCAACTCTCGGATGATGCTGTCCTCAAGACCGGCAGCCAAGTTGATGTGGAATCCGCCGTAATGCATCAACCCATTGTCGGGAAGCACGTACAGCAGTGTCTGGCGCCCTGCCTTCAGTGTCTCGATAATCGCCAGCCGATTGCGCTTGTTTGTCAGTTGCGTCGGGCCAGGGGTACGGTACTGCTGCATCCGCTTGCAAAGTTGTTGCGTCGTCTTCCCAACGTAGACCGGCTTGCCATCGACCACGAACGCGTAAAGGACATTGACCGCTGTCGCGTGCTGCGAACATCTAATCGCGATCGTGTCTTGGTCGAAAGTCCAGACCCCGACCTGCACGAATCCGATCTTTGTCAGACGCGCGAGTTTTGGCGAAGGCTCGATTGGCGTGACCGCATCGGCGTCCATTACCTCCTGCGGTCCCTGCGCGCCCTTCAACGTCGGGTCCGACAGAAAGCCCTCGGGCTCGGTCTCGATTAGGCGATTGTCTCTGTCCATTCGCTTGTCTCGCGCAAGAGGAACTGAAGGTCCCCGAAAGACCCTCACCCCGGCCCTCTCCCGGAGTACCGGGAGAGGGAGAAAGGCATCTGCGGGCATTGAGCCTCAGCGTGCCGCCGTCGTGCCCGTGGGCCTTAGGCGCATGCGTGAGCCGCCGCCGTTGCCGGGGAGGTCGTAGAAGTCGAGGTCTTCACCGTCGAGGCTCGGCGGGACGTAGCCGGGCTGCTTGGACTTTTCGACTTCCTCGTGGAAGGCGGTGACGACGTCGCGCTCGATGGCCTGGCGGCAGTCGGCGTTGATCGGGTGGGCGATGTCGGCGTGGAGCTTGAGGCGCGAGTGCCCGCCGCCGCTGGCGCTATTCCCGTTCTGGTACCGCTGGTAGCGGTTCTCGTCGAGGTGGGTACCGCAATTGTTGCAGTAGCGGGCGCGGAGGTGGTTCTTCTCGCCGCAGCGCGGGCAGTGGTCGGCCAGCTTTCGGCTGGGCATGGCGAGGAACAGCCCGTCGTTGCCCTCGATGAGTTTCACGTCGCGGATGACGAACGTGTTGTCGAAGGTCAGGGCGCAGAACGCCTTGAGCCGGTTGTTCTGGTTTTGTGATTCGCAGAGCTTAATCCGGATGTCAGTCAAGCGCATAACGACTCCCCGTAAGCGAGTTGAGAGAGCGCGTGTTGGGACTCTCAAAAAGTGTTTCAGACCAAGATGTGCGTTTCGTCTCTCGCCGAACTGGTGCGGCCGCTTCCCAGACGTGATGGAGGGGACCGGCCGCCCCTAAGAATCTGACGATCATCTCGGGTGAGGTCTAACCCGCCTGGCTGGTGTCGAACTCACCCACTCGAGCGCTCCACCGTACGTGTATACGTTCGAGGTTCACCGAATATTACATGCCGGTCGGAATCACGTTGATTTCGGCCGGGAATTTGGCAATTCATTCGCGATTCATGATGTTTAAGGCGAAAGGTATTTACATTTCAGGTTGCGTGGGGCAAAGCTCCACCGATTCAATGCGAATCCCAAGGGTTTGACGGAGTCGGCGGGCAGCAATTTCAACTTCGTGCTGGTCGTCGAAGAGGGTGAACAGACTGCTGCCGCTGCCGCTCATTCGAACGATGCGGCCGGCGGCGTCGGTGGCACGGCGGTGAAGGTCGGCCAACTCGGGCCTTAATGAAAACGCCGGAGGTTCGAGGTCGTTGGTCAAGAGGGGAAGGAGCGA
>DATBFY010000495.1:0-9472 GCA_036558265.1 Tepidisphaeraceae bacterium | reverse complement strand
CCGTGCCCAACGAATACGTCCCCCGGCTCGACGTCGCCTGAAGCCGACGGGGTGTTCACAAGAGTTTGCAAATTTGACCGGTGCGGCCGGGGGGGATTAATAGCGCTTCGCGCGCGAGAACCGGAGGTTCACATGTTCACGAAAGCCGTCGGCGTCTTCAAATCCAACCTCAACGAGTTCAAGGAGTTCGCCTTCAAGGGGAACCTGATCCAACTGGCGATCGGCGTCGTGCTGGGCGGGGCGTTCGGCAAGCTGATCACCTCCTTCGTGGACAACCTCTTCCTGCCGGTCCTGAGCGTCTTCGGCGCCGACCCCAAGAACCAGGGCGCCGCGGGCTATGCCAACTGGAGCTGGCGGGGGATCAAGTTCGGGGCGTTCCTGGGTGACCTGATCAGCTTCCTGATCATCGCGACGGCGATCTTCCTCCTGATGGTCAAGGTGATCGGCTGGATCGTGAAGCTGTCGGCGCGAACGCAGTCAGAGGAGCCCGCCGAGGCGACGACCAAGACCTGCCCCTATTGCATGAACACGGTGCCCATCAAGGCGGTGCGGTGCGGATTCTGCACCAGCGACATCACGGAGACCGCGGCGGCGCCGACCCCGGCGACGACGTGATCCCCTTCAACTGAATCGGGAAGGAGAATGGCCAATGCGGGTAACGATGATCGGGCTGGCGTTCGCGCTCTCAGCGGCCTCGGCCGTTTGCGACGCCGACGAGGTGCTGTTCAACAATGGCGACCGGATCACCGGCAAGATCCTGTCGGTCAGCGACGGGAAGATGACGATCGACTCCAAGCTCGCCGGCGAGATCAAGGTGGACATGAAGGACGTCAAGACCTTCACCAGCGACGCGCCGGTCGAGATCCGCACGACCGACGGCCAGCGCATCACCGCGAAAGCAGCCGCGGGCGACACCGCGGGCACGGTGAAAATGGAGGCGCCCGCCGGCGCAAGCCGCACCGTTCACGTGGACCAGATGAAGTACGTCAACTTCAGCGAGGCATGGACGGGCGACGTCGTGGCGGGGGCGCTCTTCTCGCGCGGCAACTCGTACAGCGACCAGGCGAACATCTCGTTCGACCTCACCCGGCGCACCGAGCAGGATCGGTGGATCTTCACCGGCGGGTACAACTTCGGCCGCCAGCGGGACAGCACCGGGAACAAGTTCTCGTCGACCGACAACTGGTACGGAACTGGCGAGTACGATTACTTTCTCACGCCCAGGCTCTACGCCTTCGCAAGCCTGCGGTACGAGCACGACCGGATCGCGGACGTGGACTACCGCTTCACGCCGGCGGCCGGCCTGGGTTACCAGTGGATCGACGCGCCGGACTTCAAGCTCTCGACCGAGGCGGGCCTGTCGTACGTGATCGAAAAGTTCGAGAACGGCGACAGCAACGATTTCATCGCTGCCAAGCTGGCGTATCACGTCAACAAGAAGTTCAACGATAAGGTGGAACTGTTTCACAACCTGGAGTACTACCCGAGCCTGGAGCGGCTCGACGATTACCTGATCATCACGGATGCGGGAATCCGGGCGACGCTGACGGCGAAGATGTTCGCCGAATACAAGCTCGAGTTCCGCTACGACGCGACGCCCGCGGAGGCGGCCAGCCGCAGCGACGTGCGAAACATCGTGGGGGTGGGTTGGAAATTCTAGCGCGGCGTGGACCGCCATGCGCCCAAGGGGCACGCCGGTTGACGACGCCTTGACCCAATTCCGGCCGGTTCATACAACCCGCTCCACCACCGACCCAGGAGGTGACGTGTTGCGGGCTGGTTGTATCGGCGTCATCGTGCTCTTGCTGAGTAATCAGGGGCTGGCCGACGAAATCTTTTTCAAGAATGGCGATCGGTTGAGCGGACAGATCGTGCGGATGGAGGGCGGGCGGCTCACGTTCAAGTCGAAGTTCGCCGGCGAAGTGACGGTGAACCGGTCGGACCTGGAGTCGTTCAAGTCGGACGAGCCGCTGGACGTGCGGCTGGAGGGCGGTGGGACGATGAAGGCGGCGGTGTCGGAGGCCGCGAAGCAGGGCGACGTGACGATCGCCCCCGGCACGCCGCAGGCCCGGACCGTCCCCGTCGAACAGGTGAAGGCGATCAACCCGAAGGACGGATGGAGCGGATCTCTGCTGGCGGGTCTGCTGGTCACGCGCGGGAACTCGGACACGGACAACGCGAACTTCGAGGCCAACGTCGAGAAGCGCCGGCTGGACGACCGCCTGACGGCGGGCGCAACCTACCTGTTCGGCCGGCAGCGCGACCCGGCTACGGGTGAGAAGAGGACCACCACCGACAACTGGAATGCGCGGGCGAAGTATGACTACTTCTATTCGCCCAAGCTGTACGGGTATGCGAACGTGAAGGTGGAGAAGGACAACATCGCGAACCTGGATCTGCGGCTGACGCCGGGTATCGGCTTGGGTTACCAGTTCGTGGATCGCGACGACCTGAAGGCGTCGGCGGAAGCGGGGTTGACGTACGTTTACGAGAAGTTCTCGCCGCCGGACACGACGACTGCGGCGACGGCCGAGTTCCGCGAGCACAACGAGTACCTGTCGGGGCGGTTGGCGTACAAGATCGAGAAGAAGTTCAACGACCGGCTGACGCTGTTCCAGGACACGGAGTATTTGCCGAGTTTCAAGGACATCGACGATTACCTGATCAACGCCAACGCGGGGATGCGGGTGGGACTGACCGGGTCATTGTTCCTGGAATACAAGTTTACCCTGAGCTACGACTCGGTGCCTGCGCCGGGGGCGAGCAACGACGACCTGCGGCACGTGTTGAGCGTGGGGTGGCAGTTCTGATGACGGAGTTTGGACACGATGTGCGAGGCGGGGATCCGGGGCGGCGCTCGGGCCGGGGTGTGGACTCAGGACGAGCGCGCGTCCGGCGATCGGTTCGGATCACTCATCCCGGAAGGCGTCCGTGGCGATGAGTGGGCCGCCGGTGCGGTGGCCGGTATCATGCCTCGGCATGATTCCACGTTCGCTTGTCGGCTGGCTGCTCGTGACCGGTCTTTGCATCCCGCTGGTCGTCCGGGCGGCGGAGCAGGAGTTGCCGCTTGCGCCGGCGGTGGAATGCTCGCCGCGGGGCGGGCTGCCGAACTTCCTGGCGAAGCTGAACACGAAGGGAGCACAGGTGCGCATCGCGTACCTGGGCGGGTCCATCACGGCGCAGGAGGGATGGCGATCCAGGACGCTGGCGTATTTTCAGAAATCGTATCCGGATGCGAAGGTCAGTCCGATCAATGCGGCCATCGGGGGGACGGGTTCGGATCTGGGCGTGTTCCGCCTCAAGCATGACGTGCTGGATCAGCGGCCGGACCTGGTGTTCGTCGAGTTCGCGGTGAACGACGGCGGGCAGGCCCCCGAGCGGATCTACCGCAGCATGGAGGGGATCGTGCGGCAGGCGTGGCGCGCCTATCCCGATTGCGACATCTGCTTTGTTTACACGATCACCGACACGCTGATCCCGCCGCTTTACGATGGGAAGATGCAGCGCTCCGCCAGCGCCATGGAGCGGGTCGCGGACCACTACGGCATCCCGAGCATCCACCTGGGGGTCGAGGTGGCCAAGCTCGCCAGGGAGGGAAAGCTGATTCTCAAGGCGGCCAAGCCGAAGACGGAGGAGGAAAAGGCGAGGATCGGCGAGCGGATCATCTTCTCGCCGGACGGTGTGCACCCGTATCCGGAGACGGGGCACGAGCTTTACCTGCAGGCCATCGTGCGCTCGCTGCCGAAGATCCAGGCGGCTTCGGGCAAGGCCGGGCCGCATGAGCTGAAGGCGCCGTTCACGCCGGACAATTACGAGAACGCGAAGATGATCCCGATCGACCGGGCGACGCTGTCAGGCGGGATCGTGCGGCTCGATCCGGCGAAGGACGTATTGGCCAAGCGGTTCGGGAATCGGCTGCCGATCCTGTATCGCGCGGATCGGCCTGGGGAGGCGCTGACGTTCAAGTTCACGGGTCGTTCGGCGGCGATTTACGACCTGCTCGCGCCCGATGCCGGCCAGGTGGTCGTGACCGTGGACGACCGGCCACCCATGGTTCGATCGCGGTTCGATTCGTTTACGACGTATGCGCGGCTGGGGGTGCTGCCGATCGCGTCGGACCTGCCGGACGGCACACACACGGTGCGGATCGAAGTTGCGAAAGAGGCGCCCGACAAGGCGAAGATCCTCGCGCAGCGGAAGGAAAAAATGGACGACCCCAAACGGTTCGAGGGGGTGGCGTTCTATCCCGGGGCGATCCTGCTGGTGGGGGACCTGGTGAACGAATAGTTGCCCCTTGTCGCCGTGCGCAACAGCCTCTACGCTTGGCGGCATGGCGCACATCCGATCGTTCTCGGCGATCCATTATCACAAGACACGGTTCCCGGACATGTCGGCGGTCATGGCGCCGCCGTTCGACGTGCTGGATGCGGCGCACAAGTCCGCCCTCCAGGCCAGGCACCCGAACAACATCGTGAACGTCGACCTGCCGCACCTCCCGCCCAAGGCGGCGGGGCCGGCGGAGGCGTACGAGCGGTCGGCGATGACCCTGCGGGCGTGGCTGGACGCGGGCATCCTCGTGCGCGAGACGCGGACGGCGTTCTACCCGTACATGCAGAGCTACGACCACGGCGGGCGGAAGGTCCACCGCCGCGGGTTCTTCGCGCTGGTGCGGCTGTCGCCGTTCGGCGAAGGGGAGGTCGTGCCGCACGAGAAGACGTACAAGGGGGCGATCGAGGACCGCTTCGCGCTGATGAAGGCGACGCGGTGCCAGCTCTCGCCGATCTTCGGACTCTTCAACGACAAGGGGAACGAGGTCACGCGGCTGCTCTACGCGAACCTGTCGCGGCCGGACTTTTCCGGGATGCTCGACGGGGTGAAGCACGACCTGTGGAAGCTGTCCGATCCGGAGCTGGAGAACCGGGTCAGCGACATGATGACGACCCACCCGGTCTACATCGCCGACGGTCACCACCGCTACACGACGGCGCTGGCCTACCAGCAGGAGATGATCCGCCAGAATGGCGGCAGGCAGCTCGCCCCCAACGACCCGGCCAACTTCTGCATGTTCGTGCTGATCAGCATGAACGACGACGGCCTGTTGATCTGGCCGACGCATCGGTTGATCGGCGGACTGGACTGGTTCGACATCGACGCGTTCGCCAAGGCCCTGGAGCCCAACTTTACCGTGGCGCCGGCGCCGGTCGGGCCGGAGAAGATGAGCGAGTACGTCGATCAGCTCCTGCCCAAACAGGGCGTGCACACGTTCGGGCTCTACGACGGCCGGACCAAGAAGCTCCACCAGGTCCGGCTGATCAACCACGACATCCTCAAGCCGCTGGAGCCCGGGCAATCCGAGGCGTGGCGGTCACTGGATGTGGCGATCCTTCAGCGGTACCTGCTGGACGAGATCCTGCAACCGAAGTTCGCCGGGGGGAAGGAGTTGACCAGGGCGTACGTGAGCTACGCCGACCGGATCGTGCCCAACACGGACGGGGACAAGCAGCAGATCGCGCTGATCCTCCAGCCGACGCCGATCCACGCGCTGGAAGACCTGGGGCGGCACAAGGAAGTGATGCCGCAGAAGAGCACCTATTTTTATCCGAAGCTGGCGACGGGGATGTTGATCAACCCGCTGACCTGAGGGGGGTGCGGGCGCGCTGGCGTAGCGCGGATGGGGGCCTATAATCGCACGCCACTGGCGGGCCGCCACGTGCGCCGCCGGGTGCAACTCGCGAAAGGCACAGACTTGTCCGAACGCTACTATCAACACACGTTCGCAAACGGGTTGACCCTGCTGGTGGAGCGGATGCCCGGGGTCCAGTCGGGGGCGATGACCTTCCTGCTGGACGCGGGGGCGGCGACGGATCCGGTGGATCGAACGGGGTCGGCAACGGTGCTGTCGGACCTGGTGCTGCGCGGCGCGGGCGCGCGCGACAACCGCGCGCTGACGGCGTACCTGGACTCGCTGGGGCTGCAGCGCTCCAGCTCGGTGGGCATCCATCACACGCGGTTTGGATCGGCGGCGCTGGCGGAGCGGGTGCTGGAGGCGATCCCGACCTACGCCGACATCGTGCGCCGGCCGCACCTACCTGCGGACGGCTTTGCGGCGGCGCGCGACCTGGCGCTGCAGTCGCTGGCGGGGATCGAGGACGAGCCGCGGCAGAAATTGATGATCAAGCTGCGCGAGTGGCACTTCCCCTCGCCGTTCGGCCGCAACACGATGGGGGACAAGGAGCAGCTCGAGAAGCTGACATTGGACGCGTCCAAGACCGACTGGCGCCGGCGCTATCGGGCGAGCAACGCGATCCTGGCGCTGGCGGGGAACATCGATTTCGACCGCGCGACGGAGGTGGTCGGCGGCGCCTTCGCGGACTGGCAGGCGGGCGAGCCGGTGACGATCCAGCAGACGCCGCCCCCGGGCAACTACCGTCACGAGACGCAGCAGTCGGAGCAGACGCACATCGGGATCGCGTACCCGTCATTACCGGAAACCGACCCGCAATATTACACGCTGAGGCTGGCGATCGAGGTGCTCTCGGGCGGGATGTCGGGGCGATTGTTTACCGAGGTGCGCGAGAAGCGCGGGCTGGTGTACAACGTGTGGGCGGGCTACTCGTCGCTCAAGGGGTCGGGCTCGATCCTGGGTTACGCCGGCACGAGCAACGACCGGGCGCAGGCGACGCTGGACACGTTCGTGGCCGAGCTGTTCCGCATGCAGGCGGGCGTGACGGCGGACGAGCTGGAGCGCGCCAAGACGGGGCTGAAGGCCTCGACGATCATGCAGGGGGAGTCGAGCAGCGCCCGCGCGGGCGCGATCGCGCACGACTTTTTCATGCGCGGGCGGATCCGCACGCTCGACGAGATCAAGGCCGCGATCGACGCGGTCTCGCTGGAGCAGGTGAACGCGTTCCTCAAGAAGAATCCACCCGGGCCGTTCACAACGGTAATTGTTGGCCCGCGGGAATTGAAACTGCCGGGGTGATCGCGTCGTCCACGCATCCTTGCCGCTTTACGGACGCGGTGTCGCACCGTAGGCTTGGCGGTCATGTCCATCGAAACCCGCCCCGACGACGTCGCCCTGGTGCGCCTCGCGGACGACCCGCAGTTTACCGAGGACCTGGACGCGCTGACCGTGCTGGACCCTGCCAAGCCCCCGGCGGTGGTGATGGAGTTCTCTGGGGTGCATTACCTGAACTCGTCGAAGCTCGCCAAGCTGCTGCGACTGCGCAAGCGCCTGATCGAGGTGGATGGCAAGCTGGTGCTGTGCGGGATGACGCCACAGGTGGGGAGCGTGTTCCAGGTGACGGGGCTGGACAAGGTGTTCGTGATCGCCGACGACGTGCCGAACGCGCTGCGATTGGCGGGGAGCGCGTAGATTGCCGATTGCGGATTGTGAAAAGGAAACGACCCGCGAGCGATGACGCCCGCGGGTCGTTTAGTTCACAGGTTCTGAAGGATCGCGTTAGAGCTGCGCCCCGGCGAGCTGCAACCGCAGCATCAGGAGGGCTGCGGAGAGCTGGGCGTCCTGGGCGAGGGGGTCCTTCTTGGCCTTGTCGGCGGCGGCTGCGAGGGCCTTGCGCTCGGGCGGCGCCGTGGGGTCGCGGAGGATGTCGAGCTCCTGGCGGGCGTCGATCGCCGCCCGCATCTGCTCGGGGGTCATCTCGACGGTCACGTCGGGGTCCACGCCCCACTCGGTGCTGTTCTCCTCGCGATGGATGCACTTGCCGTTGGGCAGGTAGTAGTGGTGCGTGGTCAGCTTGAGGTAGGCGGCGCGACCGGACAGCGGGAAGAGCATCTGGACGCTCCCCTTGCCAAAGGTCCGCTCACCGACGATCAACGCGCGGTGGTGATCCTTCATCGCGCCGCTGACGATCTCACTGGCCGATGCGGAGTACTGGTTGACCAGGATGACCATCGGCGTGTCCTTGACGTCGTCGGGGTCGGGCTTGGCGCGTTCCTCCTTGGGGAGGTTGGGGGTCTCGCGGTCGGCCCTGGTGCTGACGATGATCCCGTCGGAAAGGAACTTGTCGCACACCTCGGTCGCGGTGCCGAGCAGGCCGCCCGGGTTGTAGCGCAGGTCGAGGATGAGGCCCTTGACGCCGTTGACCTCCATCTCGGTCATCGCCTTTTCCAGCTCGTCGGTCGTGAGCTTGGTGAACTGGGTCAGGCGGAGGTAGCCGATCTTATTGGTCGGGTCGATGAAGTAGTCCCAGCCGCCGCCCGGGCGGTGCAGCCAGCCCTTGACGCTTGCAACCTTGATGATCTGGCGGGTGATGGTGTAGTCCTTCACCGCGCCGTCCTGGTGGCGGATGGTGAGCGTCACCTGTGTGCCGGTCTTGCCGGTGATGTTCTTCACCGCCTGGTTGATGCTGATGCCCTTGGCGTTCTTGCCGTTGATCCTGGTGATCACGTCACCGGCCTGGATGCCGGCCTTGTAGCCGGGGCTGTCCTCGAGCGGGCTGACGACCTTGAGGCTGCCGTCGTCGTCGCTCTGGATCTGGATCCCGACGCCGGAGAACTCGCCCTGGGTGTTCTTGTTGAACTCCTCGACGTCGCTGGGCCAGATCATGCTGCTGAAGGGGTCGAGCTCGCCGAAGGCGGCGTCGGCGAACTCGCTGGTGAACACTTCCGCGGGGAGCATGATCGTCTCGTCGTTGGCCTTGTTGACCTCGAGGATCGCGCGGCGGAGGACGTACTGCTCGCTGTTGGGGGTGGTGTTCTTGACCTTGGCGAGCTGCGCGTCAACCGTGGCGAGGAAGAGCCGCCGCTTGTTGTCATCCTTGAGGCCGGGGAACGCGGCTTCGAGGCCCTTGGTGGTGGCGATAACCTTGAGGCCATTGAGCCCGCCCACGCCCAAATCCCGATAGCTGACCTCACGATAGTAGTTGGTCCGCGCGTCGACCAGCGCGTCCCAGAGCATGCTGGGCTGGATGTCCTTGAGCGTCTGGTGCCAGTCGGTCTTGAAGCTCTCATCGCGGTCGTCGGCGTTGTTGGCGGGCTTGGTGGTCGACTTGCTGGGCTGCGTGGTCGGCTTGATGAGCTGATCGACGGCCTCGCGGTCGTTGGACTCCAGGTCCTGGATCCGCTTGAACTCGTCGGTGTTGTACATGGCGAGCAGGCGGATGCGCCGCGTGGCGACCTTGAGCTTGTCCTTCCACTCCGGGTTGGAGGGCTCGACCGATCCGAGGTCCGAGTAGAGCCGCAGGGCCTTGAGCCACTGATCGTCGGCCTCGTCCTTCTTGGCCCGCTCGATCGTCTCCTTCACGAGGTTGTCGACCCAGGGCTCGTTGCGGAACGCCTTCTTGTCATCCGCGAGGAGGAAGGCGCGGGCGACGTAGTCCAGGGCGTAATCGTCCTTCTTATTGTCCAAAAGCTTGTGGACGTCGCCGACGGCCTTCTCGAACTGCTTGTGCCGCTCGACGACGAACGTCTGCCGCTGATCCTCGAAGGCCTTGGTCCACTGGGCCATCTG
>DATBFY010000494.1:0-2311 GCA_036558265.1 Tepidisphaeraceae bacterium | reverse complement strand
CGCAACGGCCGCCGGAAAGCTGGCGGAGGTCGATGCCGTCGGCGGCGGGGGACTTGGCCGGGCGGACGGGCATGGCGGCTTCGAAGTCGGCGTCGGTCTCGCGGTACTCGCTATCGTAGTGGAGCAGCATGGGCTTGCCGGCGATGTGGCGGCCCATTGCGCGACCGATGCGGGCGAAGCCCTTGCCGCAGTCGGCATATCGTCCGCGCATGCGGACGCCGGCGATCTGGACGGGGGGAAGGGTTTTCTCTTCGACATGGGGCGTCTGGGTGGCCATGACGGTTCTGACCTGCCTTTCGTGCTGGAGGAACTGGTCGATCGATCGGATGACTTTTCGGTAGCCGGTGATCCGCTCGCGCAGGGCGGACTTGTGGCGTTCCATGGCGCCCAGGAGCGATTCGTCGTCGTCGCCGGCCGCCGAGGCCAAGATCTGGCGGATGTCGGCGAGCGGGAAGCCCAACTGGCGGAGGAAGGCGATCACGCGGGCGGGCTCGATCTTGTCCTGGGCGTAGTAGCGATAGCCCGTGCGCGGGTCGATGAGGGAGGGCGCGAGGAGGCCCTCGTCGTGGTAATGGCGCAGGGCCTTCACGGTAATGCCGGTGATGCGGGAGAACTCGCCGATGGTGAACATGGGTTGCGCCGGTTGGTGTGGCGGTAGGATAAAGTCTCCTGTTGGGGGAGAGTCAAAGGATAAATTTCGGACCCTTGGCGGGCGCGGGTGGCCGGATTAGAAAGCTCAGGATGCTTTCGAACCCCGAGGCAATCGTGTCGTCGCTGCGCGAGCTGCAGCGGCGGATCCGCGACGTGGTGATCCAGAGCCGCCAGGCGGTGGACCTGCACGCGGTAAGTCACCAGTCGTCGGCGGACACGATTTACAAGCTGGATCTCTTGATCGAGCCGGTGATCGAGTCGTTCAGCGAGGAGTGGGGCAAGCGGATGCCGCTGGTGGTGGTGGCGGAGGGGATCGAGCCGGAGACGGGGCGGGTGTTTCCGGCGGGGGCGCGCGACAGCGATGCGGCGGTGCGGATCATCATGGACCCGGTCGATGGCACGCGCGGGTTGATGTACGACAAGCGGGCGGCGTGGAGTCTGGCGGGGGCGGCGCCGAACAAGGGGCCGGTGACGCGGCTGTCGGACATCGAGGTGGCGGTGATGAGCGAGCTGCCCACGAGCAAGATGGGACAGGCGGACGTGCTGTGGGCGATCAAGGGGCGCGGGGCGGCGGGGGTGCGTGAAAATTTAACTGGAGGCGGTTCGACCCCCCTGCCGATCGCGCCGTCGCGGGCGGACACGATCGCGCATGGCTTTGCGAGCGTGGCGAATTTCTTCCCGGGGACCAAGGTGCTGGCGAGCGAGCTGATGGAGCACCTGGTGCACGAGCTGCTGGGCGAGGCGGACGTGACCAGGGCGATGGTGTTCGACGACCAGTACATCTCGACGGGCGGACAGTTTTACGAGCTGATCGTGGGGCACGACCGGTTCAACGCCGACCTGCGGCCGATTTTTTATGCGATCCAGGGGCAGGCGGAGGGGCTTTGTTGTCATCCCTACGATTGCGCAACGGTGCTGATCGCGCGGGAGGCGGGGGTGATCGTGACGGACGGGCTGGGAAAGGAACTGGACGGGCCGATGGACGTGACGACGGGATTGTCGTGGGCGGGGTTTGCCAACGAAGAGCTCAGGGGGCAGATGGAGCCGGTGATGACGCGGTTCCTGCGGGAGCGGTTGGGGCCGGATAATTGGACGTGATCCGATTGGACCGAGGAGCGCTAAGCCGCAGGCGGCGACATTTGACTTTTGACAGTTGGCCTTTGAC
This sequence comes from Tepidisphaeraceae bacterium, assembly GCA_036558265.1. GTDB lineage: Bacteria > Planctomycetota > Phycisphaerae > Tepidisphaerales > Tepidisphaeraceae > RYN-433. Next base: position 495 of record DATBFY010000494.1, on the reverse strand, counting down.
ATTGCGGCCATGCCGAAGGTCATCGTCACCGAAGGTTCCGACGCCAGGCCCCTGGCGTGGTTGAAAGAGCGTGCGAACGTCATCGAGATCCCGTACGACGATCCCACGTTCGAGGCGCAGCTCGCGACGGCCGACGGGCTGGTCGTGCGGACGTATACGAAGGTGAACGCGGCGCTGCTGGCGAAGGCGCCGCGGCTGCGGGTCGTCGGGCGGGGCGGGGTGGGGCTGGAGAACATCCACGTGGCGGCTTGCCGCGCGCGGGGCGTCGAGGTCGTGTACACGCCGGACGCCAACACGATCGCGGTGGGGGACTTCGTGTTCGGGTACATGATTCAGCTCCTGAGGCCGTGGAACTTTTTCAAAGACCAGGTTTACGACCCGAAGGAATTCAAGCGGATCCGCAACACGGTGCGGGGGCGACAGCTCGACCAGTTGACGCTGGGCATCCTGGGCATGGGTCGGGTGGGCAGGCGCGTGGGGCACATCGCCGCCAAT
>DATBFY010000493.1:0-7845 GCA_036558265.1 Tepidisphaeraceae bacterium | reverse complement strand
ATCGCTTCCTTCAGATCCGGCCTCGCGGCCGACACCCTTGCTTAGACGGACGGTTCCGCTCGTTGCGGCCCGTAGAGGACTTTCACCTCCTAGATGCACAACATGCCTGGCACACAAGGTTGAAGGATGAAACGGCAATCCGATTCATCCTTCATCCTTCCACCTTCATCCTTGCCGTTGCCGGTTGGCTTTGCTCGACGAACATCGGCTGGGGCGTCAGGGTGAAATCCCGGCTGCCCCGCTCGACGCCCAGCACCTCGTAATCGACCTCGCTGTTGATCTCCGCCCCGATCATCAGGACCAGCGCGTCGAGGTAGAAGAACAGCAGCAGCACCGCCACCCCGCCCACCGTGCCGTAGGTGCGGTTGTAGCTGTCCTTGCCGAAGGCGTTGACGTACCAGCGGAAGGCGAAGGCCAGCAGCATCCACACGCCGATCGTGAAGACCGCGCCGGGCGAGAAGATCCGCCAGTGCTGCCGCACACCGATCCCCTGGTTGTACATGATCGCCACCACCGTGAACATCAGCACCCCCGCCAGGAGGTACCGCGCCGCGTTCCACGTCCAGAGGATCCCGCGCGAGACCGGCGGCAGGCCGCTGGGCCAGTGCTCGATGGCGTAATTGGTCACGACGTTCCCGATCGGGATCAGCACCAGCACGGCCAGGATGAGGATCGCGACCACGACCGTGATCGCAATCGCGATCAGCCGCCGACGGAAGTAGGATCGCCCCCGCTCCAGTTCGTAGCACCGGTCCAGCGCGGTCATGGTCATGTTGATCCCCCCGCTGGCCGCCCAGATCGTCACCAGGAGGCCCAGCGAGAGCAGCCCCCTGGGGGGCTCCTCGAGCACGCGGCGGATGTTCTCCCACAACGTCCAGGCCGACTGGGCGGGCAGCCAGTCGTAGAGCACCTCGGGGATGCGCGTGTAGGCCTCGTTGATCACCTTCTGCGGCAGATAGGGGATCAGCGTCAGCAGGAAGATCAGGAAGGGGAAGATCGCGAACAGCCAGGAGTACGCCAGGGCCGCCCCCCAGGTGAAGAGGAAGTCCTCATTCACCTCCCGCCAGACCCGCCGCGCGAACGTGAGCAGGCCGACGCGGCGGATCACCAGGGGGAGGTCGGACAGACGGGCCATAGGCCGATTGTGCCCGATCCGTCGGAAGGCTCAAGTAGAAGACGGGAGGTAAAACATAAAGACGTCAGACATGAGCGGCAGTGGAGGGCGGACGAGTGAAATATGAAGACATGAAACTGCTCTGCTGAAATCCTCGCGGACCGTCATCCTGAGGGAGTCTAAGACGACCGAAGGATCTTGCCTCAAACGAGCGATCACGTCCCCTCGCGGCCAGATCCCTCGTCGGTAGAACCTCCTCGGGATGACGGCACTCGCGGCGAACGAGGATTTCAGCAGAGCAACATGAAACATGAAGATCGCCGGAGGGCGGGATGTTAAGCGGGGCGGATTGCGCACGTTTTTTTTCTGGGATGGGGAGTTTTGGGGAGAAGTGGGGAGTCCGAACTTAAGACACGCTGAAGCGTGAACTCCGAGCTGCGAGAATAAAACGTGTTGCGCGCGGGGTGGGAATCGGAAGTGGGGCTGGTCAAAGGGGTTGTGAGAATCTCAGGTTAAAAAACCGACCCCAAAGCGGCTCCCTGGGCGACGGTTTGTGGCCCTGGGATGGCCCCGCGGTGGCCCTGCGTTGGCCCTGGGGTGCGCTTCGGTCGCCCCTTACGGGGCTGATCGTTGGTTGCATTTAATACCCACGGCTTACGCCGTGGGCTATGTTCTTTCGCCGCTCCGCGGCTGTCGGTGCAGGCGTATTCGGTTGTCAATGAGCGCGTCTACAAGAAGGCGCGGGGTTGCGCGCCGATGACGCTTCGGGCGCCATCAAGGTTGTCGAAGGTGGCTGGGGTTTTCGGGTGAAATCTTTTTTATTTTTCGCAATGGAGGGGTTGCGCCGCGCGCGTCACGGGAGCGCAACAAAACGTCGGAATGTTTGCGCGGAGGCGGGGCGGCGATCGGTCAGCCGTCCCGGCCGCCCGCGGAGAGAGGACGGCTGCGCGGTTGCCGGGACGGTGTAGGCGGGGTTTGGCCCCCCTGCGGCAGCGCCCCAATGGGCCGGAATTCCAACTTGGCTTAAGCCGGATGGAGGCCCAAGAAACGCGGGGTGGTAAGCCGCGTCTCTCGATGACGGATGTCACCTCTCCAGCCGACGACTCTCGCTTTGGCCCGACGAAGTGCATTGCGCAAGCTTTTCAATTGCGGCTTCCACGATCGCTCGGTCAGCGACCAGGAGCGAGAGGGTCGCATCGTCGCCTGCGTACTCTGCGAGAACTGCCGACACTGTGTTTTTAAGCAGCGACGTGTCGATCCCTGACGACATGAGGACAACGGGAATCCCCGAATCTGGTGTGCCCACAGAAACAGCGCACCGAGCCGCCTTGATCGAAACGGAAAGGCGATCTTCCAGATCGTTCAATGCGTTGCGTAAACGAGGATTCATTGAAGGCCTTTTGGTGCGCGTGAACGGGACGTGCAAATACGTCAGGCACGCGGTTGCCAGAGCGCGCGCTTCAAGGACTGAAAGATAGACGTTCATGGCGGCGACACCTGCCCACGGGCACCTGCGCGCGCCTCGGCGCGAAACGCGAGACGCTGTGATACTACCCTCACCCCGACCCTCTCCCACTGGCGTTATGCCAGTCGGCAATGGACACCCAAGGCCGCCCGCGGGAGAGGGAGAGGACGCCCGCCCGGCTGACCGTGATCTTCACGTTTCACGCAACGATCCCCCGCACGACCTCCCCCGCCACGTCGGTCAGCCGGAAGTTGCGGCCGTTGTAGAAGTACGTCAGCTTCTCGTGATCGATCCCCAGCAGGTGCAGGATCGTCGCGTGCAGGTCGTTGATCGAGACGCGGTTGACGACCGCCTTGTGGCCGATCTCGTCGGTCTCGCCGTAGTGGGTTCCGCCGCGGGTGCCGCCGCCGGCGAACCAGGCGGTGAACGCGTGCGGGTTGTGATCGCGGCCGGGCTTGGCGCCCTTTTGCGACAGTGGCAATCGCCCGAACTCGCCGGCGCAGATCACCAGCGTGCTATCGAGCAGGCCGCACTGCTTGAGATCCGTCAGGAGAGCGGCGATCGGGCGGTCGGTCTCGCCGGCGAACTGGCGGTGGTTGCCCTCGATGTCCTTGTGGCCGTCCCACGACCGCTCGTTCTCCATCCCGCCGGAGTAGATCTGCACGAAGCGCACGCCGCGCTCCACGAGGCGCCGGGCCATCAGGCACTGACGCGCGACGTGGGCGCAGCGCTTGTCGTTGAGGCCGTACAGCTCCTTGATCGACTCGGATTCGGATTCGACCGCCAGCGCCTCGGGCGCGGCCATCTGCATGCGGTAGGCCAGCTCGAACGACTCGATCCGCGCCGCCAGCTCGGTCTCGGCGGGGTTCTTCGAGAGGTGATGGTGGTTGAGCCGCTTGAGCAGGTCGAGCTGCGCCCGCTGCTGGCCGTCGGTGATGAGCGGGCTTCGGATCATGTTGTTGATGGGTGGGCCCTGGTGGTTGAGGGCCGTGCCCTGGTAGACGCCGGGCAGGAAGCCGCTGCCCCAGTTGCTGGCGTTGCCCTTGGGGAGGCCGCGGCCCAGCGTGTCGTACATCACGACGAACGCGGGCAGGTTCTGGTTCATCGTCCCCAGGCCGTAAGTCACCCACGAGCCGACGCAGGGGAAGCCCATGCGGCTCATCCCCGTGTTGACCTCGAAGAGGGCCGGCGAGTGATTGTTGGTCGCGGTGAAGCAGGAGTGGATGAAGGCCATGTCATCCACGTGCGTTGACAGGTTCGGGAAGATCTCGCTGGCCCATGTCCCGCTCTGCCCGTGGCGCGCGAACTTGAAGGGCGACTTGAGCAGCGGGCCGACGTCGTTGCTGAAGAAGCCGGTGTTCTTGTCGAAGCCCTTGAGCTCCTGGCCGTTGGCTTTCTCAAGGCCCGGCTTGTAGTCCCAGGTGTCGACCTGCGATTGGCCGCCGTTCATGAAGAGCCAGATGACGCTCTTGGCCCTGGCGGCGAAGTGGGGCTGTTTGGGGGCCAGGGGATTGAGCACCTGTGATTTCAGATCTGAGGCGGTGGAAACGGCGGCTTCCAGCGCGCCCTGCTCGGCGAGCATCGCCCCCAGCGCCGCCAGACCGAAGCCGCAGCCGGTGCGCTTGAGAAACGCCCGGCGGCTGGCATACATCGGATGCGGGCTGGCGATCAGATGCGACATAAACCTGCTCCTGTCCGTGCGCGGTTCCAAGAACTCCTAACCAAATGCACCACAGAGATCACCGAGCACACAGAGGACACAGAGAGGACCAATTGGTTTTGACTCTCTCTGTGTCCTGGTGTGTTCTCTGTGGCTGCTGCATTTTGTTACGAGCATGAAAGCTCATTCCACGTAAATAAACTCGTTCAAACAAAACATCGTCTGACAGAACTGCGTCATCGCCATCTCGAGGCCATCGCCCTTCTCTGCCTTCGCGAACTCCGCCGCCTGCTCGCGGACGAATCCAGCGCCGTCTTTCAGTTCCTGGGCATCCGGCGGGCGGCATAGCGCCGCCAGATAGGCGCGCGTTACCGCCTCTTCGACCGACCCGTTGCGTGCCGCGGGCAGGATTCGCCTGGCGAAGGCCTCAGCGTAAGAGCGGACCTGCGGGTGATTCATCAGCGCCAGGGCCTGCGGGGCGACCGTCGTGCTTGATCGCTGTCCCAGCCCCTGCAAGGAGTCGGGCCAGTCGAAGAGCATCATCATGGGGATCAGCTTGGAGCGCTTGACGAAGAAGTAGATGCTCCGGCGGCGCATCGATTCGTCCAGCGTGCCGGGGCCGTACATGGTCGGGTCGAGCTGACCGCTGACGGCGAGCATGGAGTCGCGGATGGCCTCGCCTTCGAGGCGCGAGATTGGCCGGCGCCACCAGAGCGAATCTTCGCGATCGACCGACGCCCGAGCCTCATCGGAATCGGTCGATTCCATGTAAACGCTGCTGGTCATGATCAGGCGATGGAGCGGCTTGAGGCGCCAGCCGCCGGCGATCAGTTGCCGTGCCAGGTAGTCGAGCAGTTCCGGGTGGGTCGGACGGGTGCCCTGGGCGCCGAAGTCGTTGGGCGTCGCGACGATGCCGCGGCCGAGGTGATGCTGCCAGAGGCGGTTGACGATGACCCGCGCGAGCAGCGCGCCCGCCCCCTGGTCCACGTCCGTCAGCCAGTTGGCCAGGGCCGTGCGGCGGTAGGAGAGCTTGGACCCGGGTGGGGGGGTGACGCGCCAGCGGTTGGCCGCGTCGGGTTCGCGCGTGAGGACGGTCAGGAAGCCGGATGGCGCTTCGCCCTCCTTCTGACTCACGTCACCGCGCTTCAAAAAGTACGTTTTGGTGTAAAAGTCGGGGATGTCGGGCAACGCGGTGTGCAGCCGCAGGGGCGTGACGCCCTCGCTGCAGACCAGGGCCTTGAACTTCCTGGGCTGCGGGACGTGCTTGAGGTCCTCCCGAACCGCTGACTCGAGCTTGTGATGTTCCGGATCGATCGAGCGGTAATAAACCAGGAGCTTGGTGCGATCCTCGCTGGTCCGCTGATCTGTCGGCCTAGCGAGGATTCGATTGACGTCGAGGGCGACCGAGCTCCCCTGCTCGCCGTCGAACGTGGCGGGGGGCGGGGCGGTCGTGACCGCGATGCGCGGGCGGCCCATGCCGTGGTGCACGTTGTTGTGGAACTTGAGCGTGAAGGTCAGGGTGACGCCCGTGCCGTCGCCCAGGTCCAACGGCCGCGCCAATTCCCACGTCGCCGCGTGATCGCGCTGGAACTGCGGATCGACCGCCCAGGCGCTGGTACCGTCGGGGTCGATGGTCGCGGCGATCGGCAGGCCCTTCTGCTCGAACGTCGCGCGGGGATTTTTGAGCTTTACTTCGGCCGTCTGACCATTGGCGCCCTTGGCCGTCACGGAGAAATCTGACAGCGCGAAGTTTCCGTTGTCCGCCCGCCCCGGGCCGCCGTGGGGCAGCGACGGGTCCGCCAGCGCTTCGACCTTGATGGCCGTGATGCCGCGCAGCGGCGTGGTGGCGGTGAAGACGTAATCGTCCCAGTCCGGGCGCTTGCCGGAGACCAGGTAAGACCCGTCGGCCTGCCGGGCCATGGTCGCGCCGCCGGTGGATCGCGCCGCGCTCATCTCCAGCACCACCCATTTGGGCACTACTGCTTTTGCGCCGCTCGCCAGCCAGGCGTCGAATCGGCCGGGCAGTTGCTCCTTCTCGAACTTCGCCAGCGCATCGACCAAGAGCTGATGCTTGTGGTCGAACTCGCGCTTTTGGTTCTGATAGCCGGCCGGGTCGGTGTCGATGTCCAGCTCGCTTCGCACCGTGGTGGTGAAGGTCGAGATCAGGCGGTAATAGTCCCTGGTGGGGATCGGGTCGTACTTGTGATCGTGACACCGCGCGCAGCCGACGGTCAGGGCGAGGAGCGACGTGCCGACGGTTCCGGCCATGTCGTCGAGCTCGTCGTAGCGTTCCTTTTCCGCCGTCGCAGCCGTGATCTGGGTCGAGTGGGTGCCGGCCGCGAGGTAGCCGGTGGCCTTGAGGGCTTCGGGGTTGTTGGGCTCGATCTCGTCCCCCGCGACCTGGAGCCGGACGAAGCGGTCGTAGGGCATGTCTTCGTCGAGGGCGCGGATCACGAAATCGCGGTAGTGGTAGGCGGTCAAGCGGTCGTAATCGTGCTCGTAGCCGTGGCTCTCGGCGAAGCGCGCCAGGTCGAGCCAATGCCGCGCCCAGCGCTCGCCGTACTGCGGCGACGCGAGCAACCGATCGACCACCCGCTCCCACGCCCGCGGATCGGGATCGTTAGCGAAGGATTCGACCACCTCGGGCTTAGGGGGCAATCCGAGCAGATCCAGGTAGGCCCGGCGGATGAGCTTGCGGCGATCGGCCGGGCCGTTCGGGGCGATCCCCTTTTCCTCGAGCCGGGCGAGGATGAACCGATCGACGTCGGTGCGGCACCACGACGACTCCTTCACCGCTGGCGGGGCAACTTCCTTCGGGAGCGGGCGGAATGACCAGAACTGTCGATCGGCCGCGGTGACTTCGGCGTGTCCGCGCTTGACGCCGCCCTTTTCAATCAGCGGCTTGTCGTAGGGGGCGCCGCCGTCGATCCACGCGGCGATTTTCGCGATCGCGTCGTCGGGGAGCTTGGGGGCCTTCGACGGCATCTCCGGGTCATCCTCGTGGCGGATCAGCTTCATCAACCGCGAGGCGCCGGAGTTCCCGGCTACGACGTTGACGCCTTCCTGGCCGGGATGGAGCAGCCCTTCGCGCGTGGTGAGGTCGAACTCGCCCTTGGTCTTTTCGCCGCCGTGGCATTTGACGCAGTGCTGGATGAGGATCCCCCTGACGTCGCCAGTAAACAACGCCGTCGCCAGCGGTTTCGCGCCGTCCGCCGCCAGCACGCGCGCGCAGATCCATACGACGATCCCCAGCGCCAGAACCGCCGGGCCAAGACGAGAACCAGCACGCATCCAATGCTTCATCAACCAGCGCCTCAAATGAAACCCCCTCACAGAGTTTACCCGCCCTTTCAAACGGAGTTGAGCCCGGTCAGGGTCAGGCAATAATCTGCTGGATTGGCTCGCCGTAATCCATCTCTAATCGCTTTCGTCCCGGCACCTCAAGTCGCCTGGCGTCCAGTCCCATCTGCTGCATGACCGTGGCGTGGATGTCGGTCACGTAATGGGGGTCTTCGACGGCGTGGAAGCCGATCTCATCCGTGGCCCCGTGCTGTACGCCGCCCTTGATGCCGCCGCCGGCAAGAAACGCGCAAAAACCGTTGGGGT
>DATBFY010000492.1:0-6461 GCA_036558265.1 Tepidisphaeraceae bacterium | reverse complement strand
GCGATCGTGGGGGCGAAGGGGGGTTGGCTTGGATTGGAATCGGACCTCTCGGCGATGCACCCGCAGCCCAACCCCGCGCTCGACGCGCAGACGCGGATCGCCCAGCGTATGGGTTCGTCGCCGGGGTCGATGATCGTGTATCTTAAGGCGGCGTCGGCGGAGAAACTGGTGGAGTTGTCGCACCGCGTCCGCGAGCGGTTGGCGACGGATGCCGTGCGCCAGGCGGGCGTGGTCGGGACGTACGGCCTGGCGACGCTGCTGCCCGACCCGTCTCTGATCCAAGAGCGACGCACCGCGATCGGCCCGGGCGAGGTGGATCGGGTGATCGCCGATTTCCGCGAGGTGGTATCACAAAGCGCGTTTCGCGCCGATGCGTTTGAGCCGTACGTCGGGGCCCTGCGGCATTTGTTGCTCGAATCGCGGCCGCCGACGGTAAACGATCTGCTGGAAAGGCCGGAACTTGCGAAGACCGTGCTGGCGAAGGACGCCGTGACGGCAACGCGCGCCGCCGCGCCGACCGAGGCGATCACCCTGGTCTTTGTGGATCGGCCACTCGAAGATGCCGCCACGCGTGGCCGTGCCGTCGAAACGATCCGCGCCGCGCTCGTCGGCCTCCCCGGCGCCACGCTCACGGGTCTCAACGTGATCAGCCACGACATGTCCAACGCCATCCAATCCGACCTGCCGCGGCTGACGATCATCTCCATCGGCGTGGTGCTGGCGTACCTGCTGATCCAGTTGCGCAGCATTCGCGAGCCGCTGCTGGCGCTGGTGCCCATGGTCTTCAGCCTCGTGGTGACGCTGGCCGTCATGCACCTCTTGAACCAGCGGCTGAACATGATCAACCTCGTGACGATCCCGCTGCTCATCGGCATCACGGTGGATTACGGCGTGTTCGTCGTGAACGTGGCGCGACTCGCCATGCGGGAACCGCCGGAAGTCTTCGAGCGGCAACTTTCGTCGAGCGTTCACGCCGTGATCCTGTGCGCGATGTCGATGATCCTGGGATTCGGGTCCCTGGTGTTGACCAGCGTTCCGGCGGTGCGGTCGCTTGGACTGGCGGTGGGCGTGGGCGTCTTCACGTGCGTGCTGGGGACCTTGTTCTGCCTGATCCCGCTGGTCGTGCGCGTCGGGACGGAGCGGCGAACGGCGATGCAGGATGCGTTGGTGGAGCGGTCATGATGCTCGCAAGCTGGAACATGGCGACGCCGACTGCGACCGTGCTCCCGATGGCTGCGGCGGCGGTGGCCGGCGCGGGCGCCTGTGCCGCGGCGGCGGCATACGTCTCGGTCGCGCCCCGGTGCGCGTTCTGGGGGCCGGTGGTGCATCGCGGCGATCCGGGCGGCCAGCCCCGGTTTGCGCTGACCTTCGACGACGGCCCGTCACCCGAATCGACCCCCGCGGTCCTCGACACGCTGGCCGAGCTTGGGGCCAAGGCGACGTTCTTCGTCATCGGCCGCAACGCCCAGCGGAACCCGCAAATCGTGCGCCGCATGTACGACCAGGGGCACGTCGTCGCCAACCACAGCTTCGACCACTCCCATTTCGGCGCGATGCGGCGGCGGGGATACTGGGAACAACAGGTGCGAACGACCGATGACCTCATCCGCCAGATCATCGGCCTCAAACCGGCGCTGTTCCGACCCCCGATGGGCATCCGAACCTGGCACGTGACGCGCGCGGCGGCGCGGAACGGGCACACGCTGATCACCTGGACGCGGCGCGGCCTCGATGGCGTGCGCACCACCCCGCAGCGGATCGTCGATCGCCTGGCGATGACGACGCGCGCGGGCGACATCCTGATCCTGCACGACGGGATCGAGCCCAACGTCAGGCGGGATCCGTCGGCAACCGTGGCGGCGGTTGGGCCGCTGATCCGGACATTGCGCGATCGCGGCCTCGAGCCTGCGTCCATCGCGGAGCTGACGGGGGTGCGGGCGTACGAGGGCATCAAGGGCAGCCATTTGTAGAGGCAAAAAGGGGACATCCAGAATTTCCCCACGCGGTCACCGTTACGCCGAGTTGCGACCGTGAAATTCTGGATGTCCCCTTTTCCGTGGCACTGGCGAGCTCTCAGGCTTGCCAGTGGCGACCCCCCTCACGACGGCGCCGTCGCAGGGTCGGCGGCGGGCTCACGATCGGCGACGAAGCGCAGCAGCCCGACGGCGACGACGAACGTCAGCATCGCCAGGACCAGCCCCAGCAGGATCCCGCCGATCATCCACTCCAATAGCAGCGGCCCGACGACGTGCGACCAACCCACATGCCGCGGGTCGAAATCGGCCAATGCCGGAAGCGAGCCGTGAAGAAGGACGTGGCCCAGCGCAATCGCGGCGGCGATCAGCAGCGGGCCGACGGGTGGCGTCGACGCGTGCGAGCCGAGCAGCACCGACAGCGGGTGCAGGTGAAGGCGGCGCGCGGCGTAGAGGCTCAGCAGCGACTGGAACCCGTACGCCGGCAGGTTGGCGATGAAGACGCCCAGCGCCAGGCCCGCGGCGATCTCGCTGCGTCCGAGCTGGTTCTGCCGGAGCTGACGCCAGGCCTGGCGGGGGTTGATCCAATCCAGGAATCTCCGGAGGAGCGGCTTTTTGGGGCCGATGATCAAGGGTTGGGCGCTCGCCACGTCGGGCCAGCGCGGATGCCGGACGAACGGCAGCAGCGCCCGGCCGAGCAGGTGGAAGTGCATGAGCACGCCGCGGGCACTGTCGCGGAAGGGCTGGAAGTGGCTGACGCGGCGGGGCCCGGGCAGGTATCGGCAGGCGACCGGCACCTGCACGACGGGGCAACCGGCCCAGCCGGCGCGGGTGATGATCTCGGTCTCGAAGCCGTAGTAGCCGTTGCCGCAGCGGACCGTCATCAGCAGGCCCAGCGGATAGACGCGGAAGCCGCACTGGCTGTCGTCGACGCGCACGCCCGATTCGAGTCGGACGAAAAGGTTGGAGATGCCCCGGCCGATGCGGCTGCGCGCGGGGTAGCCGTCGGCGCGGTGGTCGCGGCGGCCGAGGACCAGCGCGTGGGGCGATCGTCGGGCGGCGTCGAGCAGACGGGGGATCTCGCTGGGGTCGTGCTGGTCGTCGGTGTCGATCGTGACCGCGTGAGTGTAACCGGCCAGGCGCGCGGCGGCGAAGCCGGTCCGCAACGCCGTGCCCTTTCCGCGGTTCTTGCGGTGGTTGAGCACGATGAGCGGGGTCGGCGCATCGCGATCCATTTCAATCAGCATCCGGGCGGTGTCGTCGGACGAGCCATCGTTAACCACGATCAGCGGGTAGCCGCTCGCGCGGATGCGGCTGACGATCGGGGCGAGCGTCCGGGCGTTGTTGAAGGTGGGCGCGATGACCACCGGGCGGAACGTCAAATCTTCCATGGCCATCCGAGTCCGAACTTAGCGGTGCGGCGCGCCCGCGTCAATCGGGCAATCGGGCATGGTCGGGCTTGGCCGCGACCGCCACGGTGAATCGTGCACCGTCAGTCCCGACGCGTCGTGCAATTGGGCGTACAATTCGCGGTACGCCCGGCGCAGGCGTTCGGCGGCGTCGGCGCAATCGGAGCGCTCGTCGCCACGGCGACCGACGAGCAGCGGCTCGCCGAAGATCACGCCGTAGCGCGTCCGGCGCAGCGGCAGCCAGGCGGTCGGTCGGGCGTAGGCGCCGGTGGCCAGGATCACGCACGGGACGATCGGCGCGTCCGCGAGCCGCGCCAGTCGCGCGACCGACGGATTGAACGATCCGCCCGCCAGCAGCGAGTTGTGCGCGTTGCAGATCCGCCCTTCGGGGAACATGACGATCTTGCGCCCCCGTTCGAGCCGGTCGAGGATCCGCCGCGTGGTCGCGGGGTCGACGCGCCGGCGATCCAGCGGCAGCGCGTTCATCGCGCCGAAGAACCACGCCCTCACGGGATTGCGGAACAACTCGACGATCGAGACGAAATCCAGCGCCTGGCGCGTGCTGGCCATCAGGCAGGGGACGTCATACGGGCTGAGGTGGTTGGGCGCGATGATCAGCGGGCCGCGGCGATCGATGCGATCGACGTGCAGCACCGTGGGCCGGGCCGACGCCCCGAACGCCGGATAACCCAGGCAGCGGACGATCTTGTAGAACGTGTCGGACATGGCGCACGTGCGCGACGCGGGGGAGCGGGTCACGGCACACTCGAATCACAGATCTGGTATCGCTCGCACAGCCGGGTGTACAGTTGTCGGAACGCGCCGGCGATCTCACGGGCAAGTCGCTCGCGCGTCATCCGGGTCGACTTTACCCCCGACGGTGGGAAAATCGGCTCGCCGTAGGCCACCCAGATTCGACCGCGGCGGAACGGCAGCCACGGCCCCAGGGCGTTGAGCGTATGAGTGCCGAGCATGACACACGGGATGACCGGGGCGTTGGCATGGATCGCGATCGAGCAACAGCCCTTGCGGATCGATCCGCCGCGGATCGCCGCCTCCGCTCCCGTGCGCACCCCGCCCTCGGGGAAGATGCCGACCACCCGGCCCTGGCGAAGGCGGTGGACCGCCGTCCGGATGGTCGAGATCGGAACGCCCTCGCGGTCGACGCGGATCGCGTGGATCGCCCTGAGCAGCCAGGCGATCGGACGCGGGTGAAAAAATTCCTTCCGGGTCACCCAGTCGATCTGGCGCCGGCTGAGCGTGCTGGAGCAGAACGGCTCGAGGTGGGACAAGTGGGTGACGGCAAGAACGAAGCCGCCCTGACGGCGAGGGGCCTGGGGGTTGTCCACCGCGGCGCGCATGGTGCAGAAGAAGATGAACCGGCCGATCCGGCGGCCGGCGCGGTACAACAGGCTCATCGGCTGCGAGTTTTATCCATGTCGGGAATGAACGCAACGCGGGACCGGCCTGGCGGAGGCGCGGCCGGCGTTGCAATAGAACCGCCCGTCCGGCGTTTACGCGTTACGCCCGAAGGGGGAGGCACCACCTCCCCGTCCGGACTGCCCGGCACTTCGCCGCCCGAAAAATCTCCGCACGAGACGGAAGAAAATGACCTTGGCCGGCAACAGTACCCTCGACAGCACAGCCCGGGCCCCGGCATCGGAGGAGGCGGCAGCCGTGTCCGATGATGCCGAATTAATGCGGCGGATCGTCCACGGGAACGAGGCCGCTTTCCGGGAACTGGTCGCGCGGCACGCGCGCTATCTATATGGTATCGCGTTCTCGCTGTCCGGTAATGCCGCTGACGCCGAAGACCTGGTCCAGGAGACGTTCGTCGCCGCTCTGAATTCCCATTTTCGAGGTGAGTCGGCGGTCCGAACGTGGCTGGTGCAGATCCTGGTGCGGCGCGCGGCAATGTTGCGACGCAAGAAGCGGCATCCGGCGCTGGCGGGACGCGTCGCATTATCGGACCAGACGCCGCCGACCGCGCCGCGTACCTCCGGCGTCGCCGGCGCCGAGGCCCGGCTCGACCTCGCCGCCATGCTGGACGTCCTCTCGCCCGAACACCGGCAGGTCATCGTCCTGCGGGAAGTCGAGGGACTGAGTTACGAGCAGATCGCCGCGACCATCGGCGTGCCGCGCGGGACGGTCGAATCCCGTCTCCACCGCGCCCGGGCCGAGCTGCGGGAACGGTTCAAGGGTTATCTCCAGTAGCCCGCCTCGCCGCTTGCGGCCTAGCGGACGGATTAAATCAGGTGTCGTTCGGATTGGTGCCGAGCGATCGAACGGTAAATCAGGGGACGCGCGTTTCACCGGACCAGCAGCCATGATGTGCGAACAGGCCGCCGAGGTTCATGCTTATCACGACCGGGAACTGGACGCCGCCCGCAGCCGCGCGGCGGAGGCGCACATCCAGCGTTGCGCCGATTGCGCGGCGCTGCTTGCCGAGCTGCAGGCACTGTCGGCGATCATCGCCCAGGCGCCGTTCCCGGCGATGCCCGACCGCTCCGTTTCCCGGTTTCACGGCGCCTTCCACGCGGCGCAGGAGCGTGGGATGGTTCGAGTCGCCGGTTGGCTGACCGCGGCCGCCGCCGTGCTGCTGGTCGGGTCGCTGTCGCTGATGCGCTGGCCGCCCGATCGCCAGACCGGTGGTGTCGCGACCGCCGCCCGACCGACGGCTTGGGAGGTCAACGCGACCACCCCGCCCGCCGCCGTGGCGCAGGCGGAGGGCAATTCGGAACTGGTGCAGGTCGCGCAGTGGATGGCGGACGACCTGTCCGCCGGGAGCGGCGGCACGGAGAGGCGGTGAGCGTCGATGGCTAAGTTGATCGTCGTGGTCGGATTCGTCATCGCCTTCGCCGCCGGCTGGGTCGTCGCGCTGCGGACGCATGTGGCGCCCGAGTCGCTGGTCGCGCCGACCACCTTGGTGCCGCCCGGGCCAGGCCGTCACGGCTGGCTCACTGCCGAGCTCAACCTCCGACCCGATCAGCAGGAGCAGATGAAGAAGATCTGGTCCGACACGGCGCACCGGGGACGCCAGGAACAGGACGACCGCCGCCGCGCCTTCCGCAAGGAGCGC
>DATBFY010000491.1:0-8381 GCA_036558265.1 Tepidisphaeraceae bacterium | reverse complement strand
GCTCGAATTCGTAGCGGATCGCCTCGTTGTGCGGCGTCACGATGGTCAGCGTCGGGTCACCCTCGTGCCAGTTTCCCGTCGGCTCGTCCTTGCGCAAGAGGAACGGCAGCGCGACGATGGCTGCGAGCAACAAGAAGATCGAGAGATTTCTCAACATCTCGTAGCACGGGCGCCCCGCCCGTGATTTTTTCAAAGACACGGGCGAGGCGCCCGCGCTACGGATCACTCTTTCAACACCACCACATCCGCCGGTTCGAACCAGATGCGCGCGGGCTCACGGGCGTCGTCGCGGGCGACGATCTTCGGGTTGAGCTCGAAGGCCTTCAGCGTCCTCTCCCTCCCGTCAACCCCAATGCTCACCTGGTGCTGGGCGACCTCCCCCAGGTAAACCGTGTCGTGTACCGTCGCATCGAAGACGTTTGGCCGATCGGCGCCGGTGGGGACATCGCCGATCCGCACCGCCTCGGGCCGCAGGCTGATCGTGACCTTCTCGCCCTCGCGGACGTCCGCCGCGGATGTCGCAGAGTGAATTGTCCCGATCGCCGTCTGCACCGCCGTCCGCCCGCCGTCTACCTGGCGAACCGTCCCCGCGAGGAGGTTCGTCTCCCCCATGAAGTTCGCGACGAACACGTTGCCGGGCCTCAAGTAAAGATCCTGCGGCCGCCCCACCTGCTCGATCCGCCCCTTGTTCAGCACCGCCATGCGATCCGCGATCGAAAGCGCCTCCTTCTGGTCGTGGGTCACGTAGATCGCGGTCAGCCCCGCGCTGCGACAGATCCGCCGGATCTCCGTGCGCATCTCCAGCCGCAGCTTCGCGTCCAGGTTCGAGAGCGGCTCGTCTAAGAGCAAACAATCCGGGTGTACCACCAGCGCCCGCGCCAGCGCCACCCGCTGCTGCTGACCGCCCGAGAGTTCGTTGGGCTTGCGCTTCGCCAGCGCCTCAAGCTGCACCAGCCGAATCGCTTCCGCCACGCGTGTGGCCTGCTCCGCCCGCGGCACGTGCCGCACCTCCAGCCCGAATCGGACGTTCTCCTCCACGCTCATGTGCGGCCAGAGCGCGTAGGACTGGAAGACCATTACCGCGTTGCGCCGGTCCGTCCCCTGCGATGTTACGTCGCGGTCATTGAAAAGGATGCGCCCCGCTGTCGGCTCGTGCAGCCCCGCGATCAACCGCAGCAGCGTCGATTTCCCGCAGCCCAACGGCCCCAGCAGGAAAAAGATCTCCCCCGCCTCGATGTCCAGGCTCACGTCGTCCACCGCCACGACGCTCCCGAACGACTTCGAAAGATGTTCCAGCCGCACCGAGGTCATCTCGGCGGCGGATTGTAACGAATTCCCGCCAGCCGTCGCGATGCCCACAGAACCTTAACCCACAAGACTTTTAGCGGGCGAGCTTGCTCGCCGCTCTCTTGCGTACACCCCGAAAGAACCCACTGCGCCGCTCCGCCGTCGTCTCCGCGCTATAAAGCCGCTCCGACAACCAGTACATCCCCTCCCGCAACTCCCTCGCCGTTATCCCCCGCGGCTCGTGATTGACGTCGAACAGCGTACACAGATCCCACCGCCCCGGCGCGAGGATCCGTCCCTCCTGCAACAGCCGCGCGTAAAGCGGCGTGCCCGGAAACGCGGTCAAAACCGTGATCTGCACGTCGTACAGATGATGCGCGACGCTGAAATCCAACACCTGTTCAAAGATCGAAGTCGTATGCCCGTCCAGCCCCAGGATGAAGCACCCGTTCACCGTCACGCCGTGCCCCTGGATGGCCGCCAGGCGCTCGACGTAGTGGCTCGCCCATTTTCGCTTGACGTCGGCCTTCATCTCGATGCCCGCCAGTGGGCCGGGGGCGGGGCTTTCCAGGCCGATCAAGACCTGCCGGCACCCGGCGCGACGCATCAGGTCGAGTAGCTCCCCGTCGTCACCCACCGTGACGTCCGTCTCCGTGAACCACTTGATGCGCAGCGGGATCAACTGCCGGCAGAGTTCCTTGCCCCACTCCTTGTCCACGAACGTGTTGTCATCGGCGAACTCGATGAACGGACGCTCTCGGACCTGCTGAATTGCCCGGATGTCGCGGACCACGTCTTCGACAGGTCGGCGGCGGTATCGGTGCGACAACATGACCGTCGAGGCGCAAAAGTCGCACCGCCACGGGCACCCACGAGTCGTCTGCACCGTGAAGCGGTTGTAAGGCCGGTCGCCCAGCAGGTCATACCGCGGCACGGGCAACTGCTTGACGTCCACCGGCCCGGTATCCCGGGCATCGAAGATCCGACCGCGATCCAGATCACGTTCCGCCGACCCTACGACCGCCGGCCAGACGTTTTCCCCTTCTCCGATGATCACGTAGTCGGCATGGGCCGCCGCCTCCTCCGGCAAGGCGCTCACGTGCAATCCGCCCATCGCCACCTTCACGCCGGCGGCGCGCAGGCGATCGGCGATCGCGTAGGCTTCAAATATTTGCGCCGAGAAGGTGCTGATCGCGACCAGGTCGCAGGTGTAGACCTCGGCCGGCTCGGCACCATCGCGCTCGGCTTCGAAATACCGCACGTCATGTCCCGGGGGCGTGCAGGCGGCGAGGTACAGCAGCCCGAGACTGGGCAGTTGCGCCACCGTCTTGCTCCGCTCGACGAACCCGGGGAGCGTCAGCCCAAGCTTTAAGAGCACCGGATCGTGCGCCCGAACGCCGCTCATCGCCAGGAAACCGATTCGCATAATTCACCCGATCAAGGTCAGGACCACCGCCGCGACCAGGGACGCGACGGGGATGAAGAACAGGTTTCGACACGATGCCCGCCAGCCGGTCAGGAAGCAGACCGCCGGCATCGCCACGGCACCGATGATCCAGAGAAGTCCCGCCCATCCCGCGTTCCACCGCGCGACCACCGGCCAGGGCGAAAGCGCGTACAGCACGTTCATCATCCCCAGCGCCGCCAGGGCGATGTGCCCGAGTCGGACAACCCGTCGGCGGAATGACGCGTAGCCCCCGAGGAAACCGTCGTGATGGAAGAACAACCCCAGGGCGGCGCCGACAACGAAGGCGCTCAGGACCAGTCCCCACCCGGCATACCAGTTGGCAACGTGCGTGATCGCCATCGCGCGCCTCTTGTTTTATAGCACTAACTAACTTAAGGTCGCCTGTCAATCGGCTTTCTGCGCACCGCCTCAATGGGGCAGTCCCAAGGTTCTGGCACGGCGCTCGCATGAGCCCGCCCATGCCCGCCAGCGCACCTGTCTCGCAACGTCTGAAGCACAAACGCCTTCCGGCGTCCTGGAAGCCGAGGCGCGAGATCCCCATTCCCAGTGCACCGCCGGCCGACCCCGTCGCAGCGGCCTCGTCGGTTTCATTGACGTACGTCTCAGATGAGACCCCTGGCATCCGGCGCCGCAGGGCCGGTACCGGCTTCAACTATGTAGACCCCCACGGAAAGCCCATTCGCGATGAAGAGACCCTGCGGCGGATCAAATCACTGGTCATCCCCCCTGCCTGGAGCGAAGTCTGGATTTGCCCCGACTCGGCGGGTCACCTACAGGCCACCGGTTACGACGCCCGCGGCCGCAAGCAGTACCGTTACCACGCGCGCTTCCGCGCGGTGCGCGAGCAGACCAAGTACAGCCGGATGATCGCGTTCGCCCGCGCCCTGCCGGAGATGCGGCGGCGCCTCGAACGGGACCTGCGCAGGCCCGGTCTGCCGCGGGAGAAGGTGCTGGCGACGGTGGTGCGGCTCTTGGAAACGACGCTGATCCGCGTGGGGAATGAGGAGTACGCGAAGTCGAATCGCTCCTACGGGTTGACGACGCTTCAGGACAAGCACGCGCGAATCAACGGTTCGAAGATCCGCCTGCGTTTTCGCGGGAAATCGGGAATCGAACACGAGATCGACCTGGAGGACCCGCGGCTGGCGCGGATCGTCAAGCAGTGCCAGGACCTGCCGGGGCAGGAGTTGCTTCAATACCTGGACGAGGCCGGCAACGTGCGCGACATCGGCTCGACCGACGTCAATGATTACATCCGTGCGATCGCGGGGGAGGAATTCACGGCTAAGGACTTTCGCACCTGGGCGGGCACGGTACTGGCGGCGATGGCGCTTGGGGAGCTGAAGGAATTCGACTCGCAGGCGATGGCGAAGAAGAACATCGTGAGGGCGGTGGAGGCGGTGGCTGCGAAACTGGGTAACACCCGGGCAGTCTGCCGCAAATGCTACATCCACCCGGCGATCGTCGACTCGTACCTGGACGGCACGCTGCTGGGGATGCTGAGGCGAAAGGTCGAAAGGCGCCTCAAGGGCGAGCTGAAGCGGCTTAAACCGGAAGAGGCGATGGTGCTGACGATCCTGCGGGAGCGGCTGAAGAACGCGAAGTCCTAAAACAGAACCCCGACCGGCGCTTGCGCGCTAGCCGGGGTTCGCCCTCTCCGTCAGTGTCAATTTAGGGGATGTTGCGCGGGTTGCAAATTCTTTTTCTCGTCCGCGACAAGAGGGCGGTCATACCGCCCAGGGCCAGGAGGCAGAGCGAGCCGGGCTCGGGTAGCTGGTCGCGTACGGCACCGCCGGGGAACGTCCCGTTGTGGAAATTCATGTAGAAATTGCTGGGGTTGGTGAGGACGTTGTCGATGGTCGTGGAGTTCAAGCCGGTGACGGTGCCGACGAAGCTGTTGCCGTTACGGATGCTCTCGGCCGTCATCCGGGCCTGGAAATCGAGGATGATCGAGCCGGTGGTGGTGGCTGGCGCCTGGTGGATGTGGTAGCCGGTGATGGGGAAATCGAGGTTGGCGAAGGTGACATTGAAGGTGGCGGTTCCCGTGGTGCCGCCGGTGCCGTCATCCAGGGTAAGAGTCCCGATGGCAGTGGCGTCGGGGTCGCCCTGGCCGGGCACACCGGCGGCGCTGACCTCCTTAATGCCGTTGGCGTTGAGATTGAAGGTTTGACTGGCGGCCAGCGCCGAAGACGTGCAGACGGCCAGCGCCAGTCCCAAGGCCCATTTGAACGTGTGCCGCATATCCGACCTCCTCTGGTTCCCTTGTCGGTGCCCGTTGGGTCACCGGCGACGTGAAGCCCCGCACGCGCGGGGTGCGCGCCACCCACGAGGCGCAACGATACGCGGTGGGGAACAGGCTGAAATGCGGGAAAATTCCTCAAAAATCAGGAAATTTGCGGTGCTGGTGTAAGATAAGGTTTTCTCAGGTGTTACAGGGTTCCTTTGTTCGGAAGAGCTAGCTGCCGAAGCCGCTAGCCCGCACGTTTGGAATTGGGGTGTGGATCCCTAGAATCGATCGGCATGGGGTTGCCGCCGCTTATTGGATTTGAGAGTTGGCTGGCGTCGTTCTCGATCGAGGCGACGTTGGGGAGGCATGTGCGGACGGTGTTCGCGGCGTTGCCGCCGCACGTGCAGCGGGACTTTTTCACCGACCCGTCGTTCATGATCTGCGATTACGAGCCGGGGCCGGGGGGCTTGGAGATCCCGCTGGCGGCGCCGGCGGCGCGTCGGCCGAGCCGGTGCGTGGTGCTCAAGCGGACGCTGCGGCGCCGGCCGGACGAGTTTATCCGGTGGGTGATCGCGCACGAGCTGGCGCACGCGCACCTACGGAACGGGGGGCGGCACCAGGGGGAGGACCCGGAGCACGCGGCGGATTCGCTGGCGGCGGATTGGGGGTTTCCGAGGCCGTGAGGGAGCGATTCGGCGCGGCGGGAATGACGGGTCGAATTCCTTGACTTCCCGACTCCATTTCCTCGTTGATGTGGGACGCGACCGCGGCGATCGAGCAACCGCATGATTCCCTTACATGAAGTTGGAATTCATGCTGTCAATATTCTTCTTGAAGGAACCTAAAGGCAGGATTAAGAGTCATTTGCACGCGGTTGTGCGCGCCGGGGTTCAAGGTGTTCTTTGACGCGAGGCGATGGAGACTCAATGGTTATTCGGCACTAAGGATGTCGCTCGAGTCACCGAAGATTGATTACCAACGCCCGTCGGCGCATCCTGACCGGTGGCAGTTGCGGCGGGTCATCGCGTGGCTGATGGCGGGCTGCTTTGTCGCGGCACTTTACTGCAGCTTCATGAGCTACGTACTTGCACGGAAACTCGCGACTCCGACGCCTGCGTACCAGCAGTTCGAGCGGACCACGCGTGCGCAGGCAGCGACGCGTCCTGCCGGGACCGTGTTCGACTACCCGCCTTTCAACGGCCAGGCGTACGTTCCTCGCCCGCTTCTAAGTCTGCCGACGACCTACTTCGCGCTGGCATTCGCGGGCGCGGGCATCGCGCTGTTCGTGCTGTCGGCTCGCCGGTCTGGCCGTGCCGGATAACCCGCCAATGCAAGGGACCGGAGCCGCGGGTATAGTTTCTCTCGTCCGAGCGCTGCCGGGCGCGGCTCCGGCCGTTGATCGGCCCTACGTTAGTTCGCCACGACACCGTATGCCGTCCGCAGCGCTTCGCGAGTTCGACCGGCAGTTCGGCGCCGACGTGGTCCCGGCCCTCGCCGCCGAGGGTTTCACGTTGGGCGAGTGGCAGATCTTCCGCCGCGTGGTCGAGCACGAGCGGACGCGCTCGACCCAGATCATCGAGTTCCAAATCGGGCAGAAAGGGTGGTCGATCGGGCGGTTCACGGTCAACCTCGCCGTGTTCAACCGCGACCACTTTCCGCCGTCATGGCGCGTCCCGGATGGCGAGCCGCAATCGCCGGAGTGCTTGTCCGACCTCGTGCAGCGGCTGGGGTTCTTCCGACCCCCGGACCGCGGCGTCGTGGATCGCCTTCTCGGGCGGTGTCCGCAGCCGCACGACCACTGGTGGCGTCAGAGCGAGGACCCGCGCGTCATGCGGAAGGAGTTCGCGGAGGTCATGAGCATCCTTCGGACCGACGGGCTGGGTTGGCTCGGCGCGCGGACGTCGCTCACGGCGTTCCGCTGGGCGTTGAGGCAACTGGACCGGCGGAAGGAATGGAAGGCGGCATTGGGTTCTCCAGGTGCGCCGCGGCTGTTCACGGCGGAGCCGTTCCCGCAGACGAGCTAAGCCGCCGCTGCACTATACCGTGGCCGCGGAGCGTTTACTGTGATTCACAATGGTCGTCGGCGCGGCCGCAGTCAGTGAACGGCACTACGTTATGCGACGGAGGTCTGCCTGCCTGTGGACTTCGAGGGAACAGAGTCTGAGACGGCGCGGCTTGGTCGCTGGCGTGCTGCTTACCAGCGGCAGTCGTTCACCGGCCGTATCCGCCACGCGAAAAGGCGATCGCGGCGCTTACGATGGCGGATTGGGGGTTCCCGAGGCGTTGAGGGAGTGAATTAAATGGGATGGGAGAGGATGTCTGGAGCAGCGCCGGTTCTCGACTACACGCGTCCGCTGGAGCCCGGCTCTGTGCGGATCAGCCAGCTGGGTAACCGGGTGTCGATCACGATCGCGCCGGACACGCCCAAGCGGTTGGTCTTCACGCTCGCCCTACCGACCGCGATCTGCGCCGGCTGTGGTCTGGTCGCCCTTTACGCGATGGTGGTCACAGGGTCGTGGATTGTAGCTCCGGTGCTGGTGGCCCTGTTTGCGATCGGCGCGATTTACCTTCGGCGGGCGATTCGACGCAGCCGCGATCCGATCGTCTTCGTGGCCGACCCCACGGTGCTGCACGTTCAGAATCCGCTCGACGAGCCGGTGGATCGGATGATCGGGGCGTACGAGATCGCCGCCGTGCGAGTGCGTCCGGTCGAACTGGCGATCGGGTCGATGTATCAACTCCAGGTGCTGACGAAGGACCTGCCTAATAGACCGAGCACGGTGATCGTGCTGTTGGCCAGCCCGAGCTTCGAGACGCTCGACAAGATCGCGCGGACGATCGTGGAGGCGATGGGGCTTGTGGCGGAAGCAGTCGCGCCGTCATCCTGATTTTGAGGAGGCGTTGCCGACGAAGGGTCTTTTCGAGAAGAGAGGCAATCGCCCGCATTTTGAGAGAACGAGCGTTCGAGGAGTCGAGGGCGGCGGTGAGTCGTCTTTTCTTATCAGAGGATTCGGCGCTCGGGGGGCGCGAACCTACGATTCTGATCCAAGAAACGGCGCTTGGATCAGAATCTCCGGTCTCGCGTGGACGATGAAGCTTTGACTGCAAAGCGGCCCGGAAGCCGATTTCACCGCTATCGCGGTGCCTACACCGTCCCGGAAAACGCCGCAGCCGGGCCACCCCCGCCCGTCGGGAGGGGAGGGTGGTGGGGCAACCGCATGATTCCGTTACATGAAGTTGGAATTCATCCTGTCGATATTCTTCTTGAAGAAACGTAAAGGCAGGATTAAGAGTCATTTGCACGCGGTTGTGCGCGCCGAGGTTCAAGGATGTTCTTTGACGCGGCGGGCTGGAGACTCAATGGTTATGCCCCAACAGGTCAGTTACACGGTCGCGAAA
>DATBFY010000490.1:0-13070 GCA_036558265.1 Tepidisphaeraceae bacterium | reverse complement strand
CGGCGACGTGGTCGACCTCGTGAGCGAGTGGACCGCGGCCGACGGCACCGTCGAGGAGCGCCGGGCCCCCCGGTTCCGCCTGGTGCCCTACCCCACCGCGCGCGGGTGCGCCGCCGCCTACTTCCCCGAGACCAACGTCCTGGTCCCGATCCGCAATACGGCCGACGGGAGCAACCAACCGGCGTCGAAGTCGATCGTCATCACCCTCGAACCCAGCCCCAGCGCCGCGCCGCCGGCGTTATGATTTGACTTAACGTCGGTCTTACCGACTGGCGCCCAATCGTCATCCTGAGCGAAGCGAAGGATCTGGCCGCGAGGGGAAATGGTCGTCCATTCGCGGCAAGATCCTTCGGTCGCCGCTAGGCTCCCTCAGAGCGCGTGAAGGAATTACGTGGCACGGGCGTCCCGCCCGTGTTTTCGCCGCGCAAGAGGCACTTTCCTGATTCAGTTCTCAATTACTTCACAAACTCTCAGGATGACAAGGACGCGCTGGCACAGAAAGTTGAGCGGGACGACGGATCGCGACTACCGCCCCTCGATCTGGGCGACCGACATCGGCCCCTCCACCCCGAACCGGTTCACCGTCTTGGCTTCCAACCGGTTCGCCCCCGCGTGGGGTGTCCACTCGAACGCATCCCCGACCGCCTTCCACTCCCCCCCGTCGATCCGCGCCAGGTACGTCTTGAAATTGGGCGTCAGCGTCTTGAGCGCGACATGGACGCTGGCGCCCCCCGCCTCCGCCGTCAGCGTCATCGCCGCCTGGTCGATCGGGAAGTACGGATCCTTCGCCGGGTCCGCGGGCGCGATCCGCTTGTGCCAGTTGGTCCCCTCGCAAAGCTTGTCGCGCGTGATGAACATCTTCCCGTAATCGGGTCCCCCGTCCATGAAGTTCGTGTTGGGGATGTACCCGATGAACGCGTACACGATGATGGCCGACGGGTCGAAATTGAGGTCGCCGAACCCGGCGTAGCGGCCGCGAAAGACCGGCATGTCCGATTTGCGAACCCGCTTGTGGTCCTTGTCCAGCACGAACACCACGTCCCGCGCGTCGTTGTAATACCACTCTTGCCGGAGTTCGAACGCGTTTAGGGGGGTGGCGTTCTTCTGGGCGTACATGGCGAAGGTCGGGTCGAGCATGATCCACTTGCCGTACTGGTTCGACCAGATCTCGGTCGAGGTGTGTTCGGTGCTGCCCTGACCCACGTTGTCCGGCCGCCGCAGCGCCAGGGCGCGATCGACCCATCCCATGCTGGCGGCGGCGGAGACGAAAACGTCGCCGTAATGCGAACAGAAGAAGGCGTTCCCCTGGTCGATGGCGGTCAGGATGTCCAGGGCGCCGCGGGCCTCTGAGGTCGGACGACCGAACTTCTTGAAGCGGTGATTAACCCAATCCAGCAGCAGCAGTTGCCGCTCGAACTCGTCCTTGCCAGGCGCCACCACCTCGTCCAGGTGGTAACGCGTGCGCAACGCCTTGAGCTTGGGATTGTCGTAGGAGTCGAATTTGAACCGCCGGGTGAAGTCGCTCTCCACATAGGCAAGCGTGTCGAGGCGAGTGAGCGTCACCGTGCGCCCGTCGACGTTGACCGATGCTCCCTCGACCAGTTCCCGCGCCCCAGCGGTGCTCGACAGCGCCAGGACCACGCACAAGACAAGTGCCGACCTCATGAGGCCTCCTATGCCGTCGCGACGGCGCGCGGGCTCGGGGCGGACGTGCCCTGCCCGTTGATCGCCCGGACACGGTAATAGTACCGCGTTCCGGCCACGACGTGGGTGTCGTGATAGGAGGTGCTGCCGGCGGCCAGGGTCGCGACCGTCTCGTAAGTCCCGTTCTTCTTCCGCGACCGCTCGATCACGTAGCCGGTCTCGTAGGCGTTGTCATCATCCCAGCTCAGGTCGATCGCCGTCGGGGTCGCCGGTGTGGCCACGAGGGTCGTCGGGGCCACCACCGCGTCGTAAGGCATGACGTTCTCGATCACCAGGACGGCGTCCTGGAAATCGCTGTTGAAGGCCTCTTCCATCGCGACGACGTAGGTGTTCGGCACGACCCGGCCGTACGACTTCTTGAACGGGTAGAACCGAATCTTGTGCTTGTTGTCGGCGGTGTGATCCCAGGTGTTCAGCGCGTCCTGGCTGAAGACGTCCCCGTGCGATTCGATCGGCCAATGCGAGAAGAGGCCAAAGGTTACACTCCCCGGGTCGAAGCGCGTCGTCCCCGTGACCGTCGGGTTGACCGTCTGCGAGTTGCCCGACTGCACGGTGAACAGCGAGCGCTGGCTGAGACCCTTCGCGCGGTACCAGCCCAGGCTCATGATCGGGTCATCTTCCCAGGTGAAGGCCGCCAGCAGGGTCACGCGGACGGGACCGGGCCCGGCCTTGCGCAGCAGCGGCATCGCGACCTCGTCACTGGGCCCCGGGCCGTCCAGCGCGCTGGTCGTGGGCTGGTTGTCGCCGACGTTCACCGGGATCTGGAGGGTGTCGAGGACTTCCTGCAGCGAGGGCTCGTTGGTCTCGAACTTTCCGGTCGTCCCCAGCCCGCTGAGCGGGACCGACGCGACCGGCGTGTCCGGGTCGCTGCTGGCGACCTGAAGCGTCGCGGCAAAGACGCGCGAGTTGGTCGGAGCAAACCCGACGCGGACGCTGGCCGACGCGCCGGGCGCCAGCGTCGAGGGCACGTGGCGCTTGCTGAGTGTGAATTGTGACGCATCCGCGCCAGCCAGCGAGATCGATCCGAGGGTCAGCGGCGCACGCCCGGTATTGGTGAGCGTTACATACCGGGCCCGGCCGGCGGTGTTCTGTTGCTGGTTGAAGAGCAGTCGGCTGTCGCTGAGCGTCAGGTTGGGTCTGGCGACGGAAAGGAACAGGCGGGGTTCGAGCGGGTGCATCCCCTGAAAAGACGACATATTCGCGATCTCCCACGATTTGGCGTGAACGAGCAGAAGATTGCCAGAAAATGCGGAAGTTTCCTAGACGAATACGGGGCATTTTTCGCGATGGAGTTGAAGATCGAGCGACTCGAATGGTCGCGATTGGTACAGACGGTTTGATCGGCAGAAACGGGCCGGCCGAGTTCGCTCTGCGAGGATCGGGCGCGGCTCTCTCCAGACAGCGCATCTTTCCCATTTTCAGAAGAGTTGGCAAGGCAATTGTGCGGACGATACCGAACGTATCAGTTTCAGCGATTAGATCGTGACCACGCGCGATCATGTCTTGCGCGCGAGTCCTTTTTGCCATTGCGAGTCTCCATATGACAAGCATAGGATCGCCCGCGTCCGCGGCAGATTTTGCGACGATGACGGTCCGCCGTGGATACGCAGTTGGTGAGACGCTTTTCCGCGCACCACACGGCGCTTGGGTGAGCCATCGCGGATGTGACGAAGCCGGTTCGTCGGTCCGCGCGGCGCGTTTCGTGCACGTCGAAGATCAGACGTTGTGCCATGCAGCAAATCCGACCAGAGGTGGGCACGGATTCCGTGCAGGCCGTGACGCGCGTAGACGCGCGCCCGGCGGCGGCCCTGCGGGCCTGGTCCGGTTCCGCACCGGCGCCGGCGGCTTCGTCGTCGTCGGTCCCGCTCCTTCAAGTCTTGTGGCGACGGCGATGGACGTTGCTGGGCGTGATGGTCGGGTGCGGTCTGCTGGCGGGGCTGTACCTGCTCTGTGCCACGCGCGTGTACAGCGCGAGCGCGACCGTCCTGATCCGGCAACAGGCGCCCCGGGCGTTTGCCCAGGGACCGACCTTCCTCACCCCCTCGGAGACCTACCTGCCCACGCAGGTGGACGTGTTCCGCTCGACCCCGGTCCTCGCGCGGGCGCTGGATGCGGCCAACTACCGGTCGATGGCGACGTTCGCCGGCGCCGGCAGTGATCCGGTGGCGTGGCTGCGCCGGGGGAACGCGCTCAAGGTGGAAGCCGGCCGCAAGTCGGACGTGGTCGTGGTGACGATGGAGTCCCCCTGGCCCGACGAGGCGGCGACGTTCGTCAACTGCGTGATCGACGCTTACCTGGCCGATCAGTCCGCACACCAGCGGGCGACCGGCACCGAGATGGTGCGGGTCCTGCAACAGGAGAAAGACCAGCTCGAGCAACACCGCGCCACGTGCGTCGCGTCCATGCTCGACGCCAGGCGGAACAATGGCGTGCTCTCCTTCAAGGAAGATAAGGGGAACCCGTCGTGGGAGCGGATCGAATCCTTGTCCGGGTCGCTGACGGCGGCGGAGATCGCCACGATCGAGCTGCGGGCGCAGGAGCGCTGCGCCCGGGAGATGCTGCTCTCGCCGCTGGCGATCTCGGCATTCGTCACCGATCAGCAGGCCAAGGGACGGGATTCGGGGGATTACGAATATGAAGAGCTGCGGCGGCAACTGATCCAGACCGCGCTGACCCTGGCGTCGAGCGTGCCGGTGGTGGGATTTAACCACCCGCGGTACCAGGTGTTGCAGGCGGCGCTGGACTCGTTGACCCGGCGGATCGCGCAAAAGGAACGGGCGATGGCCGACGCCCACGTAGCCGCGCTGGCGAGCCTGCGGGGCATCGCGGCGGAAAAGGAGAAGCGGCTCCACGAAGCCCTGGACGCCGAACAGGCGCACGCGCTGGCGCTGACCCCGGTGGCCGCCGAGTACCTGCGGCTGGAGGGGGAAGTCGATCGGATCCAGAAGAAGTGCGAGCTGCTGGATCAGCGGATCGCCGAGATCAGCGTGGACGATGTGAAGTCCGCGCCGCTGAACGTGCAGGTGCTCGAGCCCGCGCGGGTGGCGGAGCGGCCGGTCAAGCCCAACCGGATGCTGGTGATGGGGGCGGCCCTGATGTTCGGGTGGCTGCTGGGGATCGGGGCGGCGCTCCTGGGCGAGTGGCGGGACGCGCGGTGGCACAGCCCGCAGGAGATCATCTCGGTGCTGGGGACGGCGGTGGTGGCGGTGGTGCCGCGGATCAGCAAGCGCCTGTCGCCGGTGACGCGGGGACAGATGGTGCGCCTCGACGTGCGCTCGCCGGTCGCCGAGGCCTACCGCTCGGTGCGGACGTCGCTCTACCTGGGTTCGGCGCGCAAGGCCCGGACGATCCTGCTGGCCTCCCCGATGGAAGGGGACGGGAAATCCACGACGGCGAGCAACCTGGCGATCGCCTTCGCCCACGCGGGCGAGCGGACGCTGGTGGTGGACTGCGACCTGCGCGAGCCGGTGCAGCACCTGATCTTCGAGGCCGACGCGGGCGCGGGCCTGACGAGCGTCCTGAGCGGTGAAGCCAAGCTCCGGGAGGCGATCGTCCCCACGGATGTGCCCAACCTCCACCTGCTGCCCTGCGGCCCCGTGCCGACCAACCCGTCGGAGCTGCTGACGGGCAAGCGGTTCGACCGCCTGATGCGCACGCTGGCCGAGGGGTTCGACCGGGTGATCGTGGACTCCCCCCCGCTGATGATGTTTACCGATGCGCGGGTGCTGGCGGCGTCGGCGGACGCGACGCTGCTGGTGCTGAGGATGAACCAGTCGGTGCGCGAGCTGGGAATGCTCGCGCTCGACGGATTGGAGCGCGCCGGTGCGAACGTGCTGGGCGCGATTGCCAACGACGTGCCGCCGCCCAGGGCCTACCGGAAGTACGGCGGGACCTGGCAGTACGCCATGGCGGGCGCGGCGCGGCGGATCGCCGACGAAGACGAGAATTCGATGGTTTCCGAGCGAGAGAGACGGGTGGGACGGTCGAGCGAGCTCCTGACGGTCAAGGAGCCCGACTGGTCCTCGGACGCGGCGCCCTGAGTTGTGCCTGGGCGCGCGCGACCCGGTGAAGATGGAACGGTGCCTCGGGCGGCAGCGCGAGACGTGCGCGCTTGCGTGCGACCGCGGGCGAATCGCGCGAACACGGTGTCGCGCGCTCCTCCCGCGCGGAGGTTCGGATGATGAGCACAAGCTACGAACTGGACCAGGCCATCGGCCTCGAGCTGGACCCGCTGGAGGAGACGCCGTTCTCGGTCACCGCGACGGCGACCGCGACCGCGACCGCCGACCTTCCGCTGGAAACGCCGGTGCCCGAGCCGATCTTCGCGCGGATTTACCAGGCGGGGATCGACCCGGAGCGGGCCGCGCTGTGGCAAGGGGAGATCCGCAGCGCGGCACAGGCCGGCACGATCGCACGCCAGGCGCGACGGTGCGCGCGGACCATACTGCCGCTGGTGCTGGCGGACGTGCTGGCGCTGGTGGCGGCTGGGCTGATCGCCCAATGGGTGGTGCTGGGGATCGCTCAAGGGATGGGGACGCTGACCGGATCGCTGACGCCGCTGGCGCTCTTGCCGCTGCCGATCGTCTATGCCCTGAGCGACCTGTACTCCGAGATCTGGGCCCACCCGGTGGTGGAATTCCGGCAACTGACGCGGATCAACACGGCACTCCTGCTGGCGGCAGCGGTGGGCGGACTCTGGTCGTCGTCGCCGCTCCCCGCGTGGTGCGTGACGGCCTGGGCCGGCGCGGTCATCCTGGTCCCTCTGGCTCGAACGTTAGCGCGATTCTGCTGCTCGAACCGCGCGTGGTGGGGGTATCCGACGCTGGTGATCGGCAGCGGCAACGGTGCGCCGCAGCTCGCGCAGATGCTGCTGGAATGCCCGCGCTGCGGGCTGAGGCCGGTGCTGGTGACCGACCCGGCAGGGTCCTGCCGCTCCGGGGCGCTGCCGGTCGTGAACGATCCGACCACGCTGGAATCGCTCGTCCGCCTTAAGGGGATCCGCCACGCGGTGGTGTCGCTTCCGGAGGTCTCGCTGGCGCGGATGGGGCAGACGCTGGATCGCTACAGCGGGCTGGTGCCGCACCTGCTGGTGCTGTCGGACGCCTCCACGCTGCCGACGTTGTGGGGGGCATCGCGAAGTTGCGGACGCCTGAGCGGGATCGAGGTGCGCAACGGGCTGCTGATGGCCACGCTCCAGGGGTTCAAGCGCTTGATCGACGTGGCGGTGGCGGCGGCGGCGCTCCTGGTCAGCCTGCCGCTCCTGGTCGCGATCGCGCTGGCGCTCAAGCTGACCAGCCGCGGACCGGTCTTTTACGGGCAGCGGCGGATCGGGCGTCACGGCCGCTGCTTCAAGGCCTGGAAGTTCCGCACGATGCGGCCGGATGGCGATACGGTGCTGGCCGAACTGCTCCGGGGCAATCCCGTGGCGCGTGCGGAGTGGGAACGGGATCATAAGCTCCGGCACGACCCGCGGGTGACGCGGCTAGGCCGGTTCCTGCGGCGCACCAGCCTCGATGAGTTGCCGCAGGTCTGGAACGTGCTGCGCGGTGACATGAGCATCGTGGGCCCGCGCCCGATCGTCGAGAGCGAGGTGCGGCGCTACGGGGAAGTCTTCCGACTCTACACGACAGTCAAGCCGGGCATCACGGGCCTGTGGCAGGTTGCCGGTCGCACCAACCTGAGCTACGACGACCGCGTCCTGCTCGACCAGTTCTACATCCGGCATTGGTCGCCGTGGGTGGACGTTTACATCCTCGCCAAGACGGTGGTCGCGCTGGTCAACCGGGAGGGCGCGTACTGACGATGCGTCCCCGATCCGACCATCAAGCCCTGTCGCACGCGGCGATCTACCTGGTCGCCCGCGGCCTGCCCGGCGCGATCGCGTTCCTGGCGATCCCCCTCTTCAGCCGGCTGCTGGCGCCGGCCGATTACGGACGCTACGCCCTGGTCGTCGCCACCGTGAGC
Source organism: Tepidisphaeraceae bacterium (assembly GCA_036558265.1). Classification (GTDB taxonomy): domain Bacteria; phylum Planctomycetota; class Phycisphaerae; order Tepidisphaerales; family Tepidisphaeraceae; genus RYN-433. The sequence goes on along the minus strand of DATBFY010000490.1, from coordinate 5,402 downwards.
CTTCTTAACGCCCTGCTCTTCCAATGGCTGCGGCTGTCGCTTTTGCGCTACCTGCCGGCGTATCGCGACGACCCGGGACGACTCAAATCGACCCTGACCACCGTAACGGGGCTGCTGTTGACCGTGCTTGGAATTCTTGCGGCAGTCGCATGCGCGACGCCAATTCCTGCCGAGTGGCGGGGGGTGCTGGTCGCGGGCTGGGTGCTGCTGGCAACCCAGGCCGTCTTTGAACAGTGCTGCGAGTATGCGCGGTCGTCGATCCGGCCGGGGCGGTACATGGCTCTGCAGGTCACCAAATCGACCCTGGCGATCGGGGTGGGGGTCGGCCTGGTATTGCTGGGCGCGCGGTGGTGGGGGCCGCTGGGCGGGATGGTTTGCGGCATGGCGATCGGGGCGGTCTGGGCGTACCGGGCGGACTGGCGGGACGTGCGGTGGGTCGTTGACCGTCGGGTGCTGGCGGAGGTGTGCCGTTACGGGATCCCGCTGTCGCTGACGGTGGCGTTGGCGGTCGTGATCGAGTCTTCGGATCGGTTTCTGATCGCCTGGTGGTCGGGGCAGGGCGCCGCGGGGCTTTACGCGGTGTCGGTGGACTTCGCGAGCCAGACCCTGACGCTGCTGATGCTGTCGGTGTCGATGGCGATGTTCCCGCTGGCGGTGCGGGAGTGGGAGCAAGAGGGTCCCCAGGGGGCGCAAGAGCAGATGCGCACCAACGCCTCCCTCCTGCTTGCCGTCGGCGTGCCTTGCGTGGTCGGACTTGTCGTGCTGGCGCCGGGTATCGCGAACTGTTTCCTGGGGAAGGAGTTCCGGGCGACGGCCGCGCTCATCATCCCGGTGGTGGCGGTGGGGACGTTTTTGGCGGGCCTGAAGGCGTATCACTTCGACGCAGCGTTTCAATTTGCGCATCGGACGATCTGGCAGGTCTGGATCGTGCTGTTCGCGGCGATCCTGAACGTGGCATTGAACCTGGTAGCGATCCCGCGGTGGGGCGTGGCGGGGGCGGCGGGGGTGGCGGTGATTACGTACCTGATCACGACGGTGCTGACGGCGTGGCTGGGCCGGCGACACTTTGTCGTGCCATGGCCGATGGGTTCGTGCGGGCAGGTAGCGGTGGCGGCGGGGGCGATGGCGGTCGTGATCGTTCCATTCCGCGGATTCCATGGCGGGATCGCGCTGGCGGGACAAGTCATGGCGGGGGCGGTGGTTTACGGATTGATGCTGGTGGGAATGAACTTCCTCGGGTTGCGGGACGCGGTGATAGGACGGTTGAGGCGTCGTTGTGCAGTCGAAGCGCGCGGCGGCGGCGTGGTGGCGCCACTGGTGGAAACAAGGTGAGGGACGAGCGATGAGTACGGGCGCGAACGGAACGATCCTGATGTACACGCCGTCGGCGGACGGGGGGATGGCGCAGTATGCGTGGGAGCTTATGAGCGCGCTGGCGCGGCAGCAACCGCGGGGGGCGTATCGGATTGAGATGGTGAGCGGGGCGGATCTGCAGGAGCAGTTTCGATCGGACGAGTACGAGGTGAGCGCGGTGTTGCCGCCGCTGCGGCATCGGAGTGAGTATTCAAATCGCTTGTCGTGGGTGGCGGGGCGGCTGATGCACTATCCGAGGCGGGAGCGGCGGTTTTTGAAGTGGCTCGAGGGGCGACCGGACGTGGCGGCGGTGCATTTTCAGGAGTGGACGCCGTGGCTGGCGGGGGCGGTGATCCGGCGGATCCGGGCGTCGGGGCGGCGGGTGTTTCACACGGTGCATAACGTGGTGCCGCACCGGTATCCGGCTTGCGTGCCCAAGGCGATCGTCAACGGGTGGATCCGGCGGGCGTGCCGTGCGTGTGATGGACTGTTCGTGCATACGGAGGCGCTGGGGGAGCGGTTGTCGAGCGTGCTGGGGGAGGGGCATCCACCGATTCACGTGGTGCCGCACGGGGTGTGGACGGTGCGGGATGCGGCGCGGATTCCGGCGCTCGATGAGCGGCTGAAGTGGCGGCGGTTGCTGTTCTTCGGGTCGATCCGACGGAACAAGGGGCTGGACCTGCTGCTGGCGGCGATGGAGCGCTTGTCGGGTTACAGCCTGACGATCGCGGGGGAGGCGCACGAGCGGGAGTATTTCCGGTCGTCGGTGCTGCCGGCGGTGACGCGGTTGCGCCAGGCGGGGGTGCAGGTGGAATTGCTGGATCGGTTTACGCCGGAGGAGGAAGTGCCGGCGCTGTTTGCGCGACACGGGGCGGTGATGCTGCCGTACACGCAGGGGTTCGTGGCGCAGAGCGGGGTGATCTTCATGGCGCTGGCGCACGAGATCCCGGTGGTGGCGAGCGAGGCGGGGGGGATGCGGGAGCTGTTCGCGCAGTTCAGGGTGGGCGAGACGTTTGCGCAGGAGACGCCGGCGGCGCTGGCGGAGGCGGTGTCGCGGTTGCATGCGGGCGGCTCGGGTGCGGGGCTGATCGAGCAGATCCGCGCGGCGAAGCGGCGGTTCTCGTGGGACCAGGCGGCACGGGCGACGCTGGCGGGATACGACAAGGTGATGGACGCCGTTGCGACCCAGGGAAGGAGGCAGACGGATGATCGCGCCGTCGAAGCCACTGTCGCGTTTTGAAGCCGGCCGGTCGGCGGCGATGCTCGCTGCGCCGGCGGAGCGCCACGATCATGTCGTGGGCGTGGCGGTTGGCGCGCTGGGGTTCGCGTGCTTCATGCCGTATCCGGCGCTGCCCGTGGGAAACAACACGGCGGTGCAGGCGGGGAACGTGCTGGCGGGGCTGCTGATCGTGCCGTTCCTGACGCTGCCGTGGGGGCGGCGCGCGATGGGGGTTTACCCGCTGATCCTGGCGCCGCTGCTGCTGGCGATCCTGAAGGTCGCGGTGACGGGGAACGGGGACGTGGCGTTGTGCTTCAAGTCAACGCTGGTGTGGGCGGTGTCGTGCCTGGCGCTGGTGGCGGCGCAGTTGTACGCGCCGGCATACGCGCTGGAGCTGCTAACCGGGATCGCGCTGGCGACGCTGGTACACGTGGCGGTGGGCGTGTGGCAGTTCGCGGCATTTTCGTCGGGGGGGGAGTTCCCGCTGGTGGATTGGTACGTCAACCCGTCGTTCCTGAGCGTGCAGGAGAACGCGCGGACGATCGCGCGGTACACGCGGCGGCCGTTCGGGCTGTTCCCGGAGCCGTCGGCGATGGCGAGCTCGCTGGCGCCATGGGTGCTGTTCTGGGCGGCGGAGGTTTGCGGTGTGGTGCGATTGCGGCGCGCGGCGGCGAAATGGCAGCGAGCGCTGTTTGTGATCGCGTCGCTGGGGGGCGTGGGGTTGATCATCGTCTCGCAGTCGGGACACGCGGCGGTGACGGCGGCGGGGTTGCTGGGGATCGCGGCGATCTGGTTCGTGAGGTCGTCGGCGACGGCGCGGGTCTATGGTGGGATCGTCCTGGTCTTCGGCCTCCTGCTGCCGCTGCTGGTGTGGTTTGCCGGCAGGGAATTGAGCAATCGACTGGGCGGGTCGGAGATGGGGAACAGTTCGTGGGCGGAGCGGACGGCGTCGCTGCGGATCGGATTCGCGATCCTGTTGGGTGGGGAAGCGATGCGCGTCGTCTTCGGGGTCGGCCCGGGCCTGATGGCGCCCGCGCTGTCGGGCACCGCCGGCATCGACGCGGTGTTCAGCGTATTGCTCACGTACGTCTACGAGACGGGACTCGTCGGGCTGCTGGTCGTCGCCTGGGTTGGGGGGTACCTGCTGCGGGTGTGGAAGTTCGTGGGGTGGAATGCGGCGTTCGGGCTGTTCGGATTGGTCTGGCTGGTCGGCGTGACGTTGACGACGAGTTACGAGCAGTTGTTGCCGCTGTGGTTGGCGGTGGGGTGGTTAACGGTGTGGCCGGAAGTTTGCGCGAGCGGCATCGACCAGCCCGCGCGCGTGCCGGTTGCGCAGACGGTCGCGACGCCTAGTGCACCGATGCCCAGGTCCCGATGGGGCGAGGTGCCGGCCGGCGCGGCGGTCGCGGCGTGCGCCCAGGAGGCGACCGCATGAGTGACCGCACCCCGCCGACCATCGGCCTGCTCTATCCCGGCGAGCTGGGCGCCGCGCTGGCGGCGATGCTGCGCCGGCGCGGGTTGACCGTCGTGACGACGCTGGCCGGGCGCGGTCCGGTCACAGCGCGGCGCGCGCGGGAGCTGGAACTGACCGTGCTCGACGACCTGGCGGAGGTCGTGGCTCGATCGGACATCGTGATTTGCGTCGTCCCACCGGTGGCGGCGGAACGGGTGGCGGACGAGTATTGCGCATTGGCGGATCGCGCGCAAAAGGGCGCGATTTACCTGGACATGAACTCGATTGGTCCAGAACTGGCCGGACGTCTCGGGCGAAAGATCGAGCGGAGCGGGCGGGCGTTCGTGGACGCGGCGGCCAACGGGCTGGCGACGAACCTGGCGCGGTCCGGAACGCTGTTCCTCAGCGGTGAGCGCGCGGGTGAGGTGGCTGCCGCCTTTGACGGTGCGATGCGCGTACAGGTCATGGGCACGGAAGCGGGGCAGGCGTCGGCGATGAAGATGCTGCTGAGCGGGTTGTCGAAGGGGGTGTGCGCGCTGTTCCTCGAGTTGGCTTTGACAGCCGAGCGGCGGGGAATGCTGCCGCAGATGATCGAATCGGCGGGGCGGATTTACCCGGGCATCTGGGAGGTGGCGCAGCGCATGCTGCCGACGTATCGGCTGCACGCGGGGCGGCGCGCGAGCGAGATGGCGGAGGTCGAGGCGATGCTTCGATCCGACGGCATCGAGGCGTGCGTAATCGCTGCGGTGCGCCACCTTCACGAAATGTTGGCCGAGTCCTACGGCGATTCAGGCCGGTGTACCGCCGGCGACCTCACCGCCGATTCAATGATCCAACAACTCGCCTCGGGCGGCGTTCTGTCCGCTCGTAACGATGCGTTGCCGTCCGTTTGAGAGGAGAACATCACACATGGCGAACAAACCTCAATCCGCACACCTTCATCCTGGCCCGGGGTTCCGGGTCCAGGTCAACTTCCGGCGGCCGGCGCGGGAGTTGATGCAGGGATTCGCGCCATTCCCGACGCCGGATATTTCGGACCTGCTGAACCGTCTTTACGCGATCGACCCGGGGATCCGGTGCCTGACCGGCGACGCGCACCGCGTCTGCGGGCCGGCGTGCACGGTCAAGGTGTTCCCCGGGGACAACCTGATGGTGCACAAGGCGCTGGACGTGCTGGAGCCGGGGGACGTGGTCATCGTGGACGCGGGCGGCTCGACGATGAACGCGGTGCTGGGCGATTTGATCTCGACCAAGGCCAAGCACCGCGGGGCGGCCGGGTTTGTCGTGGATGGATTGATCCGCGACCTGCCCAACATCTGCGAGCTGAATTTCCCGGTCTTCGCGCGGGGGACGACGCCGATCGGTCCGCTGCACCGC
>DATBFY010000489.1:0-3699 GCA_036558265.1 Tepidisphaeraceae bacterium | reverse complement strand
GGAGGTCGCGGATCTTGCGAGACCCACGCCCGGGCGGGGGATAAACGTGCCCGGACGGGTCTCCAAAACCTTCTGTGTTGAACCTCTATTCACTTGTCAAAGAACGCCTGATTGCTCAGGCCCCGCCGAACGCGGGCGAGTCAGCCGTCAAAAATCGAAAAGCCGGCGGACTCGTTCGAGTTCGGCTTGGTGCTCGGATCGCCGCGCTGCGCGGGCGACCTGAATTGTTACAGGAGACCGGCGACTAGCGGGGAGGGATGAGCGACCGATTGCGGATCAAACGTGGATAACCTCGTTTCGCGCCTATCTGCTTACGTGCGACTGACCGGTCCGGTTCGTCGCGATTCTCACCGCGTCAGCGGCGATGAGGTGGCGGAGTATATTCCCGCCGACCCGACCGTCAAGAGGTGATGAAGACATTTTTCTCAGCGGCGTTTGCGGAGCATGTCGGCGGGGAGGAAGTGGATCTTCTGCGTCGAAGAGGCGGCCGACTGCGCGGACGAGCAGCCTTTGGCGCAACAGCTACCGAGCCGGCTGCGCTTGCCCCAGAGGGAGCGGACGGCTTGCCAGCCGATGTAGACGCAGCAAGCGCCGACGAGGGTGAAGACGAGAAGATGTTGGAGCCAAAGGGGCATGTTTCAATCGTGGAAGAACTGCGCCAACGCAACGGCCACACCGGGCTTTTCGAGGAGTTCAATCGAATCAGACGGGTTCAGCAGTTGGAGAGAGGAGTAACGGAAGCCAAGCTGCGTGCTCCCGTCAGTGACCGGATGCCGATACAACTCAACCCGCCGCTCGCGCACGTCGACCAACCAATACTCGGGAATTGCCGCGGCGGCGTACTCCAGTGCCTTCTCCCGGTCCTTTTCCTGTGAGCTGTCAGCGACCTCAATGACCAGGACCGCACGATCGGGATGGGGCCTACGTGCCCCCTGCTCGGCGGTACACACCAGGCCGTCCGGTTCGGGCATGGAGTCGCCGGGCACGTCAAACGGGAGTTGAATCCTTACTTTGTAGCCCTGATCAACTCCGAAGGCACGGAACAAGGCCGCAGTAAGCTGCATGACCGCAAACGCATGAGGATGCAGTTGGGGCGACATCTCGATCAGTTCCCCCCTGAAGAGGTAGAGGCGCTGGCCACTGAACACGCCTTGCTCAGTTAGAGTGTTGTACTCGTCCTTCGTCCAATGCTTCACGTGAGGCGGGGCAGGATGTTGGTCGATGACGGTCATGGTCAAAGTATACCCCGCTACGCAATCCAGTGCCGCCCGACCTGAAACACCGCCAGCGCCACAACATACGCCAGCGAATTCATATAGACGATCATGAAGAGCGGCCAGCGCCACCCGCCGGTCTCGCGGCGGACGATCGCCAGGGTGCTCATGCACTGCATGGCCAGGACGAACCAGACGAGCAGGCTGACGGCGACCAGCGGCGTCCAGACGGGCTTGCCGTTGGCATAGGTGTCCTGGCGCATGGCCTTGGAGAGATCGGCCGTCTCCTCGCCCGGATCGCCGACGCTGTAGACGATGCCCATCGTCGAGACGAAGACCTCGCGGGCGGCGAAGGCGCTGACCAGACCGACGCCCATCTTCCAGTCGTAGCCGAGGGGCTTGAGCGCCGGTTCCATGAAATGGCCGATGCGGCCGGCGATGGAGTGGCGGATCTGTTCGGAGCCAAGGGCTTTGTCCTTCTGCTCCGCAAGTTGCTTAGCCTCTTCGCGCACATATGTCGCTTCGGCACGCCTGATATCCAACCCGGGGCTATTCAGATGAGGTTGTGCGGCGACGGAAGCATCCAAACCTTTCGCCTTAATGTCGAACTGCTCGAGCTGCTGGTCAAACGGCGCCGCAACCGCAGCAACTCGAGCGCTTGGCAACCTCGGATAATACGCCATCGCCCACAAGATCACGCTCAGGCAAAAGATCGTCGTTCCCGCCTTGGCGAGAAAGCTCCACGTGTTGTTGAACACTTGCCGCGCCACCTGCCCCGCCTGCGGGATCTTGTACGTCGGCAATTCCAGGATGAATGCCGGCGTCGGCCCCCTCAGCAGGGATCGCTTGAAGACCCACGCCGTGAACGCCGCCGCCACGATGCCCAACGCGTAGAGCGCCAGCATGATCCCCGCCTGCGCCAGCGCCCCGGCCGTCGCGAAGAACGTGCCGATCAGCAGCGTGTAAACGGGCAGCCGCGCACTGCAGCTCATGAAGGGTGCGATCAGGATTGTCGCCAGTCGGCTCTTGCGGTCCTCGATCGTGCGCGTCGCCATGATGCCCGGGATTGCGCAGGCGAAGCTCGACAGCAGCGGGATGAAGCTCTTGCCGTGCAGGCCGACCTTGGCGAGCAGGCGATCCATCAAGAACGCCGCCCGGGCGAGATAGCCGCTGTCCTCAAGCACGGCCAGAAAGAAGAAGAGAATCGCGATCTGCGGAACGAACACGACCACCGCGCCAACGCCTGCGAAGATGCCGTCCTTCAACAGATCCTTGATCGGCCCATCGGTCATGTGCCGCGTCGTCAGCACGCCCAGGCTCGCGATGCCGTCCTTGATCCCGTCCATGATCGGGGCAGCCAGCCAGAAGATCGTCACGAACAGCGTGGCCATGATCAGCGTGAAGATCGCCAGGCCCCAGACCTTGTGGACGAGGATGGCATCCACGCGGTCGGTCAGGTGTCGCTTGCGCGGCGTTTCGTATTGGAGAATCGCATCGGGCGCGGGGGCGCCCATGGCGGCCAGCTCGTCCACCGGGGCTGCCACGCGATCGGCGATCGTCTCGATCCAGCGATAGTGGGCCTCGATGTCGGCCTGCATCGGGTCGATCCCGAGTGTCGTCAGGCGCGAGCGCGACGAATCGAGCAGCGAGCGGACGCGATCGTTTGAGGTCACGGGCGAAAGGTCGCCGGCGACGTCGCCAATCAGCAGGCGCTCGGCCAGGGCCTGGTAACGGTCGAGGTGGCGCGTGCGGTCGTCGGTGCAGATCCAGGCGCGGGGCGGGACGGGCGAAAAGTCCTGAGTACTGAGTGCTGAGTCCTGAGAGGTTGCGGACTGGGAAGAAAAGGCTCCCGTCCCTTTTTCCGTTCCTGAACCCTGAACCCCGAACCCTGAACCCTCTTTTGCATAGAGCTGCGCGAGCCCCAAGCCAACGGTCAGCAGTTCGTCCTTGAACGGTTGCGGTAGCGGGAAAGCGGGCAAGGGAGCGACTCTGGCATTGGCGATCGCAGCTTTGAGCAGATCGATCCCCTCGCGCTTGTGGCCGACGATCGGGACCACGGGGACGCCCAGTTCCTTCTCCAGGAGTTGTGGCGAGACATCCAGCCCGCGCCGGGCGGCGACGTCCATCATGTTCAGCGCGATCACCATCGGGCGGCCGAGCTCGATGAGCTGGCTGACCAGGTACAAGTTCCGCTGGAGGTTGCTGGCGTCGACAACGACGATGACGGCGTCGGGGGCCGGTGTTCCCGGGCGCAGGCCGCGTAGCACCTCCATCGCCACGTGCTCGTCGGGCGAGCGACTGATCAGGCTGTAAGTGCCAGGAAGGTCGATGACCGTGGCCCACCGGCCATCGGGCAGATGGCAGCGGCCGGTCTTCTTCTCAACCGTCACGCCGGGATAATTCGCCACCTTCTGGCGCAAGCCCGTAAGCGCGTTAAAGATCGTCGTCTTGCCGCTGTTGGGATTTCCCGCCAGCGCCAGCGTCA
>DATBFY010000488.1:0-2170 GCA_036558265.1 Tepidisphaeraceae bacterium | reverse complement strand
CGGAAGCAGGTCGAGGCGTACCTGATGAACAAGTATGGCCTGGGGTCGGTGCCGGAACCGTCGGCCTTGCTCGCGGTGGGTCTCGTCGGCGTGGTGGGCATGGGCCGGCGCGCGCGGCGGCGCTAATCCGTCACAACTCGCACGACTGCATGTCCGCGCCGTTGACCTCGTCCGCGGCGCTGGGATCGGGCCAGACGCCGGGCGCGTCCTGGGCGTACCAGCGGTCCAGCACGCGCGTCCAGTCGCGCAGTGAGGCGACGTTGATGAAGTCGTGCTTGACGCTCGCCGCCTGCGGGTGGAAGCGCGAGTACTTGATCCCCATCTTGCGCATCCGCCGGCCGGCCAACTGTTCGCCGTGGATCTTCATGGCCTCGGCGAAGTGCTCTTCGAGGGCCTGGCGCTGCTCACCGATGGTTGGGGGGGAAAGTTCCGAGTTGTCAGTTCCCGGTTCCGAGTTGAGAAGTGCGAGGGCGTGCTGGAAGATCCACGGGTTGCCGATCGCGCCGCGGGCGATCCAGACGACGTCCACGCCGGTTTCGCGGAGCATGCGCACCGCGTCCTGGGCCGTGAAGACGTCGCCGGCGCCCAGGATCGTGCGATCGGGGTATTGCTCCTTGAGCTTCTTCAACACCGGCCAGCGGGCGCGGCCCTGGTACTTCTGCTCGACGGTTCGGGCGTGGACGCGCACCGCGGCGTAACCGTACGACCACGCGGTCTCCAGCACGCGGTAGAACTGCTCTTCGGATTCCGGCGTGTCGTCGAACGAGCGCCGGAGGCTCACCGTCAGCGGCACGTGGGGAGACAAGGCGTCGCGGACGGTCTTGAGGATCGCGGTCGCGCGCGGCAGGTCCTGGAGCATATGCCCCCCGCGGGCCTTGTTCTTGATCTTCTTGACCGGGCGGGCGAAGTTGAGGTCGATCACGTCGTAGCCGTGCTCGGCGAGGATCGCCGACGCACGCGCCATCTGGTCGGGCTCCGACCCGATCACCTGTCCGGCCACCGGATGGTCCTCGTCATTGATGTCGATCGACTTTTTGAGCCCCTGCCCCCCTGCCAGCATGATGACGTCCAGCAGCGCCTCGGTGACGGCGTACGCGCACCCGCGCCGCCGCGCGACCACGCGCATGGCGCGGTCGGAATATCCTGCCAGACCAGCCTGGCAGAAGGGGGAGGAGAGCACGATGGGACCGATTCGCGGCATGATGCGAGTTTTACCTGATGCGGATGAATACGCGGAATGAGCCCGTATCGTTCGATTGTCGAACCCGTTGTGCCCGCACTGATTATAACCTCGCCTCACCTTTCCACTTGGGCCCCATCCCCCCACCGCTATACTCCCGTGCGGTTTCTCGCGATGACGGCCCCCGCGCCCATCCTCGATTACCAACCGCATCCCGAGCGGCGCGGCCCGCTCACCATCTACCGCTCCATCCCGCTTTATCTCCGCATTCTGATCGGTCTTGCGCTGGGTGTCGTGCTCGGGGTCGTGCTGAAGGACCGCGCTGAACCGTTCAAGATCGTCAGCCAGATCATCCTCCGCTTCCTCGGGGCGCTCGCACCGGCGCTGATCCTGGTCGCGGTGATCGACGCGATCCTCAACGCCAACATCAAGGGACGCGGCGCCGCGCGCATGGTGTGGCTGCTGGTCCTGAACACGACCGTTGCGATCCTGATCGGGCTTCTGGTCGCCAACGTCGTGCGGCCGGGACGTCACGCGCACCTTGCCGTCGCCGCCACCCAGCCGGGCGAGCACATTCCCCGCGGCGGCGAGGTCGGCAAGCAGATCATGGACCAGCTCCCCAGGAGCGTCCTGGAGCCGCTGGTGAACAACAACGTGATCGGCGTGGTTTTCCTCGCGGTGGCGTTCGGCATCGCGCTGCGCCGCCTGTCGAGTGACCATGACGTCAGCGTCATCAACCAGGTGCTGCAACTGGGGTTCAAGGCGATCGTCATCATCCTGCACTGGATCATCGACCTGGTGCCGCTGGCGGTGCTCTGCACCGTCGCCGCGGAGGTCGGACCGCGCGGGTTCGGCGTGTTCCGGTCGCTCGGCTGGTTTATCGTCGCCGTGCTTGTGGCGCTGTTCCTCCAGGGGTGCTGGTACCTGACCCGCATCCGCCTGGGCTCGTGGGTGCGGCCGGTGGAACTGACGCGCGGCATGCGTGACGCG
>DATBFY010000487.1:0-9727 GCA_036558265.1 Tepidisphaeraceae bacterium | reverse complement strand
AAATCCGCGCCGACCCGGGCCGTCGCGTTGGCAAGGGCCGCGGGATCGAGGAGGAAGACGCGCGGTGACCGTTCCGCCGCGAGGGCGACCTGAGCGAGGATGAGCATGGGCAGCAGGCGCAAGACAAGCCTCACGGGACCTCCGATGACTCGATCGCGTCACACCAGCTTCTTTTTCTTCAACCGATCGATGAACGTCGACTTCTTCGCGTGACGCGCGCGGATCTCCTCCACACGCCGCGTGAACGCGTCGAGCGCGGCCGTGCGGGCGGCGGCGTCACGCAGGTCGATCAGCAGGCTGACTGCCCGCTCATAATTGCCCGGTGTCTTCGTGCCGACCAGCGTCTCCACCTCCTGCCACGGACGCTCGCCTTGCGATAGCAGCGCGTCGAGCTCCGCGGTACGCTGGCGGGCGGTCTCGGCGTCGCGGCGGGCGCGTGCGGCGGCGCGACGATGTCGCTCGGCCTCCTCACGCTCCGCGCGCCGACGATCCGCTTCGGCCAGGAGCTCGCCGACCGTGCGCCCGGTCGTCTTGCCCGGCAGGACACCAGCGCCATGGCGGCGCAGAACCTTCATGGCCAGGCGCGGGTCATCGCCCGCCAGGAACTGGGTCAGCAATTCCTCGCGGTCGGCCGGTGAGAGCATTGCGACGATCCGGCCGACGTCCTGCGTCCGTTCCTCGCGCGGCGCCGAAGCGCCGGCGGCCAGCTCCAGCAGATCCTCATCGATGCGCAGGAAGTCCACCAGCTCAGTTTGCGCGGCCGAGAGCTTCCCCATCCCCGGCGGGACAGGTGGCTCGGCGTCGCCCTCGGCCAACTCGCCGTTGTGCGCGCACAACAACCAACCCAGGTACAAGGGCCGCAGGTCCCCGCGGAGCAGTTCCTCGCGAATCGGCGCCAGCGAGGCCATGGACCAGTCGTAGCTCTCATCGTAGTCGCCCGAGTCGTCCTGCGAGTCGAAGCCCAGGAGCATCTTTTCCCCGTGGATCTTGAACCAGGCCGCCTCGCCCACGCAATAGGCCTTCACGATCCCTTCGGGCAGGGCATCGGCGGGGAGGCCCATCATCAGCGTGTGCGTGCCCCAATTGGCGTAGTACAGCATGAGGTCGAACCAGCGTTCGAGGAACTTCGCGGGGTCGCCCTTGAAGTCGCCCCAGTTGTACTCGTTGACGAATGACGTCGAGGTGATGTCCGCCCGCGAGGAGAACGCGCGGACCTGCTCGATCTGCTTTGGCGTCAGTGGTCGATCGACGGCGAGGAATTCATAATATTGGTATTCGCTCATGTCCGCGCGCGGCCTCCTCCGCCGGCGGAGTTTACCCCGGGCGGGTGCGATCGCCACCCGGGACCCTCCTCACCGTCGCAACTCCGGGCGTAGCGTTTGCCGCCGCGCCCGGCCCGGGCGCTCGCGGAAATGCTCGTGAAGCCACGGCACGTGCGCGCTCAGGCAGCGCAGCGACCCGCCGCCGGGCACCAGTGGGCCGCAGTCGATCCGCAGCAGTTCCCAGTCGGGCAACAACTCGGCGTAAACGTCCATCGCCCGCTCCTCGATCGCCGGATCGACGTCAGGATAATGCGGCACCAGCAACGTGCCGTTGGCGAAGATGACGTTCGTGTAGGTGCGTACGCCATTTCCGTCATAGGGGGGCATCGGGATCCGTTCGACGCGCAGTCGCCCTCCGCCGGTGCGCACCTTCGTCAGGATCTGCGCGTTTCGATCGAGCACGGCCGCGTTCTTCGGGTCGATTTGCGCATCGCACTGACCGACGACCACCACGTCCGCCGCCGTGAACGCCGCGAACATGTCCACGTGCAGGGTCCGGTAGCCCATTAGCGGCTCGAGCATCACCGTCTGGGAAAAGCCGTAACACTCGTCGAGAATCTGCCGGATCTGAATGGCGTCGTACCGCCGGCCGTTGAGGTTGTTCACATCGACCAGCGCGTCGGTGGTCAGGCACAATCCCCGCCCATTGCTCAGGAGGTTTCCGCCCTCGAGCACCAGCGGAACGCCCCGCCGGGGCAGCTTCAGCAGGCCCGCCAGCGCCCGCGGCACGACGTCCTCGTTGGGCCTGCCTTCGAAGCGGTACTCGGCATCCACGATCCGCACGGTGCCGTCGTGCCAGCGGACGAACGCCGGCGCGAAGTCGCGCGTCCACGTGCCCACCGGCATGAAGACGAAGTAAATTCCCTGCGCGGGAAGCCCCCAGTCCGTCAGCATCGTGATCGCGTGACGCCGCTGATCCTCGTCCCGGATGATCGCGATCAGCGGGATGCGGTCGATCAGCGCCTCGGCGAGCTCGAGCACCGTCTGCGGGGAATACTGGAGCAGCTCGGTCAGGCTCACCAGCAGCGCGGCCTGCTGCTCGAAGTCACCGGGTGGACATGCGGAAACGTATCCATACTCCATGACACCACGTTTCGCCCTGAAACGGACCAGATGGCGCGCGGCGGGCGCGATGACGATGTGCAAGCGGACACCCCGACGGCCGATGTCGTGCGAAATCGCCCCGCGCGCGCCCCTTGTCCGTTGTGGGGTGTAACGCGCGAGCCGGCGAAGAATTGTCAGCCCCCATATTTCCACGGGTAGATGCCTGCGTACGACGCAATGATCGACGCATCCAGATGTGATTGGGGGCCAATTTACTCGACCACGTTTACCCCGACGGGCGAACGCGCGCGGGGCTGCTGACGTCGAGCCCGGTCGGCAAGGATCAGGCCGATCACCTCGACATCACGTTCCAGCGGAACAAGGACCCGCTGGCGGGCGGCGTGGTGACGCCCCACGTATACGTCACGGACGTGGCGCGGTGATCGATCAGGAGCAGGCGAGAGCCGGTGGTTGGCATTGTAGGCCGAGATGATTGCGAATTTTAAGCGCGCCGCCAATGCCCTGAAAAGGGCGGCCGTTCGGATCTACTGGTAATCGTCGCGATTGCGGCGTCGTTGTCCCCACCGCCGCATTCGGTTACATTCCGCCGTCAACCGCCCGCCCCGCGCGCCGCCGGCGCCTCACGTCCACGCATGTTTGATCGATACACCATCGACGGGCTCTTCGACGAGATGTTCCACGCCGCCCAGGCGCCGCGCCCCCACTACGCGCCCGTGTTCGAGACGCTTGGCCAGATCGGCGCGGGCATGCTCGATCGCCACCGCGACCAGGCCGACCTCTCCTTCCGCAACCTGGGCATCACCTTTACGGTCTACTCCGAAAAATCGGGCGTCGAACGCATCTTCCCCTTCGACCTCATCCCCCGCATCATCCCCGCCGACGAGTGGGACACGATCGAGACCGGGCTCGTCCAGCGCATCCAGTCCCTCAACCTCTTCTGCAACGACATCTACGGCGACCAGAAGATCCTCCGCGACAAGGTGATCCCGGCCGACATGATCTACTCGGCCAGGATGTTCCGCCGCGAGTTGCGCGGGCTGAACGTGCCGCGGGGCGTCTACACGCATATCTGCGGCACCGACCTGATCCGGGACGCCGGGGGTCGGTACCTGGTGCTGGAGGACAACTGCAGGACGCCAAGTGGCGTTTCGTACGTCCTGGAGAACCGGGCGGTGATGAAACGGGTCTTCCCGGGTCTCTTCGCGCACTATCGCGTCCGCAGCGTCGAAGACTACCCCTACAACCTGCTCCAGACGCTCCGCTACGTCGGGCAGCGGCACACGGATGACCCCACGTGCGTGGTGCTCACGCCTGGAATCTACAATTCAGCATATTTCGAACATTCGTTCCTTGCACGGCAGATGGGGGTCGAGCTGGTCGAGGGACGCGACCTGGTCGTGGATAACAATTTCGTCTACATGCGAACGACCAGCGGCCCACGGCGCGTGGACGTGATCTACCGCCGGATCGACGACGACTTCCTCGACCCGCTCCATTTCCGCCCCGACAGCGCCCTGGGCGTGCCGGGCCTGATGAACGCCTATCGCCTGGGGAACGTGGCGCTGGTGAATGCGCCGGGGACGGGGGTCGCGGATGACAAGGCCATCTATCCCTATGTCCCCCAGATGATCCGCTATTACCTCAAGCAGGAGCCGATCCTGGACAATGTACCTACCTACATCTGTCACCGTGAGGAGGACCGGCGGTACGTGCTCGAAAACCTCGACAAGCTGGTGGTCAAATCGACCAATGATGCCGGTGGCTACGGCATGCTGATGGGCCACCAGGCCAGTCGCGAGGAGCGCGAGCAGTTTGCCCGGAAGATCCACAACGATCCCCGAAATTTCATTGCCCAACCCGTCATTCAACTCTCGCAGCATCCCACGCTCGTCGAGGACGCCAACGGCGAAGTGGCCGGGTCTTCGCATCTTCCGCACCTCGAAGGCCGGCGCGTGGACCTGCGACCGTACATCCTCTACGGCGAACGGATCGTCGTGATGCCCGGCGGCCTCACGCGCGTGGCCCTCCGCCGAGGGTCTTTGGTCGTCAACTCCTCGCAGGGCGGCGGCTCGAAGGACACCTGGGTGCTCGAAGATTAGTCGGAACGTCACCATGCCCGATCTCGCGACAGCGTCCCTGGTTAATCGCCCGCCGCGACCGTTACTGTCACGGGTGGCCGAATCCGCGTTCTGGATGGCCCGTTACGTCGAGCGCGCCGAGCACGTCGCCCGCGTGCTGCTGGTGAACGTCACGTCGCTCCTGGACGTCGGCGACCTGCCGGCGGAGGTCGAGCGGCAGTTCTGGGCCGGGCCGCTTCGCATCTTCCTGGTCGATCGCATGCCCGAGGCGCAGGAGCTGCTCGCGTCCCCCCGGGCCAACCTCGGCTCGCGCATCGCGCGGTACCTGGTCCTCGACGAGGGGAACCCCAACTCGATCCACGCGTGCGTCACCCGCGCCCGCGAGAATGCGCGATCGATCCGCGAGAACATCTCCGCCGAGATGTGGGAGAACTTGAACACCCTCTACTGGACCCTCCACGACCAGGACGCCTCCGGGCGTTTCGACGAGTCGACCACGGACCTGCTCAAGCACGTCTCGAACGCCTCGCTGCTCTTCCAGGGCCTCTCGGATCAGACGCTGGGGCACAGCCAGTCGTGGCAGTTCGTGCAGCTCGGCAAGTATCTGGAGCGGATCGACGTGACCTGCCGGGTGATCGAGACCAAGTGCGACACGCTTCGCGCCGTCGACGCATCCCTCGATCACGCCGAGCGCAACATGCACCTGCTGTCGGTCGTCCGCTCCTGCTGTGCCGTGGAGGCGTTTCGGCGGAATGCCGCCGACATCGAGCCCGACGCGATCGCGGCCTTTTTACTTCTGGAGCGCAACTTCCCCCGAAGCGTCTGCTTTTGCGCCTCCCGCGCCCGGGAGGCAGCCACCCGCATCAGCAACGAGATCAGCCCCGACCGTATGGACGTCGCGGAGGGGATCCTGGGGCGGCTATGGGCGGACCTGCAATATGCCGCCCCGGCCGAGGTTGCCGGCTCCCTGCTGAACCCCTTCCTGCAGAAGATCCAGTCGGCCACGCTGGATGCGGCGATGGCCGTGCGGACGAGCTACTTTCTCAAGTGAAAGGTGGGCGCGCGATGTAATTACTGTATTTTGCGTTTCACATTCGTTCTTCCCGCGCGGCAGCGCTCGCGTTAACATGCCGCTCACCACCCGCGCATACGCCTGATCCGTATGCTCTTACAAGTCACCCACACTACCGACCTCAGCTACAGCGACCTGATTTCCGAATCGGTCATGGAACTGCGCATGTGCCCGCGGCAGGAGTCGGATCAGCACCGGCTCTCGTTCGCGCTGGCGATCGGGCCGCGGACGTCGGTCACCTCGTATTTCGACTGGCTGGGGAATACCGTCCACGCGTTCACGGTGAACAAGTTCCACCGGCTGATCCGGATCGTGGCGACCAGCGTGGTGGAGACGCAACGGTTCCGGCTGGATCCATCCGACCTGGTGGATACGTATCCGGTGATCCCCGGGGATTACGACTACGACACCTATGACTTCCTGGCCTTCGCGGGACCGATCGTCGATTCGCCGGCGCTGCGGAGGCTGGCGGCGGAGATCCAACCGCGCCAGGGCGAGCCGCTGGGGGACGTCGCGCGGCGGATGCTCGACCTGATCAACGCGCGGTTCACGTACCAGCGCGGCCTGACGACGGCGGCGAGCCCGATCACCGAGACGCTGGAGCACGGGCGCGGGGTGTGCCAGGATTTCACGCACCTGATGATCGGCCTGGCGCGCGCGCTGGGCATCCCGGCGCGCTACGTCTCGGGGCTGGTCCATCCCGATCGCGAGCGGTACAAGGGGTTCACGCAGACGCACGCGTGGTGCGAATTGCTCTTCCCCAGCACGGGCTGGATCGGGTTTGACCCGACCAACCAGTGCATCGTGAGCCAGAACTTCGTGAAGGTGGCGGTGGGGCGGGATTACCGGGACGTGCCGCCGAACAAGGGGGTGTACCGGGGCAAGGCGGCCGAGTCGATCTCGGTGGCGGTTCACAGCGACGAGCTGGAGGACATCCCGCCGGCGCTGGCGGCCGAGCGGTTGGAGTCGCTGCCGGTGGACCTGTCGGGCGACTACACGCTGGTGGTGGATCGCACGCTTGCGTCGCAGCAGCAGGAACACCAGCAGCAGCAATCGCGCGAGGGGGAGCCGGTGCAGCAGCAACAACAACAACAACAATAGTGACGCTAGTGAGTCAGTTTGAAATTCCGCTGGGCGGGCTGTTGGTTTGCTCTGAATGTTCGCTCGCGTTGATCGGCTCAAAGCCCCTGACATGTTGCTGGCATTGTCGCCTGGATCGGACGATGAGCCAGGCGACAGGCAGCACAGAGTAAACGACGAGGGGGCGTATCGTTTTCAGCGGTGTGGAGACGCGGATCGTGAACCACGCCGGGTCGGACCAGATGAAATAGATCGTGCCGACGACGTAGATGGCGAGCAGCGCAAGTGATAGGACCGCCGCAACGTTGAACGTCAACCAGATGAAGCGCTTCATTGGCGTGGATCATATCCGCGCATGAAGGGGGCCACAGGTGGGCGGCTCGGTTCGAGGGTAGTGTCCTAATTCGAAGTTCTCCGCTCTGCCCCGCACTCGGGGCAGCGATTCGGAGTCGCGCGTAGATCGTAGCCGCATGTCGCACAATATCCCGGCCTACTCACGTGGCGACGACGGATTAAAACGCGCCCGGGAAGTACGCCGGTGGAGAGCAGCAGGAACCAGAGCGGCACACCGACGGTGACCGTGTGCCAGCCGGGGTAGTGTTCCACAGTGAACCAGAAACCGAGCGAGTGCCATTGGTCGGTTCGGACAAGGGTATAGAAGCTTGGCCCCCTTGGCGTGTCTGTGGGCCGGGAGTCCACGTGCACCAGCCCGCGCTCGGCGTAGACGTGATGAACCCAGTTCCCGAATTGCAGACCAAGGGTTCGGGCTGGCCGACGGATCGTCATCGTTGACGGCAGCAGTAGGACAGTGAGGCAAAAGGCCATGAGGGACAGCATCGTCGCCACACTCAACAGGCTACCAGCCAGTTGCTTCACCGCCCCATTGTACCGCGCATGAGAGGGAAGCCGCCCGTGGGCGGAGGCGTTGGTAAGCCGAGTGATGCGCCGTGTGCTCAGGGGCCTGATACAATCGGGCGTATGGCCATCTACACCATCGGTGGACTGGGGCGGGCGGCGGGGGTGCCGACGACGACGATCCGGTACTACGAGCGAAGCGGGCTGCTGAAGCCCGACCATCGGACGGCTGGGAACTATCGCGCGTACACCGAGGCGGCGCTGGAGCGATTGCGTTTCATCCGGGCCGCGCAGGCGACGGGATTCTCCCTTCACGACGTCGAAGAGATGCTGCAACTGACGTATTCGTCCGACCCGCCGTGCGCGGAGCTGGTCGCGCTGATGAAGCGGCGGCTGGGGGAGGTGCGCCAACGGGTCAGGGAACTGCGGCGCGTGGAACGGACGCTGGCCCGGTCCCTGGACGATTGCTGCAAGGGGGGCCGGGACTGGTGCGAGGAAATCCAGCGTCTCAAGGGGGAGCGGGGCGGTCCCTGCAGGCCGGGCGGAAAATACTCGACCACCGCTTGACCTTGCACCTTGGTGCAACCTCTAGACTGATGCACAGGGAGCGGATTGCCAAGGCCGGTGGACTTCCCGCCGGCCGTCCGCATCCCGCGCGTCCCGAGGTGAGGTATCCATGAACGCATCATTGCCGGTTCTCTGCTGTGATTGTGGGGACGGCTGCGAGTGCCCGCCGGAGTGTCCCCCCGAATGTCCGCCGTGCCCCTGCTGCCCGCCGCCGAAATAATGTGATCTGCGGCGCGCGGCGGCGCCGGCTCACGCGGCGCCGCCGCGCGTCGAGCATTCTCGTCAGGTGGGGATTTGGAGAGGCGCGCGATGGCGAAATTAAAGGTTTTGTTCCTGTGCACGGGCAACAGTTGCCGGAGCCAGATGGCGGAGGGGTGGGCACGGCACCTCAAGGGCGACGTGATCGAGGCTTATTCGGCGGGGGTCGAGCCGCACGGCATGAACACCGACGCGGTCCGGGTCATGGGCGAGGCCGGCGTGGACATCAGCGGTCAATCTTCCAAGCACGTTGACGAGCTGCGGTCGGTCGCGCTCGATTACGTCGTGACCGTCTGCGACCACGCCCACGAGACGTGCCCGATCTTCCCCGGCGCGACGCGGGTCGTACACGTCGGCTTCGACGACCCGCCGAGACTGGCGAAATCGGCGAAGAGCGCAGAGGAGGCGCTGGGGCATTACCGCCGGGTGCGGGACCAGATCCGCGCGTTCGTCGAATCGCTTCCACGATCACTCGAGCAGGGCCGGTAGGGGGGACGGACATGAGCAGCAACGTGAGCAGGTATGCGGCCGAGGTGATCGGGACGTTCGCCCTGGTCTTCGCGGGCACGGGGGCGATCGTGATCGACCGGGTGAGCGGCGGCGCGATCACGCACGTTGGCGTTGCGCTGACGTTCGGGCTGGTCGTGCTGGCGATGATCTACGCGGTGGGCGAGGTGTCGGGCGCGCACCTGAACCCCGCGGTGACGGTCGGGTTTTTCGTCGCGCGCAGGCTGAGTGGCCGTCACGTGGCGCCGTACGTGATCAGTCAACTGGCGGGGGCGTTTGCGGCGAGCGCGTTGATGCGCGGGATGTTCGGCACGGTTGCGAGCCTGGGGGCGACGTTGCCCGCCGGAGCGCCCGGGCAGTCGTTCGTCCTGGAGGCGGTGCTGACGGGGCTGCTGATGTTCGTGATCCTGTGCGTGGCGACGGGTTCGAAGGAACAGGGATTGATGGCGGGGATCGCCATCGGGGCGACGGTAGGTTTGGAGGCGATGTTCGCGGGACCGATCTGCGGCGCGTCGATGAACCCGGCGCGCTCGGTCGCGCCCGCGGTGGTCGCCCTGCAACTGAAGCACGCGTGGATCTACGTCACCGCGCCATTCCTGGGCGCGGTTGTGGCCGTGGCGTGCTGGCGGGTCGTGTACGGCGGGAAAGTTCAGCCGAGGGGCGCATTGAGCGGGCGGTGAATCGGGCGCCGCCGTCGCTTTTATCGTTCAGCGATGGGTCGTCACGCCGACCTGCCTGCAATACTCCAGGACCGGGCAGGTTGAGCACCTGGGCATGCGGCCGGAGCAGATGTGCTTGCCGAAGGGGACGAGGAGGCGATTGATGTCTATCCAGTGTGCCTTGGGCAGCTTTGCCTCAAGCTGGACGAGGGTCTTCTCGGGGGTCGGCGCGTGGACGTAACCCCAGCGGTTGGTGACGCGGTG
>DATBFY010000486.1:0-4031 GCA_036558265.1 Tepidisphaeraceae bacterium | reverse complement strand
GCGCGCGGCATCGTCCGGGCTGGCCTGGCGGGGCAGAGCCGCTGGCCCATCGTCGATCGGTACTACGACATTCCGCACCGTGTGCCGTTCGGCGCGTTGGTGCTGGCGTTAATTCTGATCGGCGTGGCGATCGCCTTGATGGCGCGGCCGCGTGCGAATGTCGAATGAGCGCATCCGCGCGTACGGGAGAGACCTTGCCGACCGGTCCGGCCTACCTATGCTGTTCGGGGAACGCAATCACAGCAACAGCAAGGAGATTGCCCTTGGCCAAGGTCCGCAAAGCCGTCATCACCGCCGCCGGGCGCGGCACCCGGCAGTATCCCGCCTCCACCGCCGTCCAGAAGGAGATGTTCCCGCTGGTCGATCGCGACGGTCTCACCAAGCCGGTCATCCAGATCATCGGGGAGGAGGCGATCGACTCGGGCATCGAGGAGATCTGCATCGTCACCGCGCCGGGCGAGGAATCGCTCTACCGCGAGTACTTCAAGCGCCTCGACGACGATATGGTCAAGAGCTTTCGCGGGAAGGACTGGGCGATCCTGGAATCGGAAAAGCTTGGCGCGTTCGGCGAGCGCCTGCGGTTTGCCGAGCAGCTCACGCCCGAGGGCTTCGGCCATGCCGTGTACCAGGCGAAGGCGTTCGTCGGGGATGAGCCGTTTTTGCTGCTGCTGGGGGACCACGTCTACATCTCCGACGTGAAGGACCGCTGCGCCCGGCAACTGATCCGCGTCTTCGAGCAGTACATGTGCGACGCGGTGACGGGCGTGCAGCCGACGCTCGAACGCATGCTGCACCTCTTCGGCACGATCCGCGGAAACCCGATCGAACCGGCCAAGGGCATCTACAAGGCCGAGCTGATCATCGAGAAGCCGACGATCGAGGACGCGCGCGAGCGGCTGGTGACGCCGGGCCTGCCGGCGGGCAATTACCTGTCGCACTTCGGCATGCACGTGTTTTCGCCGCGGATCTTCGATAGCCTGGAATACCTGATGACCAACAACCTTCGCGAGAAGGGGGAGATCCAGCTCACGGCGGCCCAGGAACACCTTCGGCAGCACTGCGAGAAGTACTGGGCGGTGATCTCGCAGGGCCAGCGGTACGACACGGGCATCCCGTACGGGCTGATGGAAACGCAGCTCGCGCTGGCACTCAACGGGGTTCACCGCACGGAGATTTGCGAGGCGATCGCGCGGATTTTGGCGATGCAGGTGAAGAGTTAGGGAGCTTGCGTTGAAGCGGTGACGGTCTGCGGGGTCGTCGGATGCAACTTTGCGCCGCCGCCGCCGCCGGTGACGTACTGCAGGCGGCTGTAGTGACGCGTCAGCGTGTTGACGGGGCTGGCGAGGATCAGCATGAGCACCAGCGCCAACGCCGTCGTGGCTGAAAGCGCCATGCCCAGCGGGTGGCCGAGAAACGCGGGCTGGGTCGACGGCTCCAGGTAGATCGCCCGGAGCACGCGAAAATAGTAAAACGCGCTGACGATCGAGTTGACGGCGATCACGCCGATTAGGAACCACCACCAGCCGCCGTTGTTCATCAGCACCAGGATCACGTTCAACTTGGCGATGAAACCGGCGAAGGGCGGCAGGCCGATCAGGCTGATCATGCACGCGAACATCGAGTGCGCCAGGACCGGGTTTCGCTTCACCAGGCCGTTGAATGCCGCAAGGTCCTCCCCCCCGCCGGTTGCCCGCTCGACCATCGCGGCGACGGTGAACGCGCCCAGGTTCATGAAGAGGTAAACCGCCAGGTAGAGGAGCAGCGCCTGCGCGGGCGCGCTGATGCCGCTCGCCGGATCGGTCTGCCGGGCGTTCAAGTTGAAGAGCAACGACACGGCGCATAGCATGTACCCTGCGTGCGCGATCGACGACCAGGCGAGCAAGCGCTTGACGTTGTCCTGCACGAGTGCCGCCGTGTTGCCCGCCGTCGCGCTCACCGCCCCGATCAGGCCGATCGTCCACGCCAGCGCGGTCAGCGGCTGGGCATGGGCGTAACCCATCGCGTCGGCGAGCGTCATCACCAGCCGGATCAGCAACGCCAATCCCGCCCCCTTCGACGCGACGGACAAAAACGCCGACACCTCCACGCTCGCCCCCTCGAACACGTCCGGGCACCAGAAGTGGAACGGCACGGCCGACACCTTGAACCCGATCCCGACGACCAGCCCAAAGAGCGCGATCGTGAGCATTGCGGGCGATGCGGATGTCCCGCCGCCGGCGAGTTGTCTCGCGATCACCGCCACATCGAGCGTGCCGTAAAGCCCGTACAGGAACGACACGCCGTAGATCATGATCGCGCTGCACGCCGCGCCGAACAGCACATACTTGAGCGACGCCTCCGCGCCGAACCGCCGGGTCTTGCGGAACCCTGACAGCACGTAACTGGGCAGCGACGCCAGCTCGACCGACATAACGATCAAGAGCAGGTTGGTCGTTTCGGCCATCAAACACATGCCCAGCGTCGCGCCGATCAGCAGCGTGAAGAATTCGGGCCCGTCCCCTTCGGGCATGTCGAACGACGCAGCCGATCGCCAGAGGAACAGGATCCCGATCACGAAGAGGATCAGCATCGCCTTCCAGAGGACGGCGAACGGGTCGGCGATCAAAACGCCGCGCAGGGGCAGTTCGGCAGCCGCCGTCGATGAGGGGACACCGACCCACAACAACGACACGAGGGCCACCGTCAACCCGGCGAGCGACACGAGGAACGTCGCCAGGTTCCGCCGCCTGGCGAAGAACGGCGCGATCAGCACCGCCGCCAACGTGACCACCAGCCAGCACTCGGCCGAGAATGGCGCAAGGTCCGACCACCCGGGAACATACGGTCGGCCTATTGCGGCAAGGGAATTCATCCTCGTGGCACGGGCGGCCCGCCCGTGATCTTTCTCTCGTGGCACGGGCGGCGCCCGTGATGCCGTCTGACATGGGCGAGGCGCCCATGCCACATCGATCATTTCAGTGCAAATAACCTGAACAACGAATCAACGGTCGATTCCGTAAACGCGAAGAAGAACACCGTGGGCAGCACGCCCAGGAGGATCGCCATCACCGCCAGCGGCCAGAGCACCACCTGTTCCCGCGGATCCACCTCCGGGAAGTTCTGGAATTCCGCCCGCGGCGGGCCGAAGAACACCCGTTGCAGCGTCCAGAGCATATACGCCGCCGACAGGATCACTCCGCTGCATGCCAGGATCGCCAGCGGGTACACCTGGTGCGGCGTCGCAAATCCGGATCGAACCAGGATCGCGTCCGGCCGCGCCGCCTCGAACGACCCCAGCAGCACCAGGATCTCGCCGACGAACCCGCACAAGCCCGGCAGCCCCAAGTTGGCCATCATCCCGACGGTCGAGAGTCCCGTGTAGAGCGGCATGGTCGTCGCCAGCCCGCCGAAGCGTGACAACTCGCGGTGATGCGCCCGGTCGTAGATCACGCCGACGATGAAGAACAGCATCGCGCTGGTGATCCCGTGCGCGACCATCATGAAGAGTGCGCCGTTGGCCGCGGTCCGCGTCATCACCGCCGCCCCCAGCACGACGAACCCCATGTGGCTGACCGACGAATACGCCACGAGACGCTTGAAGTCGCGCTGCGCCATGGCGCACAGCGCGCCGTAGACGATCGAGAACACCCCCACGAACGCGAAGGCCATCCACATCTCCCGCGCCGCGTCCGTAAACAGCGGGTAGGCGATGCGAAAGATCCCGTAACCCCCCATCTTCAGCAGCAGTGCCGCCAGGATCATGCTGATGGGCGTCGGGGCTTCCACGTGTGCGTCCGGCAGCCACGTGTGGAACGGCACCGCCGGCACCTTGATCAGAAACGCGATCATCGACAGCACGAAGAACCATCGCGCCGCAACGATCGGCATGCCGTTGGCCTGCGCCAGCGCCGCCTTCACCAGCACCGGCAACTGAATCAGGTCAAAGCTCCCCTTCCCGCTCACCGGATCCTTCGTATACAGATACGTGCCGATCAGCACGATCAAGAGCCCGATCGATCCGGCCAACGTATACAGGAAGAACTTGATCGCCG
>DATBFY010000485.1:0-2036 GCA_036558265.1 Tepidisphaeraceae bacterium | reverse complement strand
AACTTGAGCCTTGATGCGCGGCGGATCCCGAACCTGGTCTGGAATCCGGCGCGCACGACGGGGCTTTGGGACACGGATCCGGGCAATCGTCCGTGGCTGGATGGGACGCGACCGTCCAGCTTCGAGAACACGAACAATGTGACCTTCGGCGATGCGCCCAACGACATCGCGGTGACCGTGGACGATTTCGGCGTAAGCCCGGGCACGATGTCCGTTACCAATGCGGCCAAGACCTATACGTTCACCGGCGGGCCGATCGGCGGGAACCTGGCCAAGTCGGGCGCGGGGACGATGGTGCTGGCGTCGGCGAACCAGTTCGCGCAGGTGGACGTGATGGGGGGCACGCTTCGCGTGAGCGGGTCGCTCGGAAGCGACGCGATCGTGACGGTCGGTTCGAGCGGTACCTCGGTGGCGACGTTCGAGGCGGCGGCGACGCAGACGGTCAAGACGCTGACCGTGAACAACGGTGGCGTGGTTTCCGTGACGCGCGGCGACGTGAGCGGCGCGCCGGCCAGCGTGTTGATCGTGGGTGACAACCTCAATCCCGCACCGCTGACCATCCAGACCGGCGGTACGAACACGGGCCGGGTGGACGTGGGGACCGGCGGCCTGGTGGTCGACCACCCCACGGGTGGCGACGCGGCATCCCTGGCGACCGTGAGAGGTTACATCGCCTCGGGCTACAACGGGGCAGGCGGGGGCGCGGCGGTGTGGAGCGGTGCCGGGATCGTCTCATCCGGGGCTGCGGCGGACTCAAGCAAGTCGGTAGGCTACGCCCTCGCAACCGAAGTGCTGCCATTCGCCAACGGGGCGACGACCGACACGTTCATGGGGGCGAGCGTGGATAAGAGCTCGGTGGTGGTGCGGTTCACGCTGGCGGGCGATGCGACGCTGGACGGGGCGGTCGATTTCAATGACCTGGTGAAGCTGGCACAGAACTACGACATTGCCGACGGCAGCCGCGACTGGAACCAGGGGGATTTTACCTACGACGGAAATGTCGATTTCAACGACCTGGTGAAATTAGCGCAGAACTACAACGTCGCGCTGCCGCCCGACGGCGTGCCCGGCGCCAGCGCGGCGTTCGAAGCGGACCTGGCGCGGGCATTTTCAGCCGTGCCGGAACCGGGATCGCTGGCACTGCTGAGCGCGATCGGTACGATGTTGCTCCCGCGACGGCGGCGACGAGATTAGGGCGGGATAGCGAATTGCGAATGGCCGGGCCCGGCATGGTGATGTTTGCATGCCGGGCCCGTTTTTCGTTTCAACGAAACGGCGAGATTCCGGGATACCGCGCGTCCCAGAGGGTGCCATGCCGTCACGGGCCGCTGGCGGCGCGGTTCCCCTTGGCCGACGTCATTGCGCATGCGCGCGGGCGAGGACATGGCACCCGGATGCGCCAGCGCGCCACTGGTCATCCTGAGGGAGTTTCAAACGACCGAAGGATCTTGCCCCGAATGGAGGTCAACTCTCGCTCGCGGCCAAATCCCTCGCTGCGCTCAGGATGACGGCCTGAGGCCGTCGGTGGACGGCAGTTGCGCCGCACGCATGAAGGTTACGCCGTCGGGTATTTCCACGGACCGCGGTACTCGCGCGCCAGGAGCTTGCGCGCCTCGGCGTCGTTCGGAATCGTCTGCCGCTCTGCGTCCCAGTCGATGCTGCGGCCCAGCTTCAGGCTGAGCATGCCCAACAGCGCGCACGTGGTCGAGCGGTGCCCGCGCTCGATGTCGGCGATGGGGATCTTGTTGTTCTTGATCGAGTCGATGAAGTTGGCCCAGAGCTCCTTGATGTTCTGCTGGTCGGGCTCGTGGAGCTGCGCCTCCTGGTGGACGGGCGAGCTGCCGTCGCTGGGATAGAAGGTCCAGCCGTCGAGCCAGCCCTGGTGGAAAACGCCCTTGGTGCCATAGAAGTAGCAGCCAACGGGTTGCTGCGGGTGGGTCTTCTCGTTGAAGTTGCCGCCGAACTGGCGGTGCTCCCAGGAGACGTCGAAGCCGTCGAAGTTGAAGACGGCGATCTGGTGGTCCGGGGCGTCGGAG
>DATBFY010000484.1:0-21575 GCA_036558265.1 Tepidisphaeraceae bacterium | reverse complement strand
ACGACCACGTTGTTCTGGATCGTGCCGAGGTTGAACCCGGCCGCCTGCAGGTCGATCGTCTGCTGCGCAAAGCCCGTGACCGACCCGCCCGTGGCGAAGTGTTTGGTCCCGTCCCAGGGCGGCGGAGACGCCGTCCCCACGGTCGCCCCGCCGTTGAGGCTCCAGCCGGTCGCCCCGGCCTCGAAGCCGGGATTGGTCAGGAGGTTCGTGCGGCTCAGCGTGACGCCCACGTCCACCGCCTGGTCGGCGCTGTCGATGGTCGGGCTGCTCGAGCGTTGCCCGCCGACGATGTCGATCACGCGGTAGTCGTCGATCGCCTTGTCCACGAACCGCGGCTCGGCCCAGCGCGGGTTCACCACGGTCGCGCCGATCGAGTGCAGGTCGAAGCGGTTCACGTCCGCCTGCCAGTCCAGGACGTCGCTGAAATCCTTGAAGTAGTGGACGAGCTTGCCCGAGCCGGTCGCGTACAGGTCGTTGAAATCGCTGAAGAACCCGGCGTGGCTGTCGTCGGCCACGTTCAGGTCGTACCCGCTCTCGGTCCAGAGGATGTTGTTCCGCACCTCGACCTGCTGCGAGCCGCCGCTGACCGACACGTTGTCGCCGGCCGGCGTGTAGAAGGTGTTCTGCACGATTCGCACATCGGTGCGTCCGACGACCGCGACGCCGGTCGTGTTTCGGTAGACCAGGTTGTGGACGATCTGCTGGCCCGACGTCGCCGCGATGCCGACGTTGTTGCGCGCGATCCGGTTGAACTGCACGGTGCCGGTGACGTTCACGCCCGTGCCGTTGAGCTCGATCAGGTTGGGGTTGGTAAAGTCCGTCGAGCCGACCGTGCCGGTGCCCGCGACGCCGGTCGTGTTCGAGTAGACGTGCTGGCCGACCAGGTCCGCCGCGCCGCTCATCTGCACGCCGGTCGTGTTGGCGAAGATCTGGTTGTTCGAGCTGTTCGCGAGATATCCCAGCGCGTTGGGACCTGCGACCGACGTGCTGACGCCGGTCGTGAAGTTGCGGATCCGGTTGTTGTTCAGCGGCGCCGCCGCGCCGTACACCACGCCCGTGCTGCCGTCGTGGATCTCGTTGTGATCGATCGAGCCTGTGAATGCCGCGGTGATGCTGATCCCGGTGCCCGCGGAGAGGTCATTGCCGCTGATCGTGCCCGAGCTGACCGCGCCCAGCGACAGGCCCGTGCCCGCGCCGGCCACGTGGTTGTCGCGGATCGTGACGTTGGTCGCGCCGGTGATCTTGATGGCCGTCCCGCCGCCGGTGATGTCGTTGTGACTGACCACTGCGCCGTCGGTCCCGCCCGCCAGCGTGACGCCGTCACCCGAGGGCTGGATGGCGTTGCCGGTCACCTGGTTGCCCGTGCCGCCGCTGATCGTCACGCCCGCGCCGCGGATCACGTTCGCGTCGATCGCGACGTTGCTGCTGCCGGTCACGCTGACGCCGCCCAGCAGTTGCAGGCCGCGCAGGGTCGCGCCGTTGGCGCCGGAGACCGTCACCAGGCCGTTGAACCGTGCCTGCGCGTTGGGCGCGCCGATGATCGACACGCCCGGGCGATTGAGCGTCACGGCCGTGTAATCGCCGGTGTCCACGACGATCACGTCGCCGGGGTTGAGCGCGTACGCCGCCAGGATCTGCGCCACTGACAGTGCCGGCGTCGCGGGGGTCAGGCCATTGTTGCCGGCCGCCCCTGCGACCGTCGTCAGGCCGTCCTCGGTCGTCGATCCGTCGTTCACGTAATAGACCGTGCCCGTCACCCCTGTGTCGCCGCGACCATAAACGTTCGTCTGCCCCGCCGCCGTGTCAGCGAACGCGATGAACGGCTTGCCACTGGAATCCACCGCCAGCGTCGGGGCCGCGGGGCTGTAGGTCGCCGGGTTGATCCCCTTGCCCGAGGCGTCTCCCGGCACCTGCTCGGCGAAGCTCGTGCCATTCCACCGCCGGGCGTAAAGGGCGATCGTGTTGCCGGTGATGCTGATCGTGCGGTCGTTGACCCACACCAAGTACATCTGGCCACCGCCGGATGCCAGCCGAGGCGCGGTTGAGCCACCGTGGGTGTTCGATACGCCCGCGCCGGAGTTCGATCCGGTCCCCGCCGACACCCAGCCGATGCCGTCGTATTTGGCGGCGAAGATCTCGGTGCCGTTGGCGGTCGTCACCTGCCAGGCGGCGAAGAGGGATGAGCTGAGATATGCCAGCGACGGGGCTTGGCTGTCGCCGGCGGTGTTGCTGATCTGGCCCAGGCTCTGCCACGTGCCGCCGCTGTTCTGGGCGGCGAACACTTGCTTGACGGCGCCAACGATCTTTGTCCAGCCGGCTGCGACCTTGGTTCCGTCGGTGGTCAGGGCGATGTCGCTGACGCTCGTGGCGGAGGCGGAAACGCCATTGCCCGTGTTGCTTCCCGCCCCGAAGGGGATCCAGGACGTGCCGTTAAACTGGGCGGCGTAGACGTTGGCCGGGCCGCTCGAACTGTCGAGCCATGCCACCACCGGCCCGGCGGGCAGGCTGACGATTCGCGCGTTATCCCCGGCCGTTCCATTACTTACGTTCGGCAGGGCGACCCATCCGCCAGCGCCGCCGTTGGCGGTGGGGTCGTAGCGCGCGGCTTTAATGACCGTGTTGCCGCCGACCTGCTCAGTCCAGGCAACGATCGGGTTGCCCGCGCCGTCGATCGTGATCGCGGGGCGGCGCGATGAGGTTGCTGTGCCACTGATGCCGCCGCCGTGCGCGCTGCCAGCGAGCTCTAACCATTGTCCGGCCGTGTGCTTGGCGACGTAGATCTCGTAGTTGCCGCTGCGGTTGTCGGCCCAGGCGAGGTACTGCGTGCCCGCGGCGGAAGTCGCGATGGCCGAATCGGTTGCGGAGTTGACCGTGTTGCTGACGCCCGACGAGGCTGCGCCATCGGCCAATGAGCCCCATCGCCCGCCACCATCCGCGCCGCTGGGCAGCGTGCCAACGGGAATTGGGACTACCGTCGGCTGGAGGGGTGGCGGGACGGGCGTCTGGGTCGAGCCGGTCGATCCGCCGTTGCCCGGGTCTACATAATTGCTGCTGCCGCCGCCGGGGTTGATCGTGTTGGTGCCGCCTTCGCCGAAGAGCAGGTCGTTGCCGCCCTGGCCGAAGAGGACATCGTCGCCGAACTGTCCGGGTTCGTTGCCGTTGGTGCCGAGGTCCCCGTAGAGGGTGTCCACGGCGTTGTCGTCGCCGGATGCGGAGGCGTTCTGACCGTAAAGGGTATCGTTGCCCGGTCCGCCGACGAGCAGGTCCGCGCCGGCGTCGCCGGAGATCAGGTCGTTGCCGGCGCCGCCGTCGATGGAATCGTTTCCGAAGCTGCCGGTGAAGGTGTCGTTGCCGCCCAGGCCGTAGATCTGGTCGTTGCCCCCGCTGCCGAGGATCGAGTCGGCGCCGTCGTCGGAGCCGATGAGCAGGTCGTCACCGGCGCCGCCGTCGATGGTGTCGCCCCCACCGGCCGCGCCGCCACCGACGATCGCGTCCTTGCCGTCCCCGCCCAGGATACTATCGGAGCCGGTTCCGCCGTCGAGGGAGTCGTCGCCGAATCCGCCGCCCAACGTGTCGTTGCCCCCCTGCCCCAGCATCGTCACGTTGCCGTTGTAGGCCAGCGCGTAGAGGTTGTTGGCGCTGGGCCCGCCGATGAGTAGGGCGCGGGCGATGCCGGCGAGGGTGAAAGTACCCCCGCTGGAGCGCATGAGGGAGGTGTTGGCCAGGAAGAAGTCGCTGTCGCCCGAGTCGATGACCTTGTCGGTCCCGCCGCCACCGGTCAGCGTGGCGGTTCCGTTGAATCCGGAGACGTCGAAGGCGTTGTCGCCGCTGCCGCCGGTCAGGCTCGCGCGGGTGATCCCGACCAGGACGAAGCGGGTGCCGGAGGCGCGGATGAGGCTGGTGTCGTTGAGCAGGTAATCGGTGTTCGCGGAATCGACGACGGTGTCGATGCCGCCGCCGCCGATCAGCGTGACTGGGGAAATGCCCGGCGCGACGTTGAAACCGGAGACGTCGAAGCGGTTGCTGCCGGCGCCGCCGGTGAGCTGGATGCGCTCCAGGCCCGCCAGCGCAATGTCGCCGGCAGAGCTGGAGAGCTTGGTGTTGGAAAGGGTCTGGTCGCGGTCGGCGGCCTGGACGAGCAGGTCATTGCCGTCGCCGCCGTCCATGGTGCCCGAGACGGTGCCGGCGGCGTTGATGAAGTCGTCGCCGGCCTGGCCGAAGACGGTGTTCGAGCCGGTGCTGGCGACGACGTAGTCGTTGCCGGTGCCCGCGTCGATAAAGTTGTTGCCGGCGCCGCCGTAGATCGTGTCGTTGCCCGTACGCCCGTAGATCGTCTTGTCGCCGGTGTCGCCGAAAACCAGGTCGTTGCCTGCGGCGGCATCGACGAAGTCGGTACCCGAGCCGGCGTGGACGACGTCGTTCCCCTCGCCGCTGTAGAGTCGGTCGTTCTCGCTTCCGCCGAAGAGCAGGTCGTCGCCCAGGCCCGATTCGACGTAATCGTTTCCCGCGCCGGCGTCCACGGTGTCGTTTCCGGCGTCGCCGCTGATCGAGTCGTCCCCGCCCCCGCCGGTAATGCAGTCGTTGCCGATGCCGGCGGCGATCGTGTCGTTGCCCAGGTCCCCGCCGATCGTGTTGTTGCCGTCGCCGGCGATGATGACGTCGTTGCCGTCGCCGCCGGTGATCAGGTCGTCGCCGACGCCCGCGCCGATCGAATCGTCGCCCGCGCCGCCGCCGATCGTGTTGTTGCCGTCCGCGCCGTCGATGAAGTCCGCGCCGTCGCCGCCGGTGAGCGAGTCGTCGCCCTTGCCGCCGAAGACGTGGTCGTTGCCGTCGCCGCCGTCAGCCGTGTCGTTGCCGTCGCCGGCGTTGAGCTGGTCATCACCCGCGCCGCCGGTGATCAGGTCGTTGGCGAAGGTGCCGATGACGGTATCGTTGCCGTCGCCGGCGCTGATCGTCGTCGCCAGGAGGTGACTGGTGGCCGGGTCGATCAGGCCCGTGTCGATGCGGTCCTTGCCGCCAAAGCCGTTGATGGTGACGAATTGGAAGTTGTAGAACTTGGTGAGGTTGGGGTCGAGGTTGATGATGTCCGGCCCCTCGGTGCCGTTGACCACGATCGTGTTGACGCCGGCGGCGCTGAGCTGGGCGAAGGTGAAGGTCTGGCGCTGAGTGCCGCTGTCATCGTCCTTGCGGAGCTGCACCGCGTAGGGCTGGTTGTTGTCGTCGCGGATGATGTTGACGTTGATCTGCTTGCCCTGGGTGCTGCTGTCGTTGCGCATGACCAGGGCGTTGCCGATGATGTCGGCGAGCGGTTCTTCGGGGAGCGGATCGCAGGGCAGGTCCCAGTTGAGCAGGACCTGGGTGCCCAGCGGGAAATCCTCGGAGTAGAGGCATCCCCAGAAGCCGCACAGGGCTTCGACGTGCGCGCCGCCGGTGATCGAGAACTGCCCGCCGGGGGTAAGCGTGCACGGGATGCCGTAGTTGGACGCCAGCCAACTGATCTCGTCGAGGTAAACCTTGTTGTCGCCGCCGACGTCGGTGCGGCCGACGCGGTGGTCGGGGATCAGCGAGTTGTTGGGCTTGTAGGCGATGTCCGCCAGGTCCAGGCCCAGGTCCAGGTTGCCCTGAATATAACCGGTGATGGTCGCGGCGTTGATGCCCAGGATGCGCACCGTACCGCCCAGGTCGATGCGCAGGTGAGCCTGGAGGCCGACCTCGAAGGCGTCCTGCCCGTTGGGCGCACCGGGCTTGGTGTCGCCGATGAAGAAGCCGTCAAGGAGGTTGGGGGTCTGGTCGATGTTATGACCCGTCAGCCCGCGCGAGGAAAGGCCGATGTCCACGTTGGCGTAGAAATCCAGGCCGCCCGAGAGGCGGAACGCCGCCTCGACGTCCGCGATGCCGATGCTGAAGAGCGGGACGTTGACCGATATCCCGGGGAAATCGTACGGCACGTCGAGCCGGCCGGGGTTGAACTCGACCAGCGTCACGTCCTTGCCCAGGAGGATGCTGATGATCGACTGGGCGGGGTTCTCAAGGACCGGCAACAGGATGTCGTAGTTGTCCTTGAGCGTATTGAGGAAATCGCTGAACGGACCCGTGATGCCGCCCGTGGACGAACCGGTGGTTCCGTTGTTCGACTCGCCGCTGAAATAGGGGCTCAGGTTCAGCGTGCCGCCCTGCGCCAGGCCGCCGAGCTGGTTGATCACGTCCGCGATCTTGAACAGCAGCCCGATCTCCTTGTGACCCGAAAGGTCGCCCAGAAGCTCGGCCGGCGTCTCGTTGAAGACCGGCAACTTCTTGTTCATGAAGTCGACCAGGTCCTTGGGCAGCGGGTTGTACTGCTGGATGTTGTGGATGACCGGGCCGATGATGCCGCGGATGAAGTCGCCCATCTCGAAATTGACCGGGCCGAAGCCGTCGGCCGGGTCGGTCGAGTTGCCGCTGGCGCCGAAGTGAATGTTGGCCGGGTCCGCCGGGTCCCAGTGGGCGTCGAAGGTGGTGGCGACGCCCGGGCCCCCTTGGCCCAGGTGCAGGCCGATGGGCAGGTGGATGTTCGCCCCGCCGCTGGCGACGGGGTTGAGGACGGTGCCCAGGTTGCTCACCAGTTCCGACCCCCCGATCTTGCCGCCGCTGCCGTCGGCGCTCTTGGGGTCCTTCAGGTCGATGCCCAGGTTGAAGTTGATGTTGGCCGAGCCGCTGGCCACGCCGTAGTTGAGCGGTCCGAACTGCCCGCCGACCTTGTCGAAGTTGGCGGTGACGCCCGCCTTGAGCGTGACCTCGGGATTGGAGGCGTTGCTGCGATCGACGATGTAGAAGCCATCGGTCTTGTTGATGCCGAACTCGATCTTGGCGTTGAAGTCGATCTTGGGCTGGAGGGTGATGGCCAGGGAGAAGAGGCTGGAGCCGAAGTCGAAGGGCGTGGTGCCGGGATCGAAGAGCGCGTAATGGAAGTCGAGCAGGTAGTGGAAATTGCCGCTGCCCGGGTTGTTGTCGCCCTGCGGGGTGAGGGACACCGATCCGGCGGGGAGCCCGGCGGCGGCGATCGCGTTGTTGACGGCCGAGTCGAACGCGGAAGGCGTCGAGATGTTCGCGTTTTTAACCGCGTTGAAAAAGCTCGTGGCCTTGCCCACGAAATCGAAGAGCTGCTTGACCGTCTTGTTGATCAGCGGGATCTTCGTGTTGAGCAGCGCATTACCGCCCCACGCGCTGATCAGGTTGATGATCTGCTGGATGCCGGCAAGGATGCTGCCGGTGTTGAAGCCGATCGCGTTATTGATGCCGGCCTGAAGGTCCGGGCTAATGGTGACGTTGATCGTGCTGGGGTCGGTGATGTCGCCCCAGGTGATCGAGAGGGTCGGGTTGGGCCCGGTGCCCGACAGGCCGGTGACGTTGAGGACGAGTTGCGCCGCAGCGGCGGTCGTCGGCGTGCCAATCGCCAGGGCAGGGTTGGACAAGAGCTCCGTAAGCGTGATCTTCCCGTCGTTGTTGTAGCCATCCACCAGCGGCAGCGTGACCGACGCGGGATTGGAATTGCTGAGCGACGCGCTGACCGCCGCCGTGCCGTTGACGCCCACCGACGTGAAACCGAGATTCGCGCTGGTGTTGATGTTGCCGGTCACGCCGAAGCTCGCCGACGCCTGGCTGTTCGCGCCCGTGATGATGTAGAACCGGTCCGTCGCCTGGGCGACCGACCCGTACGCCAGCCCAAGCTGAATCCCCGCCTTGGCGTTACCGCTGTAACTGAGGCTGCCGTTGGCCTGGAATCCGATCGAGGTGCCCGAGAGCGTCTTGTTGATGTTGAACTGCGCCGCCTGCCCCGCCATGGACTGGTTGACCGCGAGCGTGATCTCCAGGTCGCTGGGCGTAACCGTAACGACCGCGTTCGCCGCCCCGCCGAGCTGCGCCTGCAGTGCCGAGGCGAGCTGTTGGATCGTCGTGAACGACCCCAGCGCGTTGACGACATTCTGGAAACGATTCCCCAGCCCCACGGCGTTGGCCAGCGACGACCCGATGAACTGCAGGTTCTTGCCAAACGCCCCCGAATCCGCCAGGTGCGCCAGCATCGCCGGCAACTGCTGCAACCCCGACAAAACGTCGCCCGCGCCAATGTTGTTAAAGTTGTAAAACTTCTGGATCGCTGCAGTATTTACCGTAAACGTCGCGGGATTTGTGATATCCCCCCAGTTCGCCGTCAGCGTCGCGGTATCGGGAAAGAGGGTGGTGCTCAGGGGCAGCGAGACGCTCGCCGACCCCGCCACCGACGCCGACGCGATCACCCCGATGTTGTTCCCCGCCAGCTCGCTCCAACTGATGATCCCCGGCGTCGCGGGCGAATCGGTCGCAGGGTCGTGCAGGTTCAGCGACACGCTCCCACCCATCGTCGCCTTGCCGCCCGTCACGCTCACGCCCAGGAATCCCAACGACGTGCTGGCGTTGAGATTGGTCGTGACCGCCAGGTTGGCCTTGAAGATCGGCGTGGAACCCGGATCGACGATGAAGAAGTGACCACTGGTATCGACGCCGAAGGTGATGTCCTCGGTGGTCGAAAGCGTCGCGTTGATCGTCCCGGACACGTCCAGCGCCACCTGGGAGCCGATGCCCAGGCTGAACGGCACGAATTTGTTGATCGTGTCGGTTTTGTGCAGCGTGTAGCGGATGTCGTTGGCCGTCGCCTGCGCGGTCACGCCGCTGGGCCCCACGCCCGGCAGGTTCTTCAACAGGTTCAGCAGGGTCGTGCTGTCGTGGAACGGCATCGTCGTATTGCCGTCGGCGTCCACGACCGCATCGGTGTACTGCGTCAGCACGTTGTGCAGGAACTGGTTGATGTTGACCAGGTCCGCGGCCGACTGGTTCACCAGCGGCAGCTTCTTGTTGAATAGCGCGCTGCTCGCCGCCTCGCTGGTCAGGAGATCCAGGATCCGATCCAGCCCCTGGCTGAACTGCTGCGGCTGGATGTTCTCGTAGTTCTGGAAATTGAGGAAATCCGACGCGTTGGTCGTCGCGCTCGCCGGCGAAGTAAAGTCCGGCCAGGTCGCCGTGAACGTCTTGGACCCGATGCCCAGGAGCGGCGACGAGATGGGCAGGCTGACCGATGCCGACCCGGAGACGGTCGCTCCGACGAGCTGATTGATGTTGGTCGTCCCGCCGGCAAAATCCGCGGCCGTCAGATGTCCCGCGGAAGGCGCGGTCAGGCTCAGCGCGATATTGGCGCTCGCCGCCGCCGACCCGCCCGTCACCGTGATCGCCGCGAACCCCGCCCCGCCGGTCGCGTTGATGTTCGTCGCGTTCATCGCCGCGCCCACGGTCAGCGATGTCCCCCCGCTGCTGTCGTTCAGGAAAAATCCGCCCGTCGTAAGGTCGAAACCGAAGTTCAGCGTGCCGTTGATCGTCGCGCTCGCCGACACCGGCGGCGCATCGACCAGGATGTGCAGCGCCGACCCCAGCTCCGTATCGATCGGCAGCGACCCGTTGACGGTCGGGTGCACGCCGACCGAGAAGCGCAGCTCATTGCCCACCAGCGTCGTGGTCACGCTCCCCAGGTCGCTTTCCGAGGCATACTTGGCGCGTACCTGGTCCACATCCGTGAACGTGCCGACCTGGTCCACCAGGCGGTTCTTCAGGATCGTCGAAAGGTTCGCCAATTCCCCGATGCGGTCGTGGAAGATCGGCAGGCCGCTGGCGAGCAGTTGCGGGCTGGTGACGATGTTCGCCGTCCACGCGGTAAACGATTGGATCGCGGATTTGACGCTCGCCCCGCTCAACTGGCTCAGCCCCTTGTATGCCGACATCAGCGGGTCGGTGTTCAGGTTCGTCGTCGCGCTGTTGGTGTCGGAGATGTTGGACCAGGAGAACGACAGGCTCTTGCTCGCCGGGATCAGCGAGCTGGTGATGTTTGCGGATACGCTGGCCGCCGGGCCGGTCACGTTCGTGTTCACCAGGGACGAGAGCGTGGTCCCGTTCAGCTCGCCCAGCGTAATCCGCCCCGCGCCCCCCGCCGCGCCCGGATCATTGAGCGTCATCGCGAACGCGGGCGAGAACGTCACCGACCCGCCGCTGGCATTGACCTGCACGAAACCGAGATGCGCCGTCGCATTGAGACTCGCCGCCGACACGCCGGCCGACACGTTCAACTGGTCGCCGCTGTTCGCGACGTAAAACTGCGCCTGGCTGCCGTCCCAGTACGCGCCGAGCGTCAGCGTGAAGTCGAGGGTCGTCGCCAGGGTGACGCTCCCGCCCAGGTCCAGGTTCACGCCGCCGTAGTTGGCCGCCACCGGCACGACCACGCTCGTGGACTTGTTGAACTTCAGGTCAAACTGGAGGTCATCCGGATTATCGTGCGTCGCGACGACCTGCACGCCGTCGCCCAGGCCCGCGGTGCCCTCGAGCGCCGACGACAACTGCGCCAGCGTCGTGTAGCTGCCGCTCAGGCGGGAGAGCAGCGAATTCAGCTCAGACTGCGGGTCGTAGCCGCTGCCGAACGCCGTGCCGACGACGGGGAGTTGCTTGCCCAGGGCGGCTGCGCCGGTCAGCTTGTGACTCCACGCCGAGAACCCGGTGGAGTTGCTCGTCGAGAGCGCCGACTGCACGGCGGCAACCAGCGCCGCATCGTGCGCGCCGCTGAGGAGGAAACGCTGTTCGAGGGATTCGACGGCGTCCGCGCAGCGGTAGGCCAATATCCGATCGACGTTGAGGTGTTCCCAGGGCGCGTCCGGCGTTCTCGGCCGCTGCCGACCCTGGTTGATCCGCCGCCGCCCCCGACCGCCGCGCGCGAACATACGTACTCCTTCGTGGTCAGAAACCGTGTCGCCCCAAACCGGGTGTCAAACTGCGCCGCGCGCGTCGCCGGACGCCAAACGATGCGTCATGCGCGGAGGTATCCCCGGTGTCGAAGCTTGCCTCGGATGTGAATTTGCCCTGGGTTGCCCTGTCGCGACACCGCATGCGCCGTACGTCCTTGGTCCCCACCCTTCATGCGCACGGAATCGCAAACCCCGGAAGTCGCCCTGAAATGACGTCACTCCAGATCTGCCGGAGGAGCAAATGACACCCACCCACGGCGTGAGTCGATTCGGCGTCCACCCGCGCCGTGGCAAACCTACTTCCTTTCGTCGTCAACTGGTGCCGAGAGGCATCGTTTGCAAACGAACGGAACGGTTGGCAATCTATCCTTGACAGATAGGTAGTTCAACTAAAAACTACCCCGCCTGATCAGGGCCATGCAGTTTAAATTGAAGTGCCCCAATTTATCGTCCGAAGGCTGTAAGTTGCGGGAGATATGCCGGTCGCTCTCGATCGACCCCGACTATGGCCTGCGGAAGAACCCTACGGTCGATTGCATCACCCGCTCGCGCAGCCTGTGACTCTCGTCCGCCGTCTCGCGCCGCAGGTCGTCCAGGTTCGCCGCGCAGAACCGGCACCCCAGTCGTTCGAGGTGAAACTGAACGTACTGCCGCCACGGCTCGTCGAGCGTGCCCAGGACGTAGCCGCCCAGCGTGGTGCGCTTGGGACAACTCGGGCGGTGCTCCTCCCAGATCTCGCTCAAGATCGATTCCTGGCGCGTCTCCGTTTCGACAGCCGTCCCGGAAACAGGCTTGAGCACCCGTTCGATCTGCCCCCGAAGCTGCTTGATCCACCGGTGCTTCAGGAGGCCGACGTACTTCTCATCCAGCCCCATGACATGCCCGATCGCGTTGTTGCGCATCTGCGCGTAGAAGAGCATCTCCGCCAGTTGCAGGTCGCGGAAGTTGCGTTCCTCGCGCAGGCCTTCAACCAGCCCCATGATCGCCTTCGCCAGCGCCGCGCGCTCCTGGGATAGCCGCTCGTCCCGGCGGGCGTAAAAGCTGGCGCTGTCGTCGGCGGGCGCGCCGCCGTCCTCGATTACCGTGTCCGGGTCGCTCGCCCCACACGCCGGCACCCGCCGCCCGCGCAGCGAATCGGCGATCCGCCGCCGCAGCAGGAGGAACAAAAACGTCTCGATGCTCGCCTCGCCGCGGAATTGCTCCACCCCGCGCAGGAACTTGAGGAACGTGTCCTGCACGAAATCTTCCGCGTCCGCCTCCTTCACGTGCCGCCCCCGCGCGAACGCCAGCAGCCGCCCCTGGTACCTGCCCACGAGCTGCGACCACGCCTCGCCGTCCTGCCGGCGGACGCGCTCCAGCAGGTACCGGTCCGCATCGCTCAACCCGCCGCTGCCGCTCATGCGCACCCTATCCTGCCGCCTTCATCAGCCAGATCAAGACCATCGTCCCGCCGCACAGGGCGAATCCCGCCATCGCGCGCAAGCGCCCGCGGAAATAACCCTTGGTCAGGAAGTTCAGCACCGCGTAGACCAGCAGGATCACCACCGACAACCCGAAGATCGACGCGCCGGTCCGCCGCACGGTCGTATCGCGACTCTGCCGCCAGATCCGGTGCTCGCGCGCGACCGTCGCCAGCCGATCGCTCGACGCGTCCACCAGGATCGCCGCGCTCCACACCTCCCCGTAAGGCCGCTTCACGTGCGACACCGACCGGTCCTTCACCAGCCGCCCCGTCGTCAACTCTCGCGTCAGCCTCTGCTTAAGCCACGCTTCGTCGTCCGGCCCGAACTGGCCCAACTGCGGCCGCAGGAAATCCACCAATAACTGCCGGGTAGTGTGCCGCGCGCGCTCCATCGCCTCGCCTTCGTTCAGGCAGACCGTCGTCGTTCGCCCGACGATCCATTGCCGGGTCCCGTTGGCATTCGCGAACGTCGGGAAATCCGTCACCCACGTCTTCTCCACCTCGCATGATGGGCACGTCGCCGCCGGCTCACCGCCGCGCGCGGCACCCGCCAGGCCGACAATCATCAGCGCCCAGAGGACGCAAGGGCTGCGGAGTCGATATGCATTCATGTCGATCGCCTCCAGACCGCGATTAAGTCGTCGCCGCCGGTGCTTCTTGAGTTCCGTTGACCTGCTTCGACG
The DNA here is from genome assembly GCA_036558265.1 of Tepidisphaeraceae bacterium. GTDB lineage: Bacteria > Planctomycetota > Phycisphaerae > Tepidisphaerales > Tepidisphaeraceae > RYN-433. The sequence goes on along the minus strand of DATBFY010000484.1, from coordinate 8,634 downwards.
CAACCTCATGCCGCCGCGCCTGCCGCGCCGGCCACAACAGCAGCAGGATCCCCGCCACCTGCACCACCGCCGCGCGGATCAGGAGGTGCGGCGTCACCTGTTGGACGAACGGCTGCCAGAAATCCCGACCGATGGGCCGCAGATGCACCTCGGTCACCGTCCAGTCGATCCCGTACGACGCCAGGATGAACGGCGCCCAGATCAGCATCGCCGCACCCGCCACCACCCGCAGCATGTGAACCCCACCCTGCGGCCGCCGGAACCACATCAGAAGCGTCACCGCCAAACTCCCCAGCAGGAACAACCCCACCAGGCCTATCGACCGCATCGCCAGCGCCCAATTCTCGATCCCCATTCCTTGTCGAATGTGCTCCGGCAGCCTCGGATCAATCCGCCCCGACGCGAGTAGCCCCGGCACGTCGAACGCCACCGCCACCGCCAGCAGCAGCGACGCCAGCAGCAGCACCCCGGCCAGAATCTTGAACACCAGCCGGAACGGCCAGAGCACCACCGTCTTCCCCGCCACCACCGACCGCCGCGCCACCGAGTAAATCGTCGCCATGTCCACGTGGCGACCGCCGCCCAGCGGCGTCGCGACCGAGGCGGTTTCAGCACCCTCTCCCGGTACTCCGGGAGAAGCGAGCGGATCCGGCGACTGCCCGCGAGCGGGCAGGGTGAGGGTCTTCCGGATATCGTCAAACTGACTCTTCACCGCTGCGCCTTGTACGTCGCGCCGCACGCGCGGCGTCCACGCCGACAGGATCTGAACCCCCAGCGACGTCCCGCACATCACTCCGATCACCACCTCCACCGCCGCGTCCATCGCCATGCCCACCACCACGGCCGCGATCCCCGCCGAGATCAGGTCGCCCAGCGACACCCGCTCCCGCCGCGTCGCACGCGTCCGCTTCGACCAATCCACCACCAGTAGCGCCAGGCAGATCGACGCCAGCGTCTCGCCCACGTGGAACGACCGCCGCCCAATATGCGGGCTCAGCGCCGGCACCCACGCCGGCAGCGCCACCGCGATCACCGCCGCCCCCGCCAATCCCCCCGCCGCCAGGTGCCGCATGAACCACGACTCCCCGCGCAGCGCCGGCAGCACGTGCCGCGACGCCCAGGTAATCGACAGCGTCGCCCCCAGGATCCCCAGCATCGTGAACCACGCCGAAATCGGGGGGTTGTGCCCGTCGGCGAACGCACCCGCGGCGACCCCCAATGCCACCGTCGCGATCCCCATCAGCAGCACGCGATGCCACCGCGACAGTTCATCGACCGCCAAGACCGGCCCGGGCACCGGTTCGACCTGCGGCGCCGGGTAAGGCAGCGTCTGCATCCCGCCGAGGCCTGCACCGGCCCCGCCCCGACCCGCCAACCTCGCCGCACGGTTCGCCAGGCGATGCCCCAGCGAGGCAAACCGCCGGGCAGCTCGTCGCGCACGCCCGCTGACCCGATCCACCACGCCCGCTCCCCAATCCTTCTCGTCGCCGCCGCGCCCGCCCACCTCATACGCCCGCGAAGACAGCGACCGCGGCACCGCAGGACCTCCCGGGCGAATGCCCGCGTGTCCGGCAACCCGTCCCGCCACCAGCGTCAAGCTGTCCGGCGAGAAGCACGACACGCTCTGCTGCACGTGCTGGCTCCCGAACACCGCCTCGATCATCTCCTGAACCGTCTGGTACCGCTGCGCCGGATCCTTCGCCAGCGCCTTGCGGATCACGCTCGCGAACGGCTCCTCCACGTTGCTCACATCCACCTGCGCGCTCACGTGCTTCATCAGCACTTCCGCAGGGCTCATCCCGAAGAACGGCGGCTGACCCGTGATCATCTCGAACAGCAGCGCCCCCAGCGCGTAAATGTCGATCCCGCGGTCGTACCGACCCGCCCCGACCTCCGGCGCCATGTAATGCAGCGTCCCCACCGTCACCGTCTGGCCGCTGCGGTGACTGGCGCTGATCATCTTGCTCAGGCCATAATCGCCGATCTTGACGTAACCGTTCTCGTAAAAAATGTTCGCCGGCTTCAGGTCCCGGTGAACGATCCCGCAGTCGTGCAGGTACGTCAGTCCCTTGCCGATCTCGCGGAGGAAAAACGCCGCCTTCTGCGTCCCCAGGCCCGACGGCGATTCGTCCAGGATCTCGCGCAGCGACGGCCCGGCGACGTACTCCATGATCACGACCGGCTGTCCGTCGTCCGCGTAGCGCACGTCGAACACGCTCACCAGGTGCGGGCTCTTGAGGTTCATGCACTGGCTGATGCCGCGCAGCTCGACCTGCTCGTATGCCTGCACGATCTTGAGCGCGACCTCGCGCCCGCCGTCGCTGACGGCGTAATAGACCTCGCCGAACCCCCCGCGCCCCGCGGCGCGCTGGATCGTGTAACCGTCGAGCGGGCGGTCGCCATGCTTGTAGCGGTAGCCCCGCATCCCAGCCGCCGCCGCCGCCGCCGCGCCGCCACCATCGGGAATCGCACCGGTCATGTTCAGCTCCTGCCTATTCCCTGCAAATCACGAAGCTCAGCGGCCCGACCACGACCCGGCCGCCCTCGTTCACCTTCGCCGTCCTGCCGCACGCGACGCCGTCCACGACCACCGTCTCGTCCGCCCGGCACAACAATCCGCCGTCCGAACTCGCCTGGAGGATCACCGGAGCCGGACACTCGCGCACCCGCACGTGCGCCGCCGTCGAAGCCCCCAGCACGATCTCCCGATCCATCAGGAGCACCTCGCGCACACTGCCCCACGGCAGCCGCGCGCCGCCAACCTCCAGCACCGCCGTCGCGCTCGCCGCGTTGGGACGCCGGAACGTCACCCGACACCGCGGCCCGATCGAGATCCGGTCGCCGCTCGCCAGCAGTTTCGCCGCCATCGCCCGATCGTTCACCGCCACCGGCGCGCTGGCGCTCAGGAAGTAATCCTCCTCCGCGCGCGAGAGCGTCAGCGACGGCGCGCCCGCCGTCGTGATCAGCGGCAGGTCCGGAGGTTTCGACCCGCTGATCGGCCCGACCTCGATCCGATCCCCCTGCAACACGACGAAACTTCCCGCCCCGTCCACGTGCAACAAGAATCGCCGCGCCGACGGTCGGGGTGACTGCGGACTCTTTGGAAATATCGCCGGCACGGGTTCCCCATACGCGACGGTCGCCAGCGAGATCGGCCTCGCCGGATGCGCCACCGTCATATCCGCCACTTCAAACAGGGCGAGCGGCCCGCGCCGCAGCGCCTCTACCCCTTCGCACGCCCGCTGCAACTCGATCATCGCCGACGCCAGCCACGCCGCCTTCCGCCACGAGGGCGCCAGCCGTTCCAGGACATCCAGCGCCTCGCGATACCGCCCCGAGCGCACGAATTCCCCCGCCGACCGGAACTGCTCGATCTGCCGCCGCACGTCGTCCAACTCACCGCAAACCGGCGAAAGGGATGACGCCCGTTGCTGAATCGCGACCGCCGCATCGAGCCGACCCAACTCGATCTGCCGCCTGACCTCCTCAGCCACGCGCGCCCCGACCTGCCGCTTCTGCCGGGCCAGCCGCGGCGAATCGCCTGCGGCCAGGAGGTGCTGCAACGCCCCTTCCCAATCATCCCGCCCCATCGCGCTGTTTACATCCGCGATCACTCGCTCCAGCGACGCTCGCCGCACCTCGATCTGCGCCACCGCCGCCGGATCGTTCCCGGCGGCCTCCCCGGCGAGCGTGAACTCCCCCTGCCGCACGAGTTGCTGCACGGCGGCCCTTGTCTCCCGCCGCTGATCACAACCCCTGCGCCGCTCGTCACTTGCATCCTCAATTGCCATGCGAAGCTGGGCGATCTCTGGCGTGTTCCCAGCCAAGTGGGCGGCCTCCTGGCAATCGGCTTCCGCCGGCCCAAGCCGCCCGTCGCCCAAGTGCTGTCGCCCGCGCTCGACCAGGGCAGCCACGAGCTGATCCAGCAACTCCTGCCCGCGCCGATGAGCGGTCGCGCCGGCTGACCGGATCAGGCGAGCGGCCTCGTCCAACCGGCCGCCCGCCAGGGCTCGCTCGCAACGTTTGAGGCGAAGGATCAACACGGCCCGACTCCCACACGCCAAAGGACAGGATGATACTTCCACCGTCGCGCCGACGCGCGAACAATTCACCGCGCCGAGGACGTCACCGGCTTTTCCGGATCGGGCTCGGTCGCCGCCGACGTATCCTTGGCCGACTGCTCCTTCTCCTTGGCGAAATGCCGGTTCACCTTCGCCAGGAGGTCCTGCTCGTCCACCACGTCGATCGGGATCGGCTGAGTGAACTTCGCCTCGCGCGCCAGGACATGCTCGGCCACATTGAGTTGCCGCCGGATCTCCCCCACCAGCCTCTCGGCCTGCGCCAACCGGCTCGGATCGATCTGGACGTTGGTATTGGCTGAGGCCGCTTGGACCAGGCGGTATTGCCCGGTCAGAGCCTCGATTTGACCCTCCAGCGTCACCTTACGTACCCGCATCTGCTCGAACTGCTGCTCGGCCGCCGCGAGGGAGGCCTGGCGGCTGTCAAGGAGCTTCTGCTTGGCCGTAAGTATTGATTCTGCCTCGCGATATCGATCGAACTGCCGCGCCAGCTCCTGCTTGAGCTGATCGCGGGTGTAGCGGATCTCGCCAAAGGTGTACGTCGTCTGGCCGCAGGAGACGGCGTCTCGCAACTTTTGGACACGGATAGCCTCTTCGGCGAGGGACTTCTGGCTACCGGCGATCTCTTCCTTGGCGGCATCGATCTCGACTTCCTGCTGGGCCATGAGGCGGACGCTGGCCTGCATCTCGGGAAGGATGTCGTCCATCAGGTCGCGGGCGCGGCGAAGCTGGAACTCGACGGGGACGTTTTCCTTGACGGCCGTCCGCATGGACCGGGCCGAGCTGCGGACGTAACTGAGGGCTTCGCCACCAAAGAGGAGGGAGGTGACCACGGCCCCGCCGACGATCGTCAGCAACCCGTACTTAAGCATTTTGAAGATCATGACTTGGCTCCCGACAACAGAGGACCCGTTGCGATGCGTACCGCGCCGCCACGGCGCCGGGCCGCCGCCCGCAAAGGGGTGGTCGGGAGAGGGGGGGATTTATTTCAGATTCGATGGGTTAGTCAGGCGGCGGGGAGGTGGGTTAGTTTCTGGGCGAGCTGCTGGAAGATCAGGGGGATGTTGACGTTGGCATCCAGGTAGTCGTCGGCCTGGGCGATGGATTCCAGGGCGGTGCAGGCCAGGTCGAGCTCGAAGGCGTCGGAGGACTCGCGCAGGAGGCGGCGGAAGCGCTGGGCGGAGAGGCGGAGATAGAGGGAGAGGCCCTCGCGCTTGGCCTGGTCGAGGCTGACGTTGGGGTCGCGTTCCTGCTGCTTTTTGGCGTAGGCGTCGGCGGCGGATTTGAACCAGTCGGACAGGTCGGTGGCGAGCGGGCGGTTGGCGAGGAGGTCGTCCAGGAGCTTGTGAAGCTGCTGGGCGGCGGGGACGACACCGTCTTCCAGCCACTGGAGCGCGTTGCCGAGCGAGCCTTCGGCGAAGTGGGCGGCCTGGGCGGCGGTGGCTTTGTCGATGCCGCGCTTGGCGAGTTCCCTGGTGACCAGCGACTCGTCGAGCGCGTTAAAGCGCAGGAGCTGGGTGCGGCTCCTGATGGTGGGCAGGAGCTGGTCGGGCTGATCGGTCAGGAGGATGATGAGGGTTCGGCCGAAGGGTTCTTCGAGTGTCTTGAGCAGGGCGTTCTGGGCGGCGGGGTTCATCGTGTGGGCCTCCTCGATGAGGAAGACGCGGCCACGGCCCATGGCGGGTTTGAGGTTGGCGGGGGCGACGAGGTAATCGCGAACGGTGTGAATCGAGAGATCCTTGGCGACGGCATCCTTCTTGTTCTTGTCGAGGCGGATGAGCTGGCGGTAAACCGTGGCGAAGTCCGGATGCGTAGGAGGGGCGGCGGACATCAGGCGGCAGGAATCGCAGCGGCCGCAGGGGGTGGTGCCGGCGGGGCGCTCGCAGAGGAAGAGGGTGGCCAGGGCGCGGGCGGTGGTGGCCTTGCCGACACCGGGCGGACCGGCGAAGACCAGGCCGTGGGGGAGGTGGTCGGTGGAGTAGGCGCGCGTAAGCCAGGCGAGGGGGGCCGATTGGTCGAGGATGGCGTCGAAAGTTGTGAGCGACATGAAAGAGTTCAGGGTTCAGGCCGGATTCGCAAGAGCGGCTTTCGCCGCCGTTCACGGGCGGGACGCCCGTGCCACCTGTGAGGCACGTGTCATTTCAGGAAAGGCGAGACGGCGGACCAGATGTCGTTGTGGACGGCTTCGGCGGGGCGGTCGGCGTTGATGACTCGATAATGCTGCGGGTCGGCGCTGGCCTGGGCGAGATAGTTGCGGCGGACCTGTTCGTGGTACAGGCGGGGGCGCTGCTCGATGCGGTCCTTGACGGCCTGGGCGGCGGCGTCCTGGACGCTGGCGGGGAAGGGCAGCAGGTACTTGGGTTTGACGCGGGCGCTGCTGACGTCAACGGGGAGATCGAGGAGCAGGGTGAGGTCGGGCCAGCGGTGCCTGATGGCGATGTCGGCGACGGCGCGGATGTCGGCGGCGGTCAGGCCGTCGCCGCCGAGCTGGTAGGCGAGCGTGCTGGAGACGAAGCGGTCGGAGATGACGGTCTGACCGGCGGCGAGGGCGGGGAGGATCGTTTCGCTCATCATCTGGGCGCGGGCGGCCATGTAGAGGAGCATCTCGCAGCGCATGGCCATTTCGTCGTTGCGGGGGTTGAGGAGGATGGAGCGGATCTCCTCGCCGATGCGGGTGGCGCCGGGGTCGCGGACGACCAAAACGGGTCGGCCGGCGGAGTCGAGCTTCTGGCGGAGCAGGCCGAGCTGCGTGGATTTGCCGCTGCCCTCGGGGCCGTCGAGGACGATGAACAGACCGGGGGATGACGGGGGGGAGGACATCGAGGGGAATGGTAAAGGGGTGGCGGGAAAAGGCAAAAGGCAAAGGGCAAAAGGCAAAAGGTGGAGGAACGGCGGGCATCGCGTGGCTTGACCGCGGGTGGGGGCGACTTTTAGAGTCGGGCAGATGCAATCGATTGAGGGCGTGAAAGCGGAGTTTGCGAAGACCTTCAGCGGCCGCGGCGGCGGCGGCGGCGCGAGCGGCGGCGAGGGTCGCGTGCGCGTGATCCGCGCGCCGGGGCGCGTCAACCTCATCGGTGAACACACGGATTACAACGAGGGGATGGTCTTCCCGATGGCGATCGAGCCGGAGGTGCGGATCGCCTGTCGGGCGCGGGGGGACGGGATCGTGCGGCTGGCGTCGTCGGCGTTCCCCGGCGAGATCGTGGAGTTTTCGGTCGAGCGCAAGATCGAGCGCGGCGAACCGGCGTGGGCGAACTATTTCAAAGGTGTGGCGGCGGAGCTCGAGCAGGCGGGGATCCCGCTCACGGGGATGGATGCGCTGATCGAGAACACGCTGCCGGTGGGGGGCGGGCTGTCGAGCAGCGCGGCGATCGAGGTGGGGACGGGGCTGGCGTTTCTGACGCTGTCGGGGGTGGACATGGATCGGGATCGCCTGGCGCTGATCTGCCAGAAGGCCGAGCACGAATATGCGCTGGTGCCGTGCGGGATCATGGATCAGATGATCGTGGCGACGGGCAAGGCGGGTCACGCGACGCAGTACGACTGCCGCAGCGGCGCGAAGCAGTTCGTCAAGCTCGACCCCAACGACCTGCGGGTGGTGATCGTGAACAGCATGGTTCGGCACGAACTGACCGGCGGCGAGTACGCCGAGCGGCGGCAGCAGTGCGAGGCGGGCGTGGCGTACTTCCGCCAGCGATATCCGGAGGCCGGGATCCGGGCGCTGCGGGACGTGACGATGAAGCAGATCCACGAGGCCGAGGGAAAGCTGGACGGGGTGATCCTGCGGCGTTGCCGGCACGTGGTCAGCGAGAGCCACCGGACGATCGAGGCCGCCACGGCGCTGGCGCAGGGGAAGTACGAGCGGGCCGGTCAGCTCATGGTTGAGAGCCACCTGTCGCTGCGGGATGATTACGAGGTGAGCTGCGCGGAGCTGGACTTCCTGGCGGGTCAGGCGATGACGGTGCGGGGCGTCTACGGGGCCCGAATGACGGGCGGCGGGTTCGGCGGATGCATCGTCGCGCTAGCGCAGCCGCGGGCGGTGGAGCCGTTGAAGGCGCATCTGGGGAAGACGTATCGGGAGCGGTTCGGGATCGAGGCAGTGGGTTTCGCGACGGTGGCGACGGGGGGGGCGAGCGTGGTGGAGTAGGCGAACGACGACCAGCGAGCGAAATGTCATTGCGCGAAGAAGAGCGACCGACCCTCGAATATCAGCTACCGGCCGTCCGCCACGCGTGGCGCGGTGAACGTCCGGGCAGAGATGCGTTGTACATGGCGGTGGCCGTGGTCTGCGTGGATGCGATGATCTATGTCGCGTCCATGCGGGTTCAAATCCCCGATCTCGTCTTGATCCTGGGTGGGTCAGCCTTCGTGGGGATTCACCTGGTTTTGAATGGGTTCGGGCTGTTCGGCGCGATCCTTGGGCTGCGGCGCGGGCCGGTGGAGCGGGGGAACGCACTGGCGGCGTTCGGATTGCAATTCGTCGATATTGTCGCGTTGATCGTTGCCGGGGTTCTGGTGTTGAACGACTGAATGGACGGGGTCTACGTGACCATGA
>DATBFY010000483.1:0-7645 GCA_036558265.1 Tepidisphaeraceae bacterium | reverse complement strand
CGTCATCCTGAGCGCAGCGAAGGATCTAGCCTGGAACGACGACCCGCGTCGCTCAGGCAAGATCCTTCGGTCGTTGAAACTCCCTCAGGATGACCATTGGCGGAGGATTTCAGCAGAGCAGTTTTACTTCTTTACGTTTTAGAAGATGTCCGGCTCGCGGGCGGCTCGTCCCGTCGCATGCAGGAACCGAAAATCACACCCCTCGTGCGCCTGCGTGCACTCGTGGCAGAAAAGCTTGCCGTAGCCGCGGTCGAATTTGGGCTCGGAGGGCGGCGTCCAGGCGGCGCGGCGCTTCGCCAGTTCCTCATCGGTGACGCGGAGGTGGATTCGCCGGGCGCGCACGTCCAGCTCAATCACGTCCCCGTCCCGCACCAGCGCAATCGGGCCGCCCAGCGCGCTCTCGGGACTGACGTGCAGCACGCACGTGCCGTAGCTCGTGCCGCTCATCCGCGCGTCCGAGATCCGCACCATGTCCCGCACCCCCTGCTTCAAGAGCTTCTTCGGGATCGGCAGCATCCCCCACTCGGGCATGCCCGGGGCGCCCAAGGGCCCGGCGGATTGCAGGACGATCACGTGATCGGGCGTGACCGGCAGATCCTCGGCGTCGATGCGGGCTTTTAAGTCGGCGTAATCTTTGAAGACGATCGCGGGCCCGGCGTGCTTCAGCAGCCGCGCTTCGGCGGCGGTCGGCTTGATCACGCAGCCGTCGGGCGCGAGGTTGCCGCGCAGCACGAACGTCGCCCCGGCGCGCGACAGCGGGCGGTCGAGCGGCAGGATCACGTTGTCATTAAAAACCGCCGCGCCTTCGATGGACTGGCCGAGGGTTTCGCCGGTGCAGGTGAGTGCATCGAGGTGGAGGAGATCGCGGATGCGATAGAGCAGGGCGCGCAGGCCGCCCGCGTCATAAAAATCTTCCATCAGGAATTCGCCTGAGGGGCGGAGGTTGGCGATCACCGGCGTGCGCTGGGAGATCGCGTCGAAGGTGTCGAGCGGGAGCTTGATGCCGGCGCGGCCGGCCATGGCGATCAGGTGGATGATCGCGTTGGTCGAGCCGCCGATGGCCATGTCGGCGGTGATCGCGTTGTCGAAGGCTTCCTTCGTCAACAGCTCGGACGGCTTGAGATCCTGCCAGACCATCTCGACGATGCGCCGGCCGGTGTCGGCGGCCATGCGGGCGTGGGCGGAATGGACGGCCGGGATGCTCGAGGCGCCGGGCAAGGTCAGGCCGAGCGTCTCGGCGATCGCGGTCATCGTCGAGGCGGTGCCCATGGTCATGCAGTGGCCGGGCGAGCGGGCGATGCCATCCTCGATCTCGCGCCAGGCGCAGTCGCCCAGGTTCCCGGCGCAGCGCTCGGCCCAGTATCTCCACGCGTCCGTCCCGCTGCCCAGCGTCGTGCCGCGCCAGTTGCCCTTGAGCATCGGGCCGGCGGGGAAGTAGATCGCGGGGACGCCGGCGCTCGTGGCCCCCATGATCAGCGCCGGAGTTGTCTTGTCGCACCCGCCCATCAGCACCACGCCGTCGAGCGGATGGCAGCGAATCGTCTCCTCGACCTCCATCGCCACCAGGTTGCGATAGAGCATCGTCGTCGGCTTCATGAACGATTCGGAGAGGCTCATCACCGGCACTTCGAGCGGCAAGCCGCCGGCCTGCCCGACCCCGCGCTTGATCTCCTCCACCCGCTGCTTGAAGTGCGTGTGGCAGGTGTTCAGATCCGACCACGTGTTCAAGAGGCCGATGACCGGCTTGCCGGCGTAGTCCTGGGCGCCAAATCCCATCTGCTTGATGCGCGAGCGGTGGCCGAACGAGCGCAGGTCGTCCGGGCCGAACCAGCGGTGGCTGCGGAGCTCTTCAGGCGTTTTGCGCGGGCGGGGGGCGGGATTCATATTGCGTTGCGCCGATTGTACGGGCGAGTCGCGGGCGGGCAATGATCGTCGAAGTCATGCATCAATCGGCCGGATGGCGAAGTCCGCGAGCGTGACCGACCAGTCCTCGCGCCGGCCGTCCGCGGCGAAGCGCAGGATCGTCTCGGACGCGACCGCCGTCGCCAGCAGCACCAGGTTGCGCGCCATCGGGTAATCACAGACATCGCCCGCAACGTCATTGGGGACGCGATAGCGCTCGTCCCAGATCACCTCGGCATAATCGGCGTAAAGCCCGACGTGCACACACGCGACGCCCGCGGCCCGCACGGTCTCCTGGACCAGCCGCCGTGAGGCGGCGTTGTCGAAGGCGTCGATTACCAGGTCGCAGTCCGCAAGCGCTTGTCGCGCGTTCTGGGCCGTCAGCTCCTTCCGCATCGCCTCGACCTCGACGCCCGCCACCTTGAAGAGCCGGTTTCGCAGCGCCTCCACCTTCCAGACGCCCACATCCGCCTGGGCGTAGGTCTGCGTGGAGACGTTGTGCTCCTCGACGCGGTCCTTGTCGATCACGCGCAGGCGCGCGACGCCCTGGCGCACCAGGTTGTCCGCGAGGTTCGAGCCGACCGCGCCCGCGCCGCAGAGGGTGATCCGCAGGCCGGCGAGTTTGTCGAGCGTCTCGGGCCCTCGGTAGATCGTCTCGTGATGAAACTTGCCGGGCATTGGGTCCACGCGCTAAAGGGTTCGAACGATCCGCCCGTCCTCGCGCCCCTCGCGCAGCACGCCCACCAGGCTCGCCAGGTCGAACGAGCTGTCCTGGCCGGAGAGGCAGATGCCGGCGGTAACGACGGCCAGGTCATCCTTGCGGACGACGCTGGTGTGTCGCGTGCCGTCCACCTCGTAACTGACGCGGTAGACCTCGCCCTGTTTGCCATAGTCGCGCAACCGGGCGCCGGCATGTTCGAGGGCGGTGCGCAGCCGCGTTTCGGCGCGGGCCCGCTCGTCCTGGAGGATCTGCTCGAGGCGCGCGGTGTAGTTCACCTCGTACGCGGTGCGTTGTTCGGCGGTCAAACCCGGTCGCGCGATGTCCTGCGGTTTGACCATGGCGGTCAGCGATTCGCGCAAATACGCGGCGGCGCCCGGGTCGGCACGGGGATCGACCGACTCGAACCAGAACTGCCCGCCGTCGAACCGCGTCAGCACGGTGTCGAACGCGTCACCCTCGTCAACGAAGCGGATCGGCGCAAGGCCGGTGATCGAGAATCGCGCATCGCCCGAATTCGCGGCAACCGCCCACCACTGGCCGTCGTTCAACGACGTCAGGATCATCCGCGCCGCCGGAAAAAGCTCGAGGTACCGGCGCCGTTCGCCCATCGAAGGGCGGCGAACCAGCCGCGCTTCTTCGAACGACTCTGCCTTGAACACGCCCCACCCCTCGAAGTCGGACGGGTGCACTTTCAACCGGCAATGAACGCCGGCGATCCGCACGCCGATGCCGGCGCCGCGGAGGACCGGCGCGAGGAACTCCGTGCCGACGAACGCCCCTTCCGCCTTCGCCAGGCGATCGATCGCCCCGAGAAGTTCTGCCATCCGGCGGGTCGCCATGAAGCTCACTACCTCCCGCTACCACCGCGGGCACATGCAGGGGCGACCGGCGTGCCGCCGTTCGCACCGTGCCCGCATCCGGTCGAGCGCCTCGTGGAGGCGCTTGATTTCCTTCGTGCACAACTGCCGCCGCTTCGACGCGTACGCGTCCCACCCGTACGCGTCGATGAACTTCGAGCGTTCGAGGGACGTCGTCCACCCGCGGAGCATCACGTCCCATGCCGTCGCGCGGATCAGGGGCGTCAATTCGACCTCGTACCAGATGCCCTCCGCGCGGCCGTACCGCCGACCCTCGACCCGGATCACGAGCCGCTTGCGGCGTTCTTCTTCAAGCCGTGCGGCCCATCGGCGTCGCTTCGATCCGCCGGCCGTCATCTCGCACAGCCGCCCTGTCGTCGGATCGACGTACAGACGCCCGAAGCGCCCCCTGGCCAAGTCGCCGGCCATGTATCGCTCGATGTCGTGGGGCCGCGTCAACACTTCCCACCGGACGTGCTGCCAGATGTGAAGCTGCACGGCCGACGCGCGGTCGACCCGTTCGCTGATCTCGGCGCAGACCTGTTCCCACGGCCGGCCAACGCACCCGCGCAGGAACCGCCGAAGCGGAGCCAGGTTCTCGTTCAGGCCCTTGCGTTGCACCTTGCTCTGGTCCCACCGCTGCTTCATCGACTCGCGGCGGGGCCGCTCATCCGTCGGCACGCGCTGCCACGTGCGGTCGGCGTTCCGCTGGAACTTGATGCCGCCGCCCAGGCGCGGGCGTTCGACGAGGACCTTGGCCATGTCTTGTCGCACCGCCGACTGACGCCACCGCGTCCCGCAGTCTGACAAGTTCGCGCGCAGGAAGAGCGCGGCGCGATCCAAAGGAGGCCGCGCCGCGCCATTACGAGTCACGCCGCCCGCCGCACCGGCAGCGGGTACTCCATGATCTCCATCAGCAACTCGAGCCGGTTTGGCTTGGCCAGCAGCGGCACCAGGTTCGGCAGCGAGTAGTAATCGCCACAGAACTCGAACACGTCCACCGCCACGCCGGCCTTGCGGCACGCGTCGGCTACGGTGGAGACCGCGCCGGGCGTGCGCACGATGCAGACGGTCGGGTCGACCTTGACCGCCTCGCGGTACTTCGCCAGCGCCGGCGCGAAGTTGGGCGCCGTGTTGTCCCCCTCGTCGGTGACGAGGATGACCTGCTCCACGTACTGCTTCTTCAAGCGCATGTACTCCAGTGGCGCGCCGCACGCCGTGCCGCCGTTGGCGGCGATGCCCGCCAGCGCCCGCTCCCACGACGCCAGGTCCCCGCCGCCGCGCTCGATCGGGTACGCCACCGTGTCGAACGCGTAGACGTACAGCTCCCGCTCGCAGACGGTCGAGATCATCGCCCCGATCCGCTTGCCCAGCTCGATCGCCAGGCTCATCGAGCCCGACTTGTCGATCAACAGCGCCGTCGGCCGCGCGATCCGGCCCTTGGCCTTGACCTGCGCATCGGCGACCTTTTCCAGGCGCTGGCGCACCTCGCCCGAGACCTTGCCGGCAGCCTTGAGCGCCTCCCCGGCCTTGAACGCGATCACGCGCGTGCCGGTTTGCGCCGCCTCGAGCTTGCGGTCGATCAGGGCCTTGAGCTCGGAGTTGTCGAACGCGCCCCGTCGCTTGAGCGACGCCACGTTGTTGATCAGCTCCTGCGGGCTCATGCGGTCGATCAGCGCGAGCAGCACCGTGGGCGTCATCTGCTTCACCAAGGTCGCCGCGACGCGGTACGGGACCGCGTGCTCGACGATCATCCGCGCCTGCTCGGCGGGGCTCGTGGCCTTCGCCAGCGCCTTGAGCGCGAATGCGCGGCTGTCCGGGGGCGGGTCCTCGTCGAAGAGGATCCGCTGGGCGCGCTCACCCGGCTTGACGTGCAGCACCGCGTAGAGGCGCTTGACCGCCTTGCGCGCCTGCAGCACCGTGCCGTCGAACCAGTCCGCGTCCGCCTCCCGCTCGCGGAGGTACCGCTCGACCTCGGTCTTGAGGGACCGGGGCGGGTTCTGAAAGAGTCCGAAGCTCTCGGTAACGGTCTTGGTCGGCTCCGCCGCCGCTTGGGGCTTGGCGCGCTTGGTGCCCGCACGCGCGCCCTTCGCCGCATCCGGGGTCTTCTCGCGCACCTTCCGCGTGGTCTTGCGGCCGTGGATGAAATCCACCACCCGCACGACCTGGTACGGCGGCAGCTCGCGCAGCATCGCCAGGCCGACGTCGCGGTGACCCGCGAAATCGCTCAGGATGAGCGTGACCGCGAACATCTCCTTGTGGTCGCGGACGTCGCCGTGATCGGCGTACCACGCCGCCAGGCGAACGTAGAACCGCGGGTCCTGCGCCACGATCTCGCGGTGTACCGGCCAGATCTGGTCCAGCGCCCGGTGCGGGGTCGTCAGCAGCGTATTCAACAGCCACAGCCGCACGTCCTGCTCGTCGTTCGCCTTCGTCGCTGCCATGACGCGACCTCCTTTAAAAAACACGCGGCGTGGTCACCACGCCCCGCGGGGGGGGACCACGCCGCTTAAGTATCGGATGGACAGCCGTCGTCCGTCCACAACATCGAATGACCTGAAACGCGCGGCCCGCACGAGTCACGCGAGCGGACGTTTTTAGCGCTCTGCCACTGAGCTACGGGGGCGGACAGTCACAAAGAGCCCCCGACGGGATTCGAACCCGCGACCTCTACCTCCCAAAGGTTTGTAGGCTCATGCCGTTGGGTGCGCGCCGGGCGCGTCAGGTCACTCGATTTACGTTGTTCTATTCAGCCCGCGGGCGGTTCACTTCCCCGCACGAGTCGCATAAGCGATTTGATCTTCCGCCCCACAAAGAGAACATCAGGTGGGGCGGATCGGATTTGAACCGATACCTCCGCGCATTCGCGCGGCGATCTACCAGTGTTTGTATGCTCGTGCCGTTGGGTGCGGGCAAGTGAACCGCACGCGGGCTTTCTCTCAAACTATCTCGTTCAACCGAACACGGCCTCCGGCCGCACGGTCATGTTTCCATTGCCGTGGCGATCCACCACGTAGTCCATCAGGCGCGTCGGGTGGATCTCCAGGTGCCGCGCCAGCGCGGCCTTCACATCCCCATCATGCGATCCAACACCCACGTCCAGCGAGCCCAGCGGCACGTCGAAGCTGCGGCCGGCGAAGCGCACGTGGATCACGGCGCCGCCCGTGCCGTTCTTGCCGCTCAGCATCTCCTTCATTGCCATCGCGATCACCTCCGTTCGGCATAGGAAACGGGCGCTCCAATGGCCATCTGACAGCCCGAAATGCCCCAATCCGGGCTACTACTTAGGCCCCTAACCTTCTCGCCCCCACCCTGTCTTATTTCGCGTCCGGGAAGCGAATTCCTTGAAATTGGGCAACATTGGACAGGTGCAATATGAATCTGAAATGGATTACGTCTTCGGTGGTTGCTTTGGGCCTGACGGCCGCGATCCCTTCCTTCGCCAGGGCCGACGTCCGCCGCGACTGGCATGATAACGATCGCTACCACGATCGATACGACCATGATCGCGACGTCAACCGCGTCGACGTCCGCTACGAACGCGACTTCGACACGGACGTCAACATCCGCGACGTACCCCGCGTCGTGCTCGACACGGTCGATCGTGAGCGGCACGGGCGGCGGATCGAGGCCGTCCAGTACGTCCTCCGCGACGGCAAGTACTTCTACCGCTTCCGCATCGACGACCCCGGCCGGCGCGACATCGACATGAACCTCCGCGTCAACCCGGGTGGACGCCTCCTGAGTATCGAAGAGGCGCAGCAGTGCGATCCGGGATATTTCCGCGTGGCGCGGCGGTAATCAAAACGGCCCGTGGCCGGGCCGGCTAACCGAAAAGGACGGCGGCGCTTTATCGAAAGCGCCGCCGTCTTCGTTTTCACTTTTGCCTTTTGACTTTTGCCTTATCCTCCGTGGCCACCCGGCTGCTGGGCTTCCATCTTGTCGCCCTGCTTGAGGCTGGCGAGGAACTCGACCAGGTCGCGCAGCTCGCGCTTGGTGAGCATTTTGTCGAAGCCTTCGGGCATGGCCGACAGGCCCTTCGTGCGGGAGACGACGTCGTCCTTGTCGATCTCCTGTTCGCCTTCATTGGGATCGATCAGGATCAGCTCCTTGTCGGTCTCCTTCTTCAGGACGCCGCCCACGGCGACGTTGCCCTTGAGCTTGA
>DATBFY010000482.1:0-3172 GCA_036558265.1 Tepidisphaeraceae bacterium | reverse complement strand
GTCTGAGTGGGTTCGGCATTCATTGCCGGATGCGTACTCATTTCTCGTCGGGCTCCCGATTTTGCCTTGTTCCGGCCCAGCAGCTACGCCCCCTCCGTCTGCTCGGTGGTCGGTGTTCCGTCGGAGCCGGCTCTGGCGTCGGAGTCCCGGTAGACGTCTCGGTCGGGGCAGGCGTCACGGTGGCCGTGGGCTCTGGCGTGGGCGTGTCGGTTGAGGTCGCTTCGGGGGTCACGGTCGCCGTCGGCACCGACGTCGGTGTGTCGCTCGGCGTCGCCGTGGGCTCCTTGGTCGCGGTCGCCGTGGACGAGGGCTCGGGCGCTCGCCGCGGCCTTGAGGTGGCGGTGGGCTCCGGTTCTGAGACCGTTTCTTGGGCCGCAAACGACGTGCCTCCCGAACACACCAGCTGTCCCAGGTTCACCACGAAGTTGTCGAAGGCGACCCGCGTTAACTGGTGGCCGAAGTGGCCTGAGGCCGGGAGCGCCCAGAGGGAGACCGAGGCGTCGCCCGGCGTGATCAGCGTCCCGGATTGTACGTTGTTCATGGCGACCCACTGGCCGCTGCCCGTGTCGCGGTAGTAGCCGACCGCGTTGTCGCCCGAGCGCACCAGCCGCAGGCTCCCCGAGAGGTCGCCTGTGGGAATGTAGTAGGCGGGTCCGCCGGGGTGGTCGCGGATGTTCGAGAAATAGGCCTCGTACGGCGCCTGGCCCCCCACGGGGTCCTGGCCGATGCGGGCCGCGTACATGACCTGCGGCGCGCCCGGGGGGTCGGCCGCGAGGACGGCGGGCACGCTGCTGGCCGGTGGCCAGTCCGCCAGGCGGTAGTCGACCTGCACGTCGAAGTCGCCCCGCAACCTGCAGGTGCTTGTGACCCAGCTGCCCAACACGCCGGGGGTGTCAGGCGACTCGCTCGCATCGGCGGCGATGGTGATCTGCAACTCGCCGTTCGTCTCCTCGACCGATGACCCGAAGCCGAAGTGACCCACGGTCCACTTGGCGGGGTCGATCACGCCGTCGTCGAAGTCGTCGGTGAGGATCGAGCCGCCGGAAGGGGCGCAGGTGCCGTTCTGGCAGGTTCCGGGTCCGCCGTTGATCGTGCACAGGGTGCCGTCCGAAACAGCAATCGGCCGGCACTCGCCGAAGAACGGGTTGCAGCTGACCGAGTTGCATTGGTTGTCGTCTTCGACGCAGGTATCCCCGCAGTGCCCGCAGTTCGCGTCCGTGCCCAATGCGGTCTCGCAGCCATTCGCTGCATTGCCGTCGCAGTCGGCGTAGCCGGGGTTGCAGGCGAAGCCGCAGGCACCATTGGTGCAGGTCGGGATCGCGTTGTCCGGAGCCGAGCAGCACTTGCCCTTGCACTTGATTTGGTCCGACGAACAGCCTCCGGACTTGGGTGGCGGAGTAGGGGTTGACGGTGGGCAGACCGTGGTCTCGGCGGCGAGTCCTGGATACGACTGGGCGAAGTCAGTGATCGGGTATGACCAGTTGACACAACCGCACGAGCCGGAGCAGGGTGGGTCGGTCGCGGGCGTTGCGCCTGCGCGGAACTCGAAGTGGAGATGATTCTTTTTTGCGAAGTTTCCGGTACTATCGGCGAAGCCAATCTGCGTTCCCCGAAGGACGTGGAAAGGCGCGTTTCCGACCACGACGGGCTGGCTGGTTGCCGGATCGATGATCAGGTCGTGGTTCGCCAAGTGCATGTATTTCGTCTGCCACGCACCATCGTAGATGTACAAGACGTTGGCGCCTGCTTCGTCCTTGCGGTACAGGAAGCCATCCATGGCCGCCAAAACAGGAAACTCAGGGCTGGGCTTTCCGGGTTCCGCGAAGTCCGCCGCGTAGTACTCTTTACAAGAAGTATCCAGGTGCTTGTAACAGCCGTAACCGCACGTCAGCACCGGGTTGGTTCCGCTCGGCCAGGGAAAACTGAGACTTGGGCGATTCGGGGGAGGAGCCGGGCGACATTCGGGCGGGGCGGCGCTGGCGGTACGTCTGAAGCCGAGTCCGCCGAGTAGCCCAGCCGACGCGCTGCTCACGATGGCCCCGAGGACAGTACGACGAGAAGATCGAGCCACGAGCATCTTGGTGATCTGATCGAATCGCTGCCCGTCCATCCCGCTCTCCTCGCTGCCGGATCTCGCTTCCGACCGTCGCCGGCGTGCTCCCGCCGGTCATCGAGCATCCCTTGTTGCGCGCGAATGCGCCGGCACCTTGCCGCGACCGGAGCCCGACGATTGGGCTTCGACTGTCCCCGGCGGGGCGCCAAGGCACCGGGGGGCGCAGAGCGCACTCCACCGGTCACAGACGGATCACGAGGCCCTTGCACGTCGCGAAGGCGAGCCAGACACGCGGACAAAGGGACGCCAGATCTCGCGCCCCAATCGGCTGTTTGCTCAGGCGATGTCTCGTCGCGCCGTGGGAAGAGCTACCCCTTACGGCACGTTGGGCCCCGGCGTCCGTGGACAAACGGTCGACGGATCACCGCCGTTACCGGGATCGGTGTGCGCAAACATCATTGCGGCCCGTTGCCCGAAGAACAAGGGGGGAGAAGGAGATATCCTCCGCGAAGGAGCCGGATTTATTCCGGGTTGTCCGTTCTGGGAGGTCGGACCAGCCCCAGTGCGGCGGCCTTCGCGACGAGCGCCACGTCCGAGTCCACGCCGAAGACCTCGCGGACGCGCACCAGCCGCTCGTTGATCGCGGAGTAGCTCTTGTTCAGGCGGTAGGCGATCGCTTGGGCGTCGTGACCCTCGACGAGGAGCCAGAACGCCTCGGTCTGTTTCGGCGTCAACCGGTCGAGCAGGCGCTTGCCCTCGCCCGACGCGATGGCGTCGATCGTTCGAACCCCGATCGGGGCCTCGCCTTCGAGGATCGCCGTCGACAACTCCAGCGCTTCGGCAATCGCGCCCTCCGCCGGCAGTTCCAGACCGGCATGGAATGCGGCCCCGAATGCTTCTGCCCCCAGGAGACTTCGCAACTCGACGGCTCGCCGCGCGTAGCGCTCGTCTTCGGTGGCGAGCAGGAAGGATCCGGATCGGGCCGTCATCGCCTTCGCCGCCCCGAGCAGCCGCACGGCCTCCACTGGGGTGCGATCGGCCACCAGGAGCGCCAGCGACGCCACGCACCCGCCGGCGCCCCAGAGGTCCTCCTGATCCCAGAATCGCGCCAAGCCGTCC
>DATBFY010000481.1:0-18363 GCA_036558265.1 Tepidisphaeraceae bacterium | reverse complement strand
CGGGGTTCGCCTTCATCGGGGTGCTGCTGGTCGCGTTCTACCATCAGCGTCCGGAGTTGAGGCCGGCGGACAATGCCGACGTGTTCAGCGATTACATCATCAAGGTGATGCCGCTGGGCGTGCGCGGGATCGTGCTGGCGGGGGTGTTCGCGACGGCGATGGGGTCGCTGTCGGCGGCGCTCAACGCGCTGGCGACGAGCTTCACCAATGACTGGTACATCCCGTACCTGGCGCGCGGGCGGAGCGAGCAGCACTACGTGGGGGCGGCGCGCGTCTTCACCGCCGTCTTCGCGGTGCTGATGGTGGTGATCGCGATCGGATCGGCGTACGTGAAGGTGACCAATCCGGATTTCCGGATCATCCCGTTCGTGATCGGGATCGCGGGGCTGTTCCTCGGGCCGATGCTGGGGGTGTTCCTGATCGGCATGTTCACGCGCAACCGCGGGTCGGACGCGGGGAACATGCTCGCGATCACGTTGGGCCTGGTGGGGATCTTCTTCATCAGCGGGCAGCACGTGGAGGTGGCGAACATCCTGCACCCCGTGCCGCGGGGGCAAGCGCCGATGTTCAAGCCGCCGGACTGGTTCCCGGCGGTGAAGTGGCCGTGGTTCGCGATGTTCGGCGCGATCATCACGCTGGCGGTGGGGTTGTTGTTTCGCACGCCCGGCGCGGTGCTGGCGGCGGCGCGGCACAAGGCGGCGCAGGCGCACGCGGGGGATGATCGGCCGATGGCGATGCGCGGGGGGAACGGTGCGGGCGAGGCGCAACCGGCCGCCGTTGAGGTGGGGTATCGGCGGTGAGCGATCGGGTGCGGACGATCGATGTGGTGGCGGGGTCGTCGGTGGTGCCGCGTGTCGAGCTTGAGGCGGGGGTCGATCGGCTACGTGGCGAGGGGTTCGAAGTCAATCTTGATCCGCAATGCTTCGAGGCGCATTTCACCTACGCGGGCCAGGACGAGCACCGCGCCCAGGCGATCTGGCGGGCGGCGAACGGTCATCGATCTGACGTCGTGTGGATGGCGCGCGGCGGCTACGGGGCGGCGCGGACCCTGCCGCTGCTGGATCAGTGGACGCGCGAGCAGGGGCCGCCGGCAGGGCGCAAGCTGCTGGTCGGATACTCCGATGTGACGGTGCTGCACGAGTTCGCGCGGCGGCGCTGGGGCTGGGCAACCCTTCACGCGCCGATGCCGTCGGCGCCGAACTTCGGCGCGTATGACGCGGGGCATTGGCGGGCGCTCCTGGACCTCGTGCGCGGCAAGCATCCGGGACCCGCATGGGGCGCGCGGCTCTTGCGGTGGTTGAACGCGCCGCCCGCCCAGGAGGTGCAGGCGGAACTGGTGGGCGGAAACCTGGCGCTGTGGGCATCGGTAGTGGGAACGCCGTTCGCGCCGACGGCGGGGGCGGGACGGATCGTATTCTTCGAAGACATCGGCGAGCGGTTCTACCGCCTGGATCGAATGTTGACCCAGGTTCGCCAGGCCGGGCTGCTCGACGGCGCGCGGGCGGTGATCCTGGGCGATTTCACGAACTGTGAGGATGACGCAGTGCACATCGTGCGCGGGCCGGGGGACACGAAGGCGCCGCTGCGGCGGTCGTTCACGTGGGCGGAGGCGGCGGCGGAGATCTTCGGGACGCTGGAAGTTCCCGTGGCAATGGGGTTGCCGGTGGGTCACGGGCCAAACTTCGCGCCGTTGCCGCTGGGGGCGACGTATCGCGTGGGGCGCGAGGGGGAGTTTGAGTTGAGCGAGTGGGATTGGGTTGAGCGGTGACGCCCGGCGGACGAATAACGGTAGTATTCCCAATTACATGACTGACCAGATACCCGACACTGGGGCCTTGGCACCACCGCCGGCTATGTTGGAGTACGCGCCGACAGCGACCCCGGACGGCGTTCGCATCGAACCACGTGATTCGGGGCTGTTGATTACGTTGACGGCGACGCGGCGGAGGCTCCTGCGGGCGCTGACGATGATGGCGGCACTGGTAGGCGTGGCAATCGTCGGCGGATATCTCTGGTTCTCGGCCGACAACCGGACCGAATTTGTCCGCTTGTTCGCCGGTATCGGGCTGGTGCTGGCGGCGGTTGGCGGCGCGGTGACGCTGGGGCGGCGCCTGCTGGAGATCGCGTTCCCGGTGACGATCGAGGTGACGGATCGGCAAGTCGTGTATACGCGGCGCAACGGTGACCAACTCGGACGGCACGAGTGGTCGCGTGCATCGATCGCCGGACTCCAGCTTCGGTCGGCCGGACGGAACGAGGCGTTGCAGCGGGAGGCGTCGCTCGAACTATGGTTCTACGACGGTCAGGGATGCAGATTGCATCGGGGGCCCGAAGCGCAGGTCGGGGCGGCGGCGGACGCGCTTTGCGATCGGCTTGGGTTGCCGCGGCCGCCCGGCCCGCGCTCGACGTTTGAAGTCCGCGGACCGAGCCGGCGCGTGCGGGTAGCGTATGCGCCCGCGTTGTATCAGATCACGTTCCGAACGCCGGCGGTGAACGGGCTGACGGCCTGTCTGCTCCCCCTGGCGATTGCAATTGCCGGCGTGGTGAAATGGCTGTTGTTTCAGCATCGTCGGGATTCCGGCATCGTCGCGCCGGCGGGCTTCGGCTGGTCGGTTGCCCGGGTAGCGGCTGCAGCATTGTCAGTGTGGGTGTTCGCGGTCGGGACCGTCGATCGGTTCAGGCGGAAGAAATCGCTTACGATCTCGGGTGGCCGGTTGATCCTGTCTGAGCAATCGCCCTTCTCACCGCTCCAGGAGCAATGGGCGTGTGCGCAGGTTCGGGGGTTTGACGTCTGCGACGAGCCTGGCGGGCGGGCGAAACTCATCATGCGGCTGCCGGACGGGCGGTGGGTGGATGTGATTACTGGAGAAGGACGGCGGGACCTCGATTGGGTCTGCCATATGCTCTGGCAGGTGATGGTTTCCTGGTGCGAAGGCAACGACACCGGGAAGGACGATCGTGGCGTGGTGGCGGCGAGTTCCGGCGTGAATCCGGCAGAACCTTCACCCCAGCCCGTCGGTGGACAGGCGTCCGTTCCGCTCGCTTCTCCCTCGGGACGCGAAGAGGAGCAAAGGGCTCCGGGCACACGTGGAACGTGAGCGATCATTTGGCAATCGCGCGGGCGATTTCGTCGATCGTTTGGAGGACGTCGTCATCGTCGCCTTGGATGTCGTTGGCGAGGATACTGAACGCCACCACACGCCCGTCGACGGTCGTCGCGTAGCCCGACAGCGTCCGCACCCCGCCGATCGAGCCGGTCTTGGCCCGGATGCGGCCGGCGAGGTCGCTCAGGCGCTTGCGCAGCGTGCCGTCCGTGCCGGCGATGGGGAGCGAATCCCGGAACACCGCGGCGTGTGGGTGAGCGGCCATCACCGCCAGGAGGTCGGTCATCAACCGGGCGGTCACGCGGTCATCGCGCGACAGGCCCGAGCCGTCGGCCATCCGCAGGGCGTTCGCGTCGATCCCGTTTCGCTCGAGGAAGGATCGCGCGCCGCGTTCGCCTCGTTGCCATGACGTCAGATTCTCCGCGTCAGCCACGGTCGTGGCTTGGCCCGTGAGCTTGTCGAGCGCCTCGGCGAAGAAGTTCTGCGAGCTCTTGTTCATCCGCTTGAGCAGGTCGGCCATCGACGTGCCGTGGGTGGCGAGCGTCTGAACGTCGCGCGGGTTCACCTGGCTCGGTGTGCGAAGCGTTTGGCCATCGATCGTGATGCCTCGCGAGCCCAGATACGTGCGGAACGCGTCGGCCGTGAACGCGCCGGGATTCTCCACCGGCTTGCTCGCCAGCGTTGCGGTCCTGGCGCATTGGCCGGTGATGACGTAATCGAACCCCGAGGCGCCCCGATGAATCGCGGCGGTCTGCTGCGCGCCCGTGACGCACTGGTTGATGACGTGCAGGCCGGCCGTCGGTGGCATGACCTCGAACCGCACCGGCCGACCGGGCGTGGTTGGGTGGACGGTGACGTCCATGCAGTTGTCGTTGAAGTTCAGGCCCGCGACGGGCGCGGCGTACCAGTACTCGCGGAAGGATTTGTCCCAGGTGGGCAGAGTCCACTGCTCGTCGAGGGCGCGGTCGTCGTAGTAGAGGTTGCCCTTGATGCGGGTCAGTCCGCGGGCGCGCAGGGCGTCGGCGAACGCTGCGAAATCGTCGGTCGGCTTGTGCCCGGACCATCCGGCGATCGTCGGATCCCCCAGCCCCGGGTCACCCCCGCCGATCAGGTAGAGGTCGTCGCCGGCAATGGCCAGCCGGGTCTCAAAGCGGTGATCGGGGCCGAAGCGATCCAGCGCGACGGCGGCGGTGACGAGCTTGAGGTTGGAGGCGGGTCTCATCGGCCGGTCGGCGTCGCGGGCGTAAAGCTCGCGACGTGCGGGCAGCTCGATCACGCACACCGCCACGGTCGCAGGGGCGGAGGCGAGGATCGGCTCGATACGCGCGACCAGGGCCGCATCGGGCACCGGCGACCTTGGGATACAGCCGCTTGAAGTGATCAGGCCGGCAAATAGGACCAGAGATTGCGTCGCATATCTCGATGGCATCGATTTCCCACGCTTATAAAAGGCTGTACGCGTGAAGACGGACAGGTGCGGGGGTCAGCCCGCGAAACGCACGACGCCCGATGAAGATCATCGGGCGCCTTGGGTCATCGATCGTTGGCCTGGCGGATCGCGAGGGGTCAGCGCGGGCTTACTCGTCGTCGTCCTCGAACTCATCGTCCTCGTAATCGTCGTCGTCGTCTTCTTCGTCGGGGTCGTCGAAGTCGTCCTCTTCCTCCTCCTCGTCGTCCTCTTCCTCCTCGTCCTCGTCGTCGAAGTCTTCGTCTTCCTCTTCGTCGAACTCGTCCTCCTCTTCTTCCTCCTCTTCTTCCTCCTCGTCCTCGAGCTCTTCCTCCTCATCTCCGCCTTCTTCTTCGGGGGTGTCGTCCTCCTCTTCCTCGTCCTTGTCGTCCTTGTCGCCCTCGTCTTCGTCGCGGGCGCGTCGTTTGGCGGCGGCGCTGGGGAGGAGGTCGGGGGCGAGGCCCTGGGTCCACCACGGGGCGTCGGCGCCCAGGCCGCGCCCCGGGGCGAGGGTGACGAAGAGGGGCAGGCCGAGGTCGTCGTCGTTGGTACTATCGCGGTTGAAGATGATGTTCACAGTGACGCTCCGTTGGTGATGGCATGCACGTTCGATCGGCGGTCGGAAGTGGCGGTATTGAAGCGATGCGACCGCGCGGCGTCAAGCCTGAATACGACAAAAGCGCGCCTGGCCGCAACGTGTAATCCGGCCGAGGGTTGCGCGGGCGCGGGGGCGTTTTCAGTCGATGCGGGTGCGGCGCAGGAGCAGCGCGTTGCCGATCACGCTCACGTCGGAGAGGGCCATGGCGGCGGCGGCCCACATGGGGTTGAGCACGCCCAGGGCGGCGAGGGGGATCATCAGCACGTTGTAAACGAAGGCGAGGATCAGGTTCTGGCGGATCTTGCGCATGGTCGCGCGGGAGAGGCGCAGGGCGGTGGCGATGCCGGTCAGCGAGCCGCTGACCAGCACGATGCCGCCGGTCTCCTTGGCGATGTCGCTGCCGCCGGCGCCGATGGCGATGCCCAGGTCGGCGGCGGCGAGGGCGGGGGCGTCGTTGATCCCGTCGCCGACCATGGCGACCTGCCCACCCGCGTCGCGGAGGGAGCGGATCACCTGTGCCTTCTCGGCGGGTTTGACGTTGGCGCGGACATCGTCGATGCCGACCGTGCGGGCGATGGCGTGGGCGGCGGCGGCGTTGTCGCCGGTCAGCAGGACGGTTTTCAGACCCAGGCGGTGCAGTTCGGCGACCGCGGCCTTGGAGTCGGGTTTGACCTGGTCGTCGATCAGCAGCATGCCGAGGCGGGCGACGCGGCCGTCCTGGTGGACCTGTGCGAGGTGGACGACCGAGCGGGGGTGATCGATCCCGGCGTTGTCGGCGTCGATGGCCGGCGGCGCGCCGTGCGCGCGGAGCAGGGACTCGCTGCCGACCAGGAGGGTTCGTCCCTCGACCCGGGCGACGACGCCGGCGCCAGGTTCATATTGGAAGCTGTCGGGCTCGGCGGCGCGCAGGCCGCGCTCGTCGGCCTTGGCGAGGATGGCGCGTGCGAGGGGGTGCTCGGAAAACTGCTCGGCGGAGGCGGCCAGGCGGAGCAGCTCGTCCTCGGCGATGCCGTCGTGGGTGACGATGCGGGCGATGGCGGGGCGGCCGCGCGTGATCGTGCCGGTCTTGTCGAGGACGACGGTGGTGATGCGCTGGGCGTGCTGGAGGGCGTCGATATCGCGGATGAGGATGCCGCGGGTGGCGCCGCGGCCGGTGCCGACCATGAGGGCCGCGGGGACCGCCAGGCCCAGGGCGCAGGGGCAGGCGATGATCAGGACGGTGCAGACGTTGTTGGCGATGGCGGCCCAGGTCCGGGAGGCGGGCCAGTGGTGAGCCGACCCGTAGAGGTACCAGGCGACGGCGGTCACGAGGGCGATGGCCAGGACCGTCGGGACGAAGATGGCGGAGATCCGGTCGGCCAGGCGCTGGACGGGCGGCTTGCTGTTCTGGGCGGTCTCGACGAGCTGGACGATCTGGGCCAGGGCGGTTTCGGCGCCGACGTTGGTCGCGCGGAAGACGAACCGTCCCGCCTGGTTGACCGTGCCGCCAATGACGTTGGAGCCGACGGAGCGGTAGACGGGAAGGGGCTCGCCGGTCACCATCGATTCGTCCACTTCGGAGACGCCGTCGGTGATGACGCCGTCGACCGGGACGCGGTCACCCGGGTGAACCTCGACCAGGTCACCGACGACGATCTCGCTCACCGGAACTTCGTCGTAGGTCGGCCGCTCGGACGCCGGGATGTATTCGTCTCCATCATTGCCGCGGGTAACGGTGATCGGCGCGCCTCCGACCACGGCGAGGGTGACCTTTCGCCTGGGCGGGCCGGGTCGGGTGTCCGGCGGAGGCGGTCCTGGTTTGACACGGCGCGCCACTGCGGGGGTGAGATTGAGCAGGGCGTGGATGGCGGAGCCGGCCTGGTCGCGGGCGCGGGCTTCGAGCCAGTGGCCCAGGGAGATCAGGGCGAGCAGGCCGGTGGCCTCCATGAAGTAGAGGGGCGGCGGGGCCCACCAGGCGGCGAGCGCGCCGATCATCGCGACCAGGCTGTAGCCGTAGGCGACGGTGGCGCCCATGGCGATGAGGGAGTCCATGTTGCTGGTGCGGCGCAGCAGGGCGCGCCAAGCCGAGCGGTAGAACGCGCCTCCGATGAAGATGATGGCGAGCGTGGCGGTGGCGAAGCTCAGCCAGTCCATCCAGCCGATGCCGTGGTGAGGGGGGTGGACGCCCAGGAGAGGGAGGAGCTTGTGCGCCAGCTCGACCGGGGCCCAGAGGGCGATGCCGAGCATGGCGCGGCGGAACCAGTCGCGGGCGTGCTGTTTTTGACGGTCGATGCGCTGGCGTTCGGCCTGGGCGGGGTCGACCTGGGCGGCTTGCGGGGTGGCGGGATAGCCGGCGTCGGTGATGGCGGAGGCGATCGCGGCGGCCTGGACGCGGGACGGATCGAACTCGACGACGGCGCGGCCGCGGGCGAGGTTGACGTCGGCCTTCCTGACGCCGGGGAGGGAGGTGGCGGCCCTGGCGACGTGGGCGACGCAGGAGGCGCAGTCCATGTCGGCGACGTCGAGGACGCAGGTGGTTGCGTCGGCGGCGATGGCGGCACCGCGGGGTTCGGTGGGGGTTGTCGAGGCGGCGGCGGGGGCGGTCATCGCCCTCATTGTATGCGCGGGGGGAGGCGCGGGGAGGGTTGGTGTTCGGGTGCGATTTGCAGAGGGCGCGACGACGCAAGCGATGTTTACGGGCGCGGTGTGGCGAAGGGGCGGTGCGAAATCGCAAGCGGCGTCGAGGGCGATGGGGCGCGACACGGACGCGGGGGACGTTCCGCGTGGCGGGAGTTGCGGGAGCGCTTGAGGAGGATCGGGGAAGACGTGCTGACGCTCCTGCGACGGGCGGCGTTTGCGCATTTTGCCGGGGCGGGGGTGGAGGCACCTGGTTCCCGGTCTGGCAATATGCTCCAATGCCGGGGGTCGGGAGAGCGCCTTGGCGAAGGTGGTTCACGGGCGCGCCCGCAGCGCGGAGGATTTCTTCGAAGTTCGTTCGAACGGTTACGGATCGGATCTGCCGAGCGGTTGTCGCGGTGACGCAAAGAAACAAAGCGGCAAAGAAACAGAGAAGACGCCGGCGGCGAGCGGCGCGGGACGGGTGGCGCGCGCGATCACGCCGAAGTCTGGGCGGCGGGCGCGGTGCCGCATTCCGGGCAGCGGTGGGGGGTGGCGCGGAGGTCGTACCCGCAGGTACGGCATATTCCGGCAGGGCGGCGGCTTGCCGTTCGCAAGCGACGCAATAGCCACATGGCAGGCGCACAGGCGAATGCCGCGGTGAGGAACCACCAGGGCACGCCCAAGTCCTTCTCGCTCCATTGGGCGGGGTACGCTGGCGTTCCGGGCCCGAGTGAATACACCACGATGCGAAATGGAATGGAGGAGCGAGGCCGGGGGCTGCTCCAGCGATCGACGAAGAATCCCAGAAATCCGTGGGACGTGTCGGAGGTGTACGTCTCGGGCGGCTGCTGCCAATACCTCAGCCCAGCGGCTGTCGCCACATCGGCTGGCAGGCGGGCCTTGGAGGCAGCCGTCTCGGGCAACAGGTTTACCGTCCGCACCGACAGAACCGCCAAGCCACGGAAACCTCTCGCTCGGATGCTTTGCAGCCGGACGGGTTCGGCCTCTCCGACGCGCCAAGCAAAGCTGACGCAGTCCATGTCCCACCAACTCCGAACCCAGAGCACGGCAGTCGCAATGCACAGCAGGAACGACAGTGCCGTTAGGACGCTTAGCAGAACGTAAAGAATACGTCTCATTGGCGTCCCGCATTATAGCGGCACGAGAGACCATTGGGCCTCCATGCGTTAGAATAAGCGGGAGTTCGGGCGCGATTTGGACAGGGCGCGACGACGCAAGCGATGTTTGGGGGCGGTTGGGCGAAGGGTGATGCGAAACCGCAAGCGACGTTGGCGCGGGCGGCGAAGGGAGCGGTTGAGTTTATGATTACTTTTGCGGTGGAACCGCGCCCGGGCAGATCGATATGATGGACGCGGGAACGGGGGAGCGTGGATCGGCGGGAATGGCGGAAAGGTGGTCGGATATGTCTCATGAGATCCGAATCATCCCGGGGCACGAGTTCATCAGGCTGGACGCCGCGGGGAACCTGGATCTGCGGACCAGCCGCGAGCTGCTGTCGGACATCGCGGCCAAGTGCGTCGCGAACCAGGTGGATCGGGTGCTGATCGACGTGCGCAGCGGGGTGTCGGACCTTCGGCCGATCGACCTGTACGAACTGGCGCTGACGTTTCCGGAGCTGGGTTTCGAGCGTCAGGATCGCCTGGCGATCCTGCACCGGCCGGGCTCGGTGGAGCGCGCGAGCTTGTTCGCGGCCAACGCGAGCCATCGGGGGTGGCACGTGCGGGCGTTCGACAGTTTCGAGCCGGCGTTCGAGTGGCTGAACGAGGAGGAGGCGGGGGAGGCGTGAGGGGCGCGCACCCACGGACTAGGGGGATCTGCGTGCGTTACCCCCTGACCCCGGGATGAAATCCCGGGGCTTGCCAGCGAACCAGGTGGGTTGGGGAACGAAATCTCGTCAGATGAAGGTGCGACTGTTCTGGATGGAGCGGACGCTGGGGTAGGTGGGGGTGTAGCCGTTCTTTCCGGCGTCGGCGGAGCCGCGGTCGGTGATCTCGGAGGCGGAATCGTTGGAGTCGAAGTCGTCGTTTCCGGCGCCGCCGGTGATCGAATCGACGTCACCGGGCAGGTCGGGGCCTTCATTGCCGAGGTTGCCGGACATGATGTCGTTTCCGTCATCGCCGAAGAGGGTGTCGGAGCCGGAGAGGCCGTCGACGACGTCGTTGCCGGTGCCGCCGTGGACGACGTCGTTGCCCTCGCAGCCGCTCATGGAGTCGTTTCCGTCGTCGCCGAAGACGTCGTCATTGCCGACGTTCCCGCAGCCGAAGTCGTCGCCTGTGCCGCCGCGTACGGTGTCGTCGTCGCCGTCGCCGTAGACGCTGTCGTTGCCGGCTGCGCCGTCGACCTGGTCGTCGCCCATGCCGCCGGAGATCAGGTCGACGCCGTCGCCGCCGAAGAGGGTGTCGTTGCCTGGGCGGCCGGAGAGGGTGTCGTTGCCCGCGCCGCCATCGATGGAGTCGTTGGCGATTCCCCCACCGAGGCTGTCGTTGCCGTCGCCGCCGAGGATGGTTCGGGTTCCCCCGCCCCTGCCCGAGCCGTAGGTGGCGTCGAAGATGAACTGGTCGTCGCCCTTGCCCAGGTCGACGTAGACGTTCTTGACGTGGCCGCCTGGGACGAACTGGACGACGCCGTTGAAGTTGAGGGCGATCAGGGTGGGGTCCTTGTTGTCGCGCGAGATGATGATGTGGTCGTTGCCGGTGGTGCCGATGACGCTGAGGGTGCCACCTGGACTGACGGAGAAGGCGAGCAGGCGACGGGCTTCGAGGGTTTCGAAACCGGCGATCGAATCATGTCGAGTGTTCACGTTAGACCTCCTGAAGGTTGACGTGTTGACGTTTGCGTCGGCGGGTTCTGGGGGACAAATGCCCGGCGTCGGCCACGGCCTGCACTCGCAGGGCGGCCCGGGCGAGCGCCAGATCGGCGGCGCGGCCGCAATTCCGCGCCCGGTGGCGTTCCCGACGACCATCGGCGTGACGCCGGGCATCGGTTGCATTACGTTCAGCGGTCCGCCGCGCGATCGTCTGACCCGCCGAGAATCACGTTAGCGCGTTTGGGAGGCGGTGACTATTGGACTTTGGTCCAATAGGAGGGCGATGGCGCGTGCTGGGTTGGGGGTTTAACGGGAGAGGCGTTGGCGTCCGCGTCGTCGTCGTCGTCGTCGCGCGAGCTGCCCACGCCCTGGTAATCACCGCGCCCGGCGCACTCCTGATCTTCGGCCTCGGCGAAGCTCCGCACGACGCTGCGCTGGAGCAGCCGCAACTGTTCCCTGAGGACGGCGGCGCGGGGCGGTGGAACCATTCGGATCAAGTTCTCCAGCATTGCCCGCAGGCGGCGCGCCACCTGTATGCTACTGCTTCCGTAGTGCCGGATCTCGGTCACCGCCAGGAGCACGAAGTCTTCCCAATCGGGCGTTCGGTAGAGCAGTCGCAGCGTGCCGTCGGGATCGTGCAGCTCCCCGGTATCCAGGAAGCGGATGCCGACCTGCCGGAGCAGGTGATGGATCTGGTCGATGGCCAGGACCGCGGTGGTGGGGTCGTTGATGGCGGGGGAGAGGGCCTTGCAGGCGACGTCCACGAGGACGCGGAAGACGAAGGCGGGGTCCTGTTCGTAGGTGCGCTCGTTGCCGAACGCGAGGGAGGCGCTCAGGCTGCGCGCCCGCACACCGCCGTTGAGCCTGGGTTGGACGCGGAAGAGCGGGTCGCCGCGGGCGACGAAGTCGCCGACCTGGGGGACGACCTCGATCGCGCAACCGGCGCGGCGTGCCTGTTCGGCCAGGCCCTCGAGATCGATGGCGAGGAGGACGCCCGATCGCCCGGTGCGGGCGATCACCTCGACGGGGTCCTGGAGCGGGGGCGGATTGCCGGCCTGCAATCCCGGGTCGAGTCCGGACGCCGGCGCGAACCTCGGATAGACCTGCTCGATCACGACTCGTCCGACCTCGGCGACCCGCGCCAGCATGCGCACGGGCCGCAGTTCCTTGGCCAGGTAATCGATCAGGAAGAGGCCCGCCGCGACGCTGACCAGCGTCGAGACGATCGCGACCAGGATGGACAATTGGGGGACGCGGCCGGAGGTTCGTCCCAGCACGCCCGCGCAGTAGACGTAGGAGAAGACGAGGATGAACAGGCAGATCTTGACCGGGCGGCGCGCGAGCTGGCCGCCGATCAGTCGGGGCGAGTACTGGGACGCTGCCAACTGCACGGCCAGGAGGAGCATCGAGAGGATGAGCACGACCATGGTCAGCGCCGCCGGCGTGATGGCGCCGAGGAGTCCGACGGCCTCGGCGGAGCTGTAGTCCAAGAGTCGCCATTGCGTGCGTTGGTCGATCGCGCGGATGAGGGGCGAGACCGCCAGTGCTACCGGGATTGCCGCCGTCGGCACGGGCCAGGCCGATCCCCGCAGATAACTTCGCAGGCGGTAGCGTTTGAGCCAGCGCATGGGTCACGCGATACTTCAAGTGGCCGCGGAGCACGCACGAGACAGAGAGAGACCGCGCGCGTGCGTGCGTGCGCGGGCGGCGGACCAGGATCACCAGACCAGGAGTTCGAAGTTAGGCATGTCCTTCACGACGCCGCCGGGCGGGAGGTTGGCGACCTGGATCAACTGCTTGCTCCAGGTGTCGATGATCTGCTTGGCGGGCGCCCACCAGTTGAGGGATTTGACGTCGACGATGGCGGTGGGGGGGTGCTGGCGGTCGGCGAACATGCCGATGATCTCGCCGGTAGCGCCGTCGCGGGCGCGGCCCTCGATGGCGATGACGCCCTTGCCGGTGTCCTGGGAATCGGTGGCGGTCGAGCCGCCCAGGGCGACGACGGTGGGGATCCAGGTGACGTAGCCGATCGCGTTGAGCACGGCCTTGGAGGGGACGAGCTGGGTGATGGCAAGCTCGAGGATGAGGGTGTTGGGTCCCTCGGGCTTGTCCACGACGGTGAAGCGGTGTTTGGGGTCGTCCGCGGCGGCGCGGATGAAGGACTCGCGCGTGTACTGGGCGATCATGGCGACGTCCTTCTTGACCTTGTCGGGATCGACGTTGGCGACGTTGACCTTTTCCCAGAAATTCTGGGCCATGACGTACTGGGTGTTGACCGGTGCGACGTAAAGCTGGGTGTAGGTCTTGGGGTCAAACTTCTTGTTCCAGTAGGTGCGCTGGAACGGGTAGCGGGGGTCCTTGCTCATCAGAGCGGGGTCCTGGGTGAAGCCGGAGGTGGGCGCCTCGCTGGCGCCGCAGCCGGCGAGCGCGAGGGCCAGCCCGGCCGCGGCGAAGAGGACGAGGCTGCTGAGGGGCGTTGTGCGGCGGACGACCATTGTGGTTCTCATGTCGAGCTCCTTGAGGGTTGCGATCGCCGGACGCGGGTCGCGATCGGGCGTCATCTGCGCGATTCACTGACTTGCGGGGGGCATCGGAAGTCCGGCGCGGATGATGCGCGAGAAATCGGGTGAGCGGTCGGCGGCGTGGGCGGCGTCGTTGACGCGGCTGCGGGCCTGTAGCTGGTCGAACGGCAGGCTGGTGTCGATCCGCCCGTTGCGGTAGGCGCGCCGGGCTGCGTAGCCGCTGAGCAGGATCTCCCAGTTCATCCCCTGGCGTGTCAGGGACGGCGACTCCTGGGCCAGGTCCAGCACGTTGGTCGCGCAGTTGCTGGTCAGGGCGTTGTAGAATTGCGGGCGCAGGCGCAGCTCGTCGGCGCGTCGGGCATAGCTGGTCAGCAGTGCGCGCGCCTCGGCGGGCGAGAAGGTCGATCGGTAGAGGTAGACGTCCTCGATGCGGTAGTTGGTGCGGAGGCGGACGACGTCGCGCTCGTCGGCAAAGACGTAGATCAGCTCGAACTGGCGGAAGAAGCCCTGGACCGTCGAATACGATTCGCCTTTTTCCTTGCGGGTTTCGATCGAGATGGCCAGGTAACGCCCGTCGGCGAAGCCGAAGCTGACCATGGCGTGGGCGATGGCCTTGGAGCCCCAGTAGACGAGCATGAAGTCGGCGGAGCGGAGCGTGGCCAGGTCGTAGCTTCGATCGTCCCAGTGCGGGGTGAAGTCGGTTTCGGAGCGGTAGTCGAAGTTTCGGACGTTTCGGACGACCAGGCGGTCGCCGTCGAGGGTGGCCTGGGGGGCGCGCGAGACCTCGACCTCCCAGTCGCGGTCGTTGGAGGGTTGCCGGAGGAAAAACCACGCCAGGACCGCGCCGAAGAGCAAGACGAAGCATGCCAGCCCGAGGCGGCGCGGCCGCACGAAGACAAGCAGGGCGGCGCAGGCGAGGGCGACCAGGGCGGCGGCGATGCGGCGGGGGCCGGCATCGGGGCGGGTGTCGGCGTAATAGACCGCGAGGGTGGCCCAGGCGGCCATGCCTGATAGCAGTAAGGCCAGCAGGCCAATGCCCACGCAGCGTCCCGCGCGCGCGGCGCAGCGCAGGAGGAGGGGCGATCGGCGCGCGGCGGCGGTTTGCGCGGCGGCGGCGGCGGGCGCCGGGGTGGCGCCGGCGGCGCCTTCGGGGGAAGTTGGCTCGCCGGGTTGGCTCATTGGGATGCCGCTTGCGGCGCCTCGGGCGGTTTCCCGGGATAGTGGTCGTCGATTTCCCAGAAGCCTTTCCCGCTTCGCCCCAGCGGGCGACCGTACTCCGCCCCGGGACGCCGTTGGTAGCGCATCAGCAGGATCAGGTCGGAGCTGACGGCCGGGCTGGAGTGGAAGTAGTCGTGCCCGAACGCGCCGGGGTTGGAGATCTTGGCGTCGATGACCTCGGCCGATCTGGATTCGCGGAGCGCGGCGAGTTCCTCTTCGGTGAACATGCCGGCGTTAATCCTCCCCAAGCGCGTCGTCCCGAACAGCCAGCTCGAGAGGCCCAGGGCCTCGTCCTTGGAGCAGATGTAAAGGGCGGTGCGCTCGGGGATGCGGCCGAGGCGGACGGTGACCATGCGTTGGATGACGACGTCGAGGTCGATGTCGGGCGCCGCGAGGACGACGGTGCCGAGTTTGAGCTCGTCGCGGGTCTTGTTATGTCCGTTGGGCAGGTCACCGCTGGTGCCGCCGCTGATCTCCAGGTGGAGCTCGCGCAGCGCAGTGCAGAGGACGTCGGTGCCGCGACTGTGGGCGATCAGGTGGATCTTTCGCACGTCGGGGCAGGCGGCGATGATGCGCAGCATCTGCTTGAGGTGGAACACGGTGAACTGGCTGGACATGAAGTCGTAGTTGTAGCCGCGGAGGAGCCCCGTGGCCCCGGCGGGCCAGGAGTAAGCGATCGGCACGCCCCGGCGGCCGAGGAAGTGCCAGAGCTCGGCGATCGTGGCGACCGAGTCTTGGAAGCTGTTGTTGTACCCGTGGATGAAGACGTAGACCTCCTTGACGGGGGTCTTGGCAAGCTGTTCGGAGAGGGCGGCCAGCGCGATCTGGGTGTCCTTGTCGATCTCGGCGCGCAGGGTCGTCGGATTGGTCGTGGGGCGGGTGACCGCCATTCCCGCCTGCTCAGGCAGTTCGATCAGCGCTTTGGGGGTCGGGGGGAAGCGCACGAGCTCGGTCGTCTGCGTCAGCGTAACCTCGATCGGTTCGGACCGCTTGGCGGAGCGGCTTGCCTTGACCAGTTGTTCCCACGACATGTCCTTGCCGAACTGGACCCGGGCTTTGCCGACGGCGACGGCGCGCGAGCGCTTGTACCCGTAGGTCAGGTTGCCGGCCGCGTCGTTCTCGGGCGCGCGGTCGGTCAGGTAGAGGACGTCGACATGGTTGTTCTGCAATTCGGGCGGGACGTCGGCGAACGGGTCATCCGCGCTCCAGGCGTAGAGGTTGGGGGTGGGCATCAACGTGGGCGTGCTGCTGCAGCCGCCAAGGCAAACCAGCAGAAGGCCGACGACGGCGAGCCACGGCGATGATCGAGTCACGGCGGGACGTGTCGCATGTGTGTCCATCACTTAACCTGCGGCCTGGGCACCGTTGAGCACGATAAGAAGGCGGAGGCGTCGGCGTCTATTGGACTTTGGTCCAATGTCCGCGCCCGTCCGATTTGCATGCGTTTGCGCGCGTGCGAGCGCTCAGGCCGGACTGAACGTGTAGGACTCCACGCGCGCGTTGCCGTCCCACACTTCGGCGGTCCACGCCCGGCCAGCGGACGAGCGGATCGTGACCCGTCTTGAGGCGGCGGGCGGGTCGAACTGGGACAGGCTGATGATCGTTCCGCTCTGGTCCATCGTGCCCTTATATTGCCGGAGTTCGGGGGAGGTGGAAAAGGAGTTGGTCAGCTCGATGCCGCGTCCGCCAGTCTGGCTGATCATGCCCGTTCCGTCCACCGCCTGCCCGGATCGCGGGTCGGTGAAGTGGAGGTCGAGGCGGACGAAGTATGTCCGCTCGACCGTCCCGGTCGCCGTGCCCGAGACGGGCAGGGTCTTGCCGCCTCCGGCGTCGATGGTGCCGGTGATCCGCCATTGTCCGACGAGGCGTCCCAGCGCCTGGCCGGTGGAGTAGTTCTGAGGTGTCGGGGGGGTGGAGTACGCGACCGCCTGTGCCTGCGACTGCTGCTGCGCCGCGGCCGCGTCGTCCCGGCGTTTGTTCTGGTCGCCGATGACCGCGCCGCCCACCCCGCCGACGACCGCGCCGATCGCCGCGCCCGCGCCGGCATCGCCGCTCAACGAGCCGATCGCCAGCCCCGACAGGGCGCCGACGCCGGCGCCGCTGAGGGCGCCCTCGGTGGCGTTGCTGCAACCGATGCCGAGCAATGTGGCGGGGAGGAGGATCAGCAGCGCGAGGGTCTGGTTCATGATTCAAACTCCATGTGCAATGAGAACGCCGCGCGTGCGCTATTCCTCAAGCACGTAGATCGCCTGCGCGACGGCGATGTTGGGCGTGCCGAGCTTGATCGGGACCTGGTAGAAGGTCCCCCGGTAGCCCGCCAGGACCATGTTGGCATTGCCTGCCCCGTCGCTCATCAGGAGGCCGTTGGCGCCGCGCGCGGCGGCGCCGGCCCTTAGCTTTTCGAAGCCCGCGTTGGCGTCGCCCCGGTTATCCCAGCGAACGTCGCCCCCCACCGGGACCTCGACCAATCCCAGCACCTCGTATTTCTTGGGCTGCTTCGGATAGATCTTCACCTGCGATGGGTCCGTCGGCGGGTGGGAGGCGGTGCTGGGCACGACCTGTGACCCGCAACCGGCGGGCGAGATCACGCAAATCGTTATCGAAAGCAGCGCGGCGATCAGTTGTCGAACGATCACGGTAGTTCCTCCTCGACCGGTTGGCCCCCGCTCTCACGTGTCACCGGACCATCAGGCTAGGTGTCGCCCGACGCAGCGCCAATTGGACTTTGGTCCAATAGCCGGACGCGCGGCCTGCCACAAAATGCTTTACGGCCGAAGGCGGCGTGCCTATTCTGAAAGCGTGCCACACCCGCAGCGGGCATCTCGGCGGACGTGCGCGTGGGAACGGGTCGCGCTCTGGTGCGCACTGGTCATCTCGTGCGTCCGGTTCCTGAGCGCATCGGCGGCCAAACCCACCTTCCAGAACGACCCGGTTTACCTCATCGACGCCTGGGAGACCGATGACGGCATGCCCGAGAACTCCGCCACCGCGATGGTGCAGATACCGGACGGCTACCTCTGGTTCGGCACCTTCAATGGCCTGGTTCGGTTCGACGGCGCCGCCAAGAGCGACGCGGCGGTCCAGCGAGACGTGGCGACGCGCCTGACCGCGCCGACCGCCGGGCCGGTTGTCCTCCCTTTTGGCAGTTGTCGGGTCGAGTTCCGTTACACGGGCCTCAGCCTCGCCGCGCCGGAGAAGGTGAGGTTCCGGGTCAGGCTGGACGGGCGCGACGCCCAGTGGCAGGACGTGGACGAGCAGCGCGTGGCCTACTATCACGAATTGCCCCCGGGCGAGTACGTCTTCCGCGTCCGC
Organism: Tepidisphaeraceae bacterium; assembly: GCA_036558265.1. Lineage (GTDB taxonomy): Bacteria > Planctomycetota > Phycisphaerae > Tepidisphaerales > Tepidisphaeraceae > RYN-433. The sequence continues at coordinate 737 of DATBFY010000481.1, read as the reverse complement.
GCCGCCGACAACGACGGCCTGTGGAGCGACCGGGACGCCAGCCTCGGGTTCACCGTGGAGCCGTTTTTCTGGCAGACGCTCTGGTTCCGGACCCTCGTGGCGCTTGGCGTCCTGGTCACCGCGTCGGGGACCGTCTGGACCATCATGCGCCGCAAGGTGCGCCGCCAGGAAGAGCAACTGGCGAACCAGCACGCGCTTCGCGAGAGCGAGCAGCGCCTCAGCCTCGCGGTCGAAGCCGCGAACCTGGGCCTGTGGGCCTGGGACGTTCCCAACGACCGCCTCTGGGTCTCGAACGGGGCGCGCGCGCTCTTCGGGTGGGAGCCCGAGCGCCCACTCGGATTGCGAGATCTCGAACAGACGCTCCACCCCGACGATCGCGAACCCTTGAAAGAGGCGATCCGACGAGCCTTGGACGGCACTGCGCCGCACTTCGAGGCGGAGTGCCGGGTCGCCCCGCCGTCGGGCGCCACGCGCTGGATCGCCTCCCGCGGGCAGGTGGAGTTCGACGCCGCCACCGGCAAGCCCGCGCGGATGCGCGGCGTGTCGGTGGACGTGACCGCCCGCAGGCAGGCCGAGCAGGCCCTGCGCGACAGCGAGAACCGGTTTCGCATGATGGCCGATTCCGCCCCGGTCATGCTCTGGATCGCCGACCTCGACAAGCTCTGCGCCTTCGTCAACAAAGGGTGGCTCGACTTCACCGGCCGGTCGCTGGCGGAGGAACTGGGCGACGGATGGGC
>DATBFY010000480.1:0-3836 GCA_036558265.1 Tepidisphaeraceae bacterium | reverse complement strand
CGGCGACGTTGCCCTTGAGCTTGAGGATCACACTCTCGAAGCCGGGGGCGATCTGGGCGTTGGGCTGCAGGATCGACTCGACGATGTAGCGCCGATCCTTCTTCTGGCCTACGCCGGCGAGGTCCGGTCCGACGACGACGTTCTCGGTGCCGATCTTGTGGCAGCGGACACAGGCGGTGCTGCCCTTTTCGAAGAAGATCTTCCTGCCCTTGGCGATGTCGCCTCCCTCGAAGCATTCGACGTACTGCGAAAGCGAGTCCTTCGGGTCCCGCCGCGCCTCGAACTGCTTGAGCTTTTGCGCCACCTGGGGCGATTTGGACTTCTGCGCGGCCTCGATCAGGTCAAGCCACAAGGATTTGGGCAGCGTGCCGTTGAGCAACTGGTCCATCACGCCGTCCAGGATCGAATCGCCCACGCCGCGCTCGGCCGTGGCGAGGGATTCGAGGATCGCCTTGCGGTCGGCGAGCGTGCCGTTCTTAAAGAGGTCCCCGACGCGATTGGCGGCGTCAGGCATCCGCATGTAGACCCCGATCGCCTCGTGGCGGAGCACCGCGCTGTCCGCCTTCACCCCCGCCGCGAACGCGACCTTGACCGCGTCTTCGAGCCCGGGGTGCTTGACCTCCTCCATCGCCTTGAGCGCCGCCACGCGCACGTCGCGCGGGGCCTTCTCGTCCCGCACGATGCCGGGCAGGACGTCGGTCTCGAGCTTGAGCTTCTCGATCAGCTCGATCGCGTTGATGCGAACCTTGGTCGGGCCGGTGGTCGCCAGCTTCGATAGGCTCGGCCGCACGACCGCGGCGACGATTTGCGGGTCGCGGTCGGGGAGCGGGCGGATCAGGCCCATGACGCGGTCGCGTCTGGGCGGGCGGGCCCAGTTTGCCAGCGCCCAGAGCGCCTCGGCGCGGGCGTCCTCGTCGTTGGATTCGTCCGCGGCGAACTTCGCCACCGCAGACGCCTGCTCCGATCCGCCCAGCCGCAGGTTCGCGTTGATGGAACGCAGCCACAGCGGACGGCTCAGCAGCGGCCGGCTGATCAGCGCCGCCAGTTGCGGCATGGCCGGCTCGATCAGCTCGTCGTTGATCGCGCGGGCGGCCTCCTCGACCAGTTGCAGTTGGGGGTCGTGGAGGAAGCCGGCGATGGCGGGATCCTTGTGCCGGCGCATCACCAGCAGCGCGGCGAGGCGCACGGAGGACGATTCATCGTGCCAGGCGGCGGCGATCGTCTTGTGTTCCTTCTCGTTCTCATCAATCCCCTTGAGCGCCATCATTCCCGCGTGGCGGAGGTACGGGTCGCGATCGGCATTCTCCCGCAGCATCGTGAACACCTTCTCCGCCGCCTGGGGCTTGGCGAGTTTGCCCAAACCCATCGCGGCGAAGAACCGCACGCGCTGGGTCTCATCCTTCAGGTGCTTCACCAGGCCGTCGTAGGCGCCGGCGAACTTGGCATCCCCCAGCACCTTGGCAGCCTGGGCGCGGATCTCCGAATCGCCGTCGTCCAGCAGCTTGACCAGCGGTTCGAGCACCTTGGGCTGCTTGCGGGCAATCTCTCCCAGGGCCCAGATCGCGTGGATCCGCGCAAGCTGCTCGTTGTCCTCCCCGGTGCGCTTCTGAAGCGCGGTCGCAACGGACTCGCCGCGGTTAGCCAGTTCATACTGCGCCTCCAGCCGCACGCGCTGGTCGGCATGGGCTAGCAGCCGCACCAGCTCGTCCGTCGGGCGCTTCTCCATCCCTTCGGAAATGAGCTGTCGGGTCTCGGACGTCAGCGGATCCTTCTGCGCCTCCTGGCTGGTCAGTTTCCAGATGCGCCCCTTGAGCGGCCGCTCCCAGCCGTTGACCCAGTCGGCCACGTACATCCCGCCGTCCACCGCGAACTCGATGTCCACCGGCAGGACGTTCCAGAGGAACTGGCGCTTGGATTTCATCTCAAACCAGGCACCCTTGGGCTTCAAGGCATAGTCCCAGACCCCGCTGTTCGTCGCCCCGCCGCGGAAGTCGCACATGAAGAAATGGTCCTTGTACTGCTCGCCCAGGCCGGTGCCCGGATAATAGGCCACGCCCGACGGCCCGGGCCCGACGTGACCCACCGGCGGGAGACACCACATGGCGGGGTGGTCGCCGTCGAGATGCCAGAGCCGCTCCGCCATCCATGGCCCGCCGTTGTTCGGCTGCGTGATCCACTGGTAACCCATCCGCCAGCCGGTCTCGCCGCCTTCGACGACGTAGACCCAGCGGGCGGAGTCGCCCATGTCGCAGTTGTTGTCGCCGGTGAAGAGATTACCGTACTGGTCGAACGCCAGCTCCTGCGGGTTGCGCAGGCCCGTGGCGACCATCTCCAGATTCGAGCCGTCCCAGTCGCAGCGGAAGACCGCGCCGCTGTCCGGGTTGTCCAGCAGCTTGCCCTCCTTGGTCATCACGTGCGTGCCGCGGTCGCCGCAGGAGAAGTAGAGCTTGCCGTCCGGGCCGCGGGTCAGGCCATGCAGGTCGTGGCCCAGGAGTTGGAAGTGGACGCCCCAGCCGCTGGCCAACGTCTGCTTGACGTCCGCCTTCCCGTCGCCTTGGGTATCCCTCAGCAGGTAGAGGCTCGGGATGTTCGCCAAGTACACGCTGCCCTTGCGCGCCAGGATGCCGGCGGCCAATCCATCCGCCATGCCGTAATAATCATCGCTGAAGATGGTGACCTTGTCGGCCTTGCCGTCGCCGTCGGTGTCCTGGAGCATGCGGACGCGGTCGCTCTCCTGGGTGAACTCCTTGGGGTCGGTGCGCTTCTTGATCCAGGCGAGTCGGTCCTCGACGGTGCGGGACGCCAGGTCATCGTCGAGCCATTCCTGGAAGTTCCGCATGTCGATCGTGCCCCCGCCGCGATAGCGGAAGGTCTCGATGACGTAGAGCCGACCCTTCTCATCGGTGCAGAGCGAAACGGGGTTCACCAGTTGCGGCTCGGCGGCGAAGATGTTGACCTTCATGCCCTTGGGGACCTTGAAGCCTTTTGCGGCCTCTTCGGCATCCCTGAAGGCGGGGGGCTTGGACAGGTCGAGAGGCTCCTGGGGCTGCTTGGGCAATCCCTGCCCGAAAACCGCGCAAGTTAACCCAAATCCGCCAACCCCTGCCAACCATCGCCGGAAGATTCGCTGCTGGATCATGCTGCGAGATGTTATCCATCGACTCAAGGCAAACAACCCGCGCGGGCCCGGTGCCGGCTCATCCGTTTTTAACTTCCTTCCCCAAACTGTGAGTCACGGAACCGTTACGTCGATGGGGCAGCGACGTCGGGGCCCTTAACCATTTCTTAACGCCGGCCACACGTCTTAACAATTCGTCCCTAATACAGTCCCCGGCAACTCATACATGGGAGGTTCCCCGATGAACCATTGGTTGCGTGCCGTACTGGCGATGTGCGTCGCCATGTTTGCTGTGCCGGCCGCGTTCGCTCAGGATGTCACCCTGACTGGCGCGGGCGCCAGCTTCCCCTACCCGTTCTATTCCAAGCTGTTCTCGGAATACAACAAGATGCGCCCGGGGGTCAAGATCAACTACTCCTCAGTGGGCAGTGGCGCGGGCATCAAGCAGATCTCGGACAAATCGATCGACTTTGGCGCGTCCGACGCGCCGATGTCCGACGCCCAGCTCAAGAGCGCCCAAGGCGAATTGCTGCACATCCCGATGACGCTGGGCGCCGTCGTCCCGATCTACAACGTTCCCGGGGTGAACAAGCCGCTGGTCTTCTCGGGCTCAGTCCTCGCGGACGTCTTCCGCGGGAAGATCACCGCCTGGAACGACCCGGCGATCGTCAGCATGAACCCCGGCGTCAAGCTCCCGGACGCGGGCATCACCGTCGTT
>DATBFY010000479.1:0-2725 GCA_036558265.1 Tepidisphaeraceae bacterium | reverse complement strand
GAGCTGCACCCCGGAGACGTGCGGCGCGCGATCCAGGAGATGCGCGCCTTCGGGGTGAACAGCATACGCAGCACCGACATTTAAACGATTGCGCATGCCCGACGACTCGACCATCCGCCTCAGCAAATTCCTCAGCCTCGTCCTGCGCCACAAGCCCGACGAGATCGGCCTCATGCTCGATGCCGCCGGTTGGGTCGCCGTGGACGACCTGCTCACGGCCCTTGCCCGCCACGACCACCCGATCACCCGCGAGCAACTCGTTCACCTGGTCCAGAGCAGCGACAAGAAACGTTTCGCGTTCAGCGACGATGGCCGGCGGATCCGCGCCAGCCAGGGACACAGCGTCGAGGTCGACCTGGGGTACACGCCCGCGACGCCGCCGGAACGGCTTTATCACGGCACGGTCGCCCGCCTCGTGCCCTCGATCCGCCAAGGCGGGCTCGTGAAAGGTCAGCGTCACCACGTGCATCTGAGCCGGGACGTCGCGACGGCCGCCAAGGTCGGCGACCGGCGCGGCAAGGCCGTGATCCTCACGATCGACGCCGCGCGGATGCACGCCGACGGCCTGGTCTTTTTCGTCAGCGCCAACGGCGTCTGGCTGAGCGACCACGTGCCGAGCGAATACATTCAATTCCCATCGGAAAACTCGGAGAACATGACGTGACGGATGGGCCTTGCATCGCGGTGATCGCTCCCGCTATCGTCCGCCTCGCGTGACGCCTCTGACTTTTACGCTCGAAGCGTTCGGCGCCTCGATCGCCGCGGGGGTGCTGGGGTCGCTCCTGGGCCTCGGGGGCGGGATCATCGTCATTCCGGCGCTGACGCTGCTTTTTAAGATCGACATCCGGTATGCGATCGGCGCGTCAATCGTGTCGGTGATCGCGACGTCGAGCGGGGCGGCGTCGGCGTACGTGCGGGAACGCATGACCAACCTGCGCGTGGCGATGTTCCTGGAGATCGGCACGACCTTGGGTGCGCTGACGGGCGCGTATCTGGCGGGGCGGCTGGATGCGCGGTGGCTTTACGTGATCTTCGGCGTGATCATGGGCTACTCGGCGCTGAGCATGTTCCGCAGGCGGCACGAGCGCGTCGGTGAACCCGTGCCGCCCGATGCGATCGCCCGGCGGCTTCGCCTGCACGGGGCGTATTACGATCCGGCCCTGGGGCGCGAGGTGGAGTACGAGGTGACGCACTCGCTGGTCGGTTTGGGGCTGATGTATGTCGCGGGGGTGGTCAGTGGGTTATTGGGGATCGGGTCGGGCGCGCTCAAGGTGCCGGCGATGGACCTGGCGATGCGGATGCCGATCAAGGCTTCGACGGCGACGAGCAACTTCATGATCGGGGTGACGGCGGCGGCGAGCGCGGGGGTGTACCTGTCGCGCGGGGACATCGATCCGTTCGTGGCTGCGCCGGTGGCGGCGGGAGTCCTCTTTGGCGCGGTGGCCGGATCGCACCTCCTGGGGCGACTCCACAGCCGGCGCATCCGCGTGCTGTTCTGCATCGTGCTGCTGTGGGTTTCGCTTCAGATGCTCTGGAAAGGGGTGCGGTGGAGTCATGGCTGACGGGGAACACAAGGCCAGGCGGGTGGAGCTGCTGATCAGCAACCTGCTGCGCGTGGGGGTGATCGTGAGCCTGTTCGTGATCGTCTTCGGGACGACGCTGAGCTTCCGCCATCACCGCGATTACCTATCGTCACCGCGAGAGCTTCAACACCTCACGCATCCGGGGACGGCGTTTCCGCACACGTTTGGTGAGGTGTTCCGCGGGGTTCGGGCGATGCAGGGGCGGGCGATCGTCGTGCTGGGGCTGATGCTGTTGATCGCCACGCCGGTGCTGCGGGTGGCGGTGTCGATCTTCGCGTTCGTTTACGAGCGGGACCTGGTTTTCGTGTTGATCACGGGGCTGGTGCTGGGGTTGCTGATCTTGTCCTCCATCCTTGGGAGAGTTGAGGGGTGAGCCGGTTTGCAGTTCACGCTTTAGCGTGTCTTGGATTCAAAGCACGCCAAAGCGTGAACTCCGAACTTCGAGAACAAAGCACCCGCGGGGGGCCGCGGGTGCTTGTGAATTCCAGATACCCGTCGCGTCGAGTTACTTCATCATCTCCATCAGCGTCGGCTTGATCGCGTCGGCCCAGATCTGGTAGTTTTTCTGGTTGGGGTGCAGGGCGTCGGGCATGATTTCCTTGGTCAGGGTGCCGTCGGGCTCGAGGAACTTGTCGCCGATGTCGAGGTACTTGACGGTCTTGCCGCCGTCGTCGAGCTTGGCGATTTCCGTGTTGATCGACTTGATGCGGGCGCGGGCGGGGTTGTCGGCCTTCATGCTGCGGGGGAAGACGCCCAGCAGCAGCACTTTGGTCGAGGGCAGTTGCTTCTTGATCTCCGTCACGCACGCCGTGATCCCCTCGACGATCTCCTGGTTGTTGTTCGCGCCCAGGTTGTTCGTGCCGATCATCAGGACCGCCAGCTTGGGCGCGATGCCGGCGACCTCGCCGTTCTGAAGCCGCCAGATGACGTGCTGGGTGCGGTCGCCGCCGACGCCGATGTTGAACGCGTTGAGCGGCGCGTAGTTCTCCGCCCAGACGCGTTTGCCACCGCCATGCCAGCCGTCGGTGATCGAGTCGCCGACGAAGAGGACGTCGACCTTGCCGGCCTTTTCCTTCACTTCCTGGAGGTACTTCTCGTGCCGCTGCATCCAGTTGCCGGGGCGGGTCTTGGGCTCGGTGGCG
>DATBFY010000478.1:0-2918 GCA_036558265.1 Tepidisphaeraceae bacterium | reverse complement strand
CCTGGCGTTCGAAACGTGCCGGCGGGCGTCGTCCACCTCGTCGCGCGAAGTCTGCAAGTCGAGCCGGTACTTGAGCGCCAGGGCTACGGCTTCGGCCTCCGTGACCTTGGGCAGGCTGACATTGAGCTCGACCGGCACGATTTCGACATTCTGATCCGTTGGCATCCCCAGCAGGATCTTGTAGTCGTCCAGCGCGGAGAGATAGCTCTCCTGCGAAGAAATCAGGTCATCTTCCGCGGAAAGTTGCTCCTGGAGGGCGCGCTGCAATTCGATGTACCCCACGCGCCCGACGGAATACAGTGCCCGGGAGCGCTCCGTAAGGGTGATAAAGCTGGCGTAATTCAGCTTACGGTTGAGCACCGCCTGCTGGAGGTTGAGCAGACGGAAGTACTGGCTGGCAATACTGATGACAAAATCCCGACGGAAATTCTCGAACGTGCGGACCTGGTAGACGAGCTCCCGTTCGCCATTGATCAGAGGCTCGAGGTTGACCATCCCCGCGCCGCGGAGGAGGGGAATCGTGCCCGAGAGCGCCACCGAAGCCGTCTCCCCCCCCACCACATTGCTGTCCAGCGCATCGACAAAATTGACCAGCCCCTGCGCCACGACCTCGCCCCCATAGGGCAGTTTTTGCCGCACACCCGCCCGCAGGACGGTCGTCAGTGCCGAGTTGTACGCGGCGTCCTTCTGCCCGCCGGCATACTGGAGCGACGCCCCCGCGAACGGCCGCGGCTCGAACAGGTGCCGCTGAAGCGTCACGTTCAGCGCCGCCAGATAGAGATCTTCCATCTGGTTCTGATAACTTCGTCCGTGTTCGACCCCGTACTTCAAGGACCCGAAAAAATCGAGCTTCAAGGGACGGTCCGCCAGACTGGGCGGTCCAAAGGTCAGGCGATTGCGGATGCGTGCTTCCAGGCTTTCAAAGCCCATGGAAGATTGCTGCATCTGCTCGTCGCCGCCTTCGACATGAGGCCAGTCGAAGCGCTTGGGTCCGAACGGGCCGTACTGAAGCTCCACCCGCAGCGGTTCGACCTGGGTGGGCGAAGGGGGAGGGATGGGGGTCTGTGGGATCTTCGCGTACGCCCGCGTCGTCGGCAGCACATCCTTGTGATCGACCGGGGTCTCCACCTGCGGTTTGTAGCCCAACGTCTTGCGTTCACGGTCGTTAACGAGGGCTGCCACGTCGCGGTCGGCCTGGCGCTCGTAAAAGTCCGCGGAACAACCGGCCAACAGCGCGCCCAGGGCGAGAATGGTGCAGAGTCGTCGCATCGGGGGGGCGGGAATGTACAGGTAACGTCCCGTCATCGCCAGTCACTGCTGCCTTATTGGCATCGACCCGATGCGTTGAAGGGGACAAGGTCAAAGGGCAAGCAACGGTTATCGGCGGCGGCGGCGGTCATCTTGCTTCATTGGGCGTTTCGTTTAAGACAAACGGCATGAAAGTGAAGTTGCTCGACTTGCAGGAGCAGTACCTGTCGATCCGCGGGGAAATCCGGCGGGCGCTGGACGAGGTTTGCGATGCGCAGGATTTCATACTCGGGCCGCGGGTGGAGCGGTTTGAGCAGAATTTGGCCAAATATTGTCAAACGAAGCATGCGATCGGGGTGTCGTCGGGGACCGATGCGCTCCTGTGTTCGATGATGGCACTGGGGATCGCGCCGGGGGACGAGGTGATCTGCCCGGCGTTCACATTTTTCGCGACGGCGGGGTCGATCGCGCGGCTGGGGGCGCGGCCGGTGTTCGCGGACATCGACCCGGCGACGTTCAACATCGCGCCCGAGGACGTGAAACGGCGGCTGACGCCGCGCACCAAGGCGATCATGCCGGTTCACCTGTTCGGGCAACTGGCGGACATGGAGGCGATCAACGGGATCGCCGCGTCGCGGGGACTGGTCGTGATCGAGGACGCGGCACAGGCGATCGGGGGGAAGCGCAACGGCAAGCCGGCGTGCGCGCACGGGCTCGTGGGGTGTTTGTCCTTCTACCCGACCAAGAACCTGGGGGGCTTCGGGGACGGCGGGGCGATCTGCACGAGCGACGATGCCCTGGCCGAGCGGTGCCGGCTGCTGCGGGTCCATGGGTCGGGCACGCGGACGTACCATCACCAGTTCATTGGCGGGATGTTCCGCCTGGCGGCGATCCAGGCGGCGGTGCTCGACATCAAATTGAAGCACCTGGATTCGTGGCACGAGGGCCGGCGCCGGAACGCGGCCATCTACGACAAAATGCTGGCAGGTTCAAAGGTGCTTACCCCGAAGATCGATCCGGCCAACTGGAGCATTTACAACCAGTACGTGGTGCGCGTGCCGGACCGCGACGCAGTCAAGGCGCGCCTGGGAGAGGCAGGGGTGGGGTCCGGCGTGTATTACCCGTTGCCTCTACACCTTCAGGAATGTTTCGCATATCTCGGACACAAAGAGGGGGACTTTCCGGAGAGCGAGCGGGCCTGCCGGGAAGTCCTCGCCCTGCCAATCTATCCCGAGTTGAACGAAGAGGAGATCCGGCACGTCGCCAAAGAGCTGCTGAAGGCGGTCGGAGCATGACCAGAAGACGCGGGCACTGAATGACCGGGTCCTGGAAATTTCAATTTCCGGGCAGGGCGGCGGTGATGGTCTGGCTGCGCTTCACGACCAGTTGGCGGGCTTCGGCGAGGGCGGTCTCGGCGGCGGCCTGCTGCTGGGCGATCTCGGCCTCGTAGCGCTTTCGAGTTTCCAGGAGGCGTTCGCGGGCGGCCTGTTTGGTCTGGAAGGGTGCGATGCCGCCGCGGGACTTGGCGGCCTGCATGTCCCGCTGGTAGTCGGCGTCGATCTGGGCGACCTCGGCGTTGAAGCGGGTGCGGAGGTTCTGGATCTCGGCTTCGGCGGCGTTGGCGCGCTCGGTGGTCGCCTTCAGCCGCGCGTCGATATCGGCGAGCTCGG
>DATBFY010000477.1:0-14367 GCA_036558265.1 Tepidisphaeraceae bacterium | reverse complement strand
TCGTGACGTACGTGCTGAGCTTCGCGAGCTGGCTTTACGTGCTGCGGTTCGTGCCGCTGGGGGTGGCGTTCGCGCTGATCAACGTCGTTCACGTGCTCGTGCCGGTGGGGTCGTGGGCGATTCTGGGGGAGGTGGTGACGGCGCGGCGGTGGCTCGGGATTGCGCTGGTGTTGTCGGGCATCGTGCTGGTGGCGCGGCAGGTGGCGGTTGCGGAGGAAAAGCTGTGAAGCCGCTGGCGATCGTCATCTGCGTGGTCTGCCAGTTGTTCCTGGTGGCGGGCCAGTTGTTCCTCAAGCACGGAATGAAGAGGGGGGCGGTGGACGGATGGCGCCGCTTGACGGTGCGGCTGGCGCCGGGGGTCGCGTGCATGACGGTGTGGTTCTTCCTGTGGCTTGGGTTGCTGGAGCGGCTGGAGTTGAGCCGGGTGTTTCCGTTTGAAGGCTTGAACCCGGTGTTGATCGTGCTGGGCGCGTGGGCGGTGTTTCGGGAGCGGATGGGGGCCGGCGCGTGGGTGGGGATCGGGTTGATCACCGCGGGGGTGGTGCTGGTGTCGGGGAGTTGAGCCTGTGGGCGCGTTCAGCAGTCGCAGCCGGTCAGCTCTTTCCGCAGCTCGGGGGTTCGCTTCTCGACCCAGGATTCGAGCTGCTGGTAGCGGTCGAGCTGCGCCTTGTCGAAACCGTAGCCGGGCAGGTCGTAGTCGCCGAAGTTGCCGAGGAGTTTCCAGTGTCCGGCCTGGCGGACCAGATACCATTCCTCGGATCGGAACGACTTGGCGCCGGTCTTCTGGGAGAGGCCGATGATCGCAGCCGCCGCATCGCCGGTTTCCCTTGCGTCGAGGACGGCGAAATCGAGTTGCGGGTCGGCGTAATCCCTGGCGAGTCGGGCGAGGCGGCGGTCGAGATCGGGCACGGGCTGGGGCGAGTCGGCGATGAGGCGTTTGGCGGCGGCGATGTCGCCGGTCTTCAGAGCCTGGTACATCTGGCGGACGACCCGGGTCGATTCATATCGCCGGAAGGGCTGCGTGGCGGGTCGCGTGGTTGCGGGCTTCGGCTTGGCAGGGGGGGCCGCTCGCGAAATCCCGACGGCCGCGAGTGATGTCAGGAGGATGACGCCACATCGGGCCCCGGCACGCCGTCGCCATCCCATCGGGTCGCACAGCATCGCTTTTCCTTTGAGAAAGGTTCTTCGTACTCAGGCGCCGACCGGCCAGCCGAACCAGGTCGGGTAATGCATGATCTTTGCGGTAATAAACCCGCACAGGGCGGCCAGCGCCAGGTAGGTGATGATCCCGGCAGACGAGGCAGCCAAGACCGATCGACGCCGGCGCGCGGCAACGAGGACGCTGCCGACCGCGGCCGGAAGCACGAACGCGAAGCTGGCGCCGAAGGCCGTGCCGCGCTTGACGCACCAGGGGCAGTGCGGGCCCATGACGTGGTGCATACTACAGGCGCTGGAGCCGTGGGCGAGGGAGCAGCCGCAGCGGAACATGGTGCCACAGAGCGGAAGCGCCGTGGCGGACATGACGGCGACGGTGACCGCGAGGCTGATCAAGAAGGGGCGGGTCATCCGGGTGTTGCGCAGCGTTGTGTCGATGCCCATGCACCTTCGGTGCGACCACTAATTGCCGGCGGCGTGAATTGAGGTACGGCGAGGCAGGCGGGACGCGTCACCATGGCGAGCGTCCGCGTGGGCGATCCTGGCCACGGTGAAAGCCTCGGCGTCCGGGGTCGCTGGGTCGGTTCTTGGGAGGTCCCTTTGAGGTGCGCGGCGGTTTGGGACGGAATTGGGGTGGGATGGCGAGTGGGGGCTGTTCGCCCATGCGCTTGCGCCCGCGCTCCCACAGCTTGGCGAGCGTGGCGTTGGCGTAGGGGTTGCGCCCGAATTCTCGACCGGCTGACACGGCGCCGCGCCAGAATGCCTTAGTCGCTCGCGTTCGTCCTGGATAACCCTTGCTCATAAGTGTTCTTCCTTCTTCCCGGCGAATGATACGTGATCTACAGTGTAATGTCAGGCCTGTTGGCGGGCCGGGCACGCATGGACGCATGCCCCTGCATGGGGAAAATGCGCCTGCCGCCGTAGTATTCCGAGTGCGGCGGCTTCGACGGGTCTGCGGCACTTGGTGGCGCGCGGTTCTGGACAATGGGGGGGACGCTCGTCACACTTCCCGCACACGCGCATGGCGGCAGCAGTTTCGTTCGATCCATTGAATCGCTTCGGACCCATGTTTCTGCTGGGGGGCATGGTGGCCCTGTTTGCCTGCGCGCGGTTCCTGGCGATGATCCTGCCGCGGCACGACGGTCAGATCGGGGCGCGGTCGCTGGCGTACTTCATCCCGATCGCGTCGGCGAGCGTCATCGCGATGCTTCTGGGGCGGCCGGAGATCGCGGTGGGGATCGTGTTCGGCAGCAGCGTGGGGGCGGTGACGACGGTGGTCGGTTTCATCGCGCTGGCCGGGCCGATCGAGCCGGGGCCGGCTCGGTGGCGTCGGATCTGGGCGTTTGGGCTCGTTGCGGCGCTGTTGGTGTTCGTCGCGGGCTTTAAGGGGACGTTCAAGTGGCACGATGCGGTGGCGCTGCTGGTCGAGGGATTGATCCTGCTGTCGCTGTGGAGGGAGGAGGGTGGGGACGGGTCGGCTCGTGCGGTAACCCCGCGGAGCGTCCTGGACGAGGCGACCGCCGGGCGTGGCGTGCATCACGACGCCACGGTTGCGCTCGATTACGCGTCGCCGGGGGCGGGCGAACATTGGACGGGTGGCCGCATCCTCGCACTGACGCTCGAGTTGGGGCTGGTGGCGGTGCTCTTGTGGCTTGGCGGTTGGGCGGTGACGCAGGGGACGGTGCGATCGAGCGGGCTGTTGCGCGGGATGTCCACGAGTGGGCTGGCGGGTTCGGTCGTGAGCCTGTCAATGGTGCTGCCGATGATGTACGGGAGCTGGCGGCTGGCGGCGGGGGGGCGTGGGTGGGCGCCGCTGACGTGCCAGGTCGGCGTGGTGCTGCTGAACCTGTGCGCGCTGTTGCCGCTCTTGATCCTGCTGCCCTACCTTGCGGCGCACGTGCCGGCGGTGGCGCACTGGGCGGGCGACGCCATGGCATGGCATGAGGGGTTGCCCAAGCTGCTGATCTTCCCGACGCCGGTGTGGCGGATCGACAACGTGGTCCTGATCATCATCGGCGTGCTGCTGCTGCCGGTCGCGCTGGGGAAGTGGAGCCTTGGACGGGAGGAGGGGATGGTGCTGATCGCCGGGTATTTCTTCTACCTGACGGCGACGATCGCGAGCGGACTGGACCCGAACCTGAGGTAAAGGACGCGCGTGGCGCGGGTTGGTGAATTTTGCCGGCGGTCGCGTAAAATCCCGATCTCATATGACGATTGACCTCTCGAGCATTCAGGTTGAAAAGCGGCCCTTCGAAGGGGAGATGTACGATGTCATGGACGGCAGCGCGCGATGGGAGGTGAAGGTTCACGACCATGGGCTCGTCGCCCTGATCGACGTGATGCCGCGAATGGCGCCGGTGGGCAAGACGGCGGACTACGCGATCGTGCAGGCGGCGCGGGTGTCGTACGGGGCGGGGACCAAGCAGGTGAACGAGGATCGGGGGCTGATCCGGTACCTGGCTCGTCACCGGCACACGACGCCGTTCGAGATGGTGGAGTTCAAGTTCCACCACTGCATGCCGATCTTCGTGGCGAGGCAGTGGATCCGGCACCGCACGGCGAACGTCAACGAGTACAGCGCGCGGTACAGCATCGTCCGCGATCGCTTCTACCACCCGGACCTGGACAACGTCCGCAAGCAAAGCCTGAGCAACCGGCAGGGGGGTGAAGAGCCGATCGACAACGCCACGGCGCAGGAGTTTCTGGATTACCTGGAGCGCGTCGAGGAGAGCTACAAGGACTACCAGCGGCTGATGGAGAAGGGGGTGGCGCGCGAGCTGGCGCGGATCGGGCTGCCGGTGAACGTGTACACCGAGTGGTACTGGAAGATCGATTTGCACAACCTGTTTCACTTCCTCTCGCTGCGCATGGATGCGCACGCGCAGCAGGAGATCCGGGACTATGCCAACGCGATGTACGCGCTGGTTCAGCCGATCGTGCCGATCGCGGCCGAGGCGTTTCTGGACTACAACCTGGGCGCGATGCACCTGACGCGGCTGGAAATTGACGCGATTCGGTCAGGCCAGCCATTGGGGAGTGAAAATAAGCGGGAGAATGCCGAATGGGACGAAAAAAAGCGGAAGTTGGGGCTATGACGAGGCGTGCGGCAGGTGCGAAGCAGATTCCGGATCTGAACGGCCAGGATTCGTGGCGGATCTTCCGCATCATGGCGGAGTTCGTCGAAGGGTTTGAGGTGATGGCGGGCGCGGGGAAGGCGGTCAGCCTCTTCGGCAGCGCCCGCACGCGCCCCAACGATCATTACTACAAAGAGGCCGAGGAGACCGCGCGCCTCTTTGCCAAAACGGGCTTCAGCGTGATCACGGGCGGGGGGCCGGGGATCATGGAGGCGGCGAACAAGGGGGCGTTCGAGGCGGGCGGGCAATCGATCGGGCTCAACATCACCCTCCCGCAGGAGCAGGAGGCCAACAAGTACCAGACGATCAGCCTAGACTTTCACTACTTCTATGCGCGCAAGGTGATGTTCGTGAAGTACGCGTCGGCGTTCGTCTGCTTCCCGGGCGGGTACGGGACGCTGGACGAGTTCTTCGAGACGGTCACGCTGATCCAGACCCTCAAGGCGGAGGCGTTCCCGGTGGTGCTTTACGGCAGCCGGCACTGGGGGGGGCTGGTCGACTGGGTGCGGGAGCAACTCGTGCCGGATTTCGTTGACCCGGAAGACGCGGACATCTTTCGGATCGTGGACGACCCCAAGGAGTGCGTGAAGGTCGTCACCCAGGGCCTCAAGAAGCACTGGTGGCGGCCGCTGGACGAGTCGCTGGACAAGGCGGCGGCGACGAACGGTGATGCGCGGCGGAACCCGCTGGCCGGCGCCAAGGCGGGCGATACCGGGGAGGGGACGCGTTATGGCCGGCGGGCGCGGCGGACGGAGAAGGCGCACGCCCGGCCACCGAAGAAGCCGCAGCAGTGACGATTATGCACCAGCCGCGCCCCACGGCTCGATCTGCTTGAGCGATTTGGCTTCCAACGCGCGGTAGCAGTCCGGCAGGTCAAAGCGCCCCAGCACGCCGGGGATGAACGTCGAGAGCGGCCAGGTGTAGTTCTCGGCCTGGGCGATCGCGGCGTAGGACGTGGGCGTGTTTTTCAGGGTGACGCGGGCGGCGTGCGGCGAGAGCAGGGCGGCGAAGGTGGCGGGGAGCGTGCCCCATCCGCGGGCGGTCAGGTGAACCTGCGTGCGGCCGTGGGCGGCGAGGAAGTCCAGCACGCGCAGGAGGTCATGGGTTTTCTGGCCGGCGTAGGGGTAATCGAGCATGATCGCGTAGATCGCGTAGAAGTAGTCGCTACCGTAGGGGGCGAGGAACTGGTCGGGGCCGCCGCAGGTGTCGGGGCGCGAGTCGCCGATGCCGCGGAGGTCGACGGCGTAGAAGGGGACGTCGGCGGCTTCGCTTCCGATCAACTCGCGGACCAGCGGCTCGTCGCGCAGCTCGAGGTCGGCGGACTGGTGGGCGACGTAGAGGGTGGCTCGCGGATCCTTCCCGGCTGGCGGGCGCGAGTAGATCGGCTCGTCCGACAGCGCGTGTACCAGGGCCTGGATGCCGGGCTCGGTCTCGACGGCGTAAGTTGTGCAATTCTTCTTCGGGTATCCGCGTGGGCGCAGCGGGCGGAGGATGCGGTAATCGGGCGGCGTCGTGCGACGCTCGGGCAGCTTGAGGATTGAGGCAACGGCGGCCTTGAGGGAATCGCGGTCAAGCGGCTTGCGTGACTCGCCGAGGCGCTGGGACGTTTGGCGGGTGAAGGAGAAGACGGTGCGGGACTTGAGCGGGGCGACCTGGCCGTCGGGCGTGCAGCGCAGGGTCTGCTCGTCTTCGATCTGGAGTTTGGGCTCGTCCTGCGCGTCGGCGACCTTCGTGAAGCGGTTGAACCAGCGATACATCGCCTGGCGGTTCTCGACCCAGAAGCCGTGCGGGCGGGGGCCGACGTGCAGGCTGATGTTCTCCGGGGCGCCCAGCAGGGTGTAGAGGCGCTTGAGGCGATCGTAGGCTTCGGCGGCGCCGCGCGTGTCGAAGTAGTCCTTTTCCTGGGAGAGGATGATAATCGGCTTAGGGGCCATGGCGGCGAGAAAGTCGCTGTGGTCCAGGCCCAGCGCGAGCGCGCGGGGCGGGCATTGCTCGGTGTCCTGCGGGAGCTCGTTCTCCAGGTCGCGGCGGAAGGTGGAGACGAAGCAGCCGGGGGCGGCCATGGTCCAGCGGTCGTCCAGGGCGCACAGCCAGGTGGTCATCGTTCCGCCGCCCGAGTTGCCGGTGACGCCGACGTGCTTCGGATCGACCTCGGGCCGGGAGAGGAGATAGTCGAGCGCGCGGATGCCGTCCCACGCGCGCCAGGCGCCGAAGAACTCGCCGACGAGGAACTGCTGGTTGCCGCAGAGGAGGTGCTCGGCGACGCCGTCGCCGACGCGGGATTTGAGGCTCCCTGGATCGAGGTACTGGAGGCGCTCGCCCTGGCCGATCGGGTCGAAGATCAGCGTAACGTAACCCTGTCGCGCCAGCCCCTGGGCAAAGGACTGATAGGTCTCGTAGGCCTTGCCGTTGGCGGAGTGCCCGCACGTGCCGACCACGCCGGGCAGGGGGAAGGCGCGGCCCTTGGGGACGTAGAGGTTGGCGGTGACCAAGAAGCCCGGGCGGCTTTCGAAGATCACGTTTTCGATCGTGTAGACGTCGCGATCGACCTTGCCGGTGGTGCGCGGGTTAAGCGGCGTCTTTTCCGGGAAAGGGCCGAAGCACTGACGCGCCTTTTCGCGAACGACTGCGACGTAGCGCAGCGCGTCCTCCCGAGTCGCCAGCACGGCGCGGGCGGTGTTGGCGGCGGCTTCGACCTCGCGGACGCGGCGGACGAAATACTCCTGGACCATGCGCGGGAACCGGTCCAACGGGGGGACCGCCGCCGGACGGGAAACCGGGCGCGTGGCAGGCGGGGCGGCGGCGTTGGCGGCGGGTGCGGCGGGGAGGAGGGGTGCCAGACCCAGACCGGCGATCGCGACGCCGGTGGTACGGAACAGCTCGCGGCGGGTGGTGGCGGTGTCGTGGCGGGGATCCATGGCGATCCTCCAAAGTTCACGCGCGCGTGTCGGGCGGATTTTACAAGCGAAAGGAAGGCTTTACTTGCTGAAGAACTTCTTGATCGTGTAGACGGTCGCCTGGCGCTGGACGGCGGCGATGGATTCCAGCAGGGGGATCTCCTTGGGGCAGACCTGGACACAGTTGCCCGCCTTGCCACAGTCCTGCACGCCCCCCTCTCCCATCAGCGCCTCGAGCCGCTCGTCCTTGAGCGCCGCGCCGGTGGGGTGGTCGTTGAAGAGCCGCGCCTGACTGATGACGGCCGCCCCCACGAACCGGTTCGCCGGGGTGTACTGGGGACAGGCCTCGAGGCAGCAGCCGCAGGAGATGCAGCGCGAGAGCGGGTAGCGCGTTTCCTGGAGCCGCTGGCTGATCGCCGGGCCGGGGCCCAGGTCGTAGGTGCCGTCGATCGGCACCCAGGCCTTGACGCGCTTGAGGTCGTCGAAGAGCCGCGCGCGGTCCACGAACAGGTCGCGGATCACGGGGAATTTGGTCATCGGCTCGAGGATGATCGGGCCGAGGCCCGGCGAGATCCGTTCCACCAGCGCCGAGCACGCCTGCCGCGTCTTGCCGTTGATCAGCATGGTGCAGGCGCCGCAGACCTCCTCGAGGCACCCGCTGTCGTAGACGGGGGGCGTCGTGGTCGCGCCGTCGATCGTCGTCGGGTGGGCGGCGATCCACTGGAGCACGGAGATGACGTTCATGTTGGGCCGCACGGGAACGGCGAATTGCTCCCAGTGCGGCGCGGCTTCTGGTCTGGCCTGACGCTTGATGCGAACCGTGACCCGTCGCTCGGAGGTACTGCCGGTCGACGCCGCGGGGGTGCCTGCTGAATTCATGTCAGGCAGAGTGTATGGGGGCCCGCGCCGCGCGACAAGCGGCGGTGCGGCGTGGCGCGCGCGCGCATCCCGATCCCTGCGAAAATGTGCTGACCGCGCGCGGGGCGCGTGTCAGTCGCGGACGCCGCGCGCCCGGCGGGCGCCCACCTCGTTAATCAGGGCGGAGCTGGGGCCGGTGCCGCCGGCGGGAACGGCGCCGTTGCCG
Organism: Tepidisphaeraceae bacterium; assembly: GCA_036558265.1. Classification (GTDB taxonomy): domain Bacteria; phylum Planctomycetota; class Phycisphaerae; order Tepidisphaerales; family Tepidisphaeraceae; genus RYN-433. Next base: position 6,097 of record DATBFY010000477.1, on the reverse strand, counting down.
CCGCCATTGGCGCCGTCCTGTGCGCCCTGCAGCAGAGCCTGCGCGTTGCTGATCTTCTCCTTGAGCGACTTGTACCAGTCGTCGTTGACCTGGTCCTGGAAATCGACGGTGTCGATGGTGCCGACCTCGTCGGCGACCATGATCTTCACGTCCTTGTCGCGCACGTCGCGGCGCAGGTCGACCAGGGTCTTGCCGGTCGCGTAGTCGACGCCGTTCTTCACGCCGCCGATCGCGTCGCCGGGCGCGACGGTGAACGTCGCCATCGACCACTCGCCCTTCTGGCGCTTGAAGACGTCCACGTTGACCGAGAGGATCGTGCCCGCCTGCAATTGCGCGCGGTAGGTGGCGAAGAAGTAATCGGTGCTGCGCGGGGCCCGGATCTCCTTCCAGGGGGTCCAGTCGCTCATGAGCGCGAAGGTTTCGGCGTCCTTCTGGTCCTTGGCCAGGCCGAACGTCGCGTAGAGCGGATTCTTGATCTTGACGCGCAGCCGGTAGCGGTAGTTCTTGCCGGGCACGGCGGTGTCGTCGTGGGCCCACATGATCACGTCGGGGACGTTGCCCTTGATGTCAACGGGAAGCCGTGTGGGGTCGAACGGGCCGGCGAGCGCGGCGCTGGGCGTGAATCCTGTGCTCGGATCGATCGCGGGGGGCGTGGAGGCGTCGAGAGAGCGCCTGCGATACTCACCCGAGCGGTCTGGCGTGTTGCGGTAGCGGAGGTCGCGCGGGTTGTAACCCGGGGCGTAACCGCCGCGGTCAAACCCCCCGCCGCGGGCGCCGGGCGTCATCGGGGGCACCTGCCCCGGTTGCTGCTGCGCGGGACCACGGCGGCGGCCGTAGCCCCCGCCGTCGTCGCTGATGCCCTGGCCGGAGGCGAGCTCGATCGGGAGCGGCGCGTAGCCGCCGATCGAGCGCCGGCCACCGCCGCCGCCACGCGACCCGCTGCCTTCGCTGCCGGTGCCCGAACGGGTGGAGTCGAGCTTGGCCTTGCGCTGGACGGCTTCCTGCTTCTGCTGTTCCTCGCGCACCTTCTGCTTGTAAATGTAGACCTGCTGTTTCTCCCAGGTTGTCAGCGTGCGATTGGGCGGGTTGGCCGGGTCAAAGGGCTGCTGATTGGCGGCCTCGGCGGCGAGTTGGTTCTGATCCTTGGGCGCGCCCAGGGACGGGACGTACCAGGGGTCGCCCTTGATGATCTGGTAGAACGCGGGCTCGACCACGTCCACCTGGCGCTGTTCGGCCCAGGCGCGATACCGCTCTTCCTGGACGCGGTCACCCTCCTTGGGATAGTTCTCCGCATGCACCAGCGGCAGCGGCTTGAGCGTCACCTTGTTGCCCCACTGGTTGGGGCCGACCTGCTCCTCGCGCTCGACTTCAACCTGCATGAACGACGTCGGGATTCCCTCCTGGGGGACGTTGGGCCAGGGGCGCTTGGTCTTGGGGTCGTAGAACACCCGCTTCCACTCGTCCACCAGACCCTTCATGGGGAGCTTGGCCTCGACGGTGATCCAGTACTTGTCCAAGGCGTTGGCGAGCAAGACGGCGTTCTCCTCCGGCGTGCCTCCCTGGACCGGGGGCTGGATCGGTGGGGGCGCGGCCGCCGCCTGCTGCTGGGGGTCGTCGGGGTTCTCACCCTCGGGGGGCGGGGGTGGCGGCATGACCAGCGAGTTGCCCTGAGCTGAAAATTTCACGTCCCAAACTGGCGTGGGCACCTTGATGTCCATCACGAACTTGTGGTCCTCGCCGCTGGGAGCCGCCTTGACATACTCCACGCCCGGCGCGAGCGGCCGGAAGGGTACGTTCACGGCGAGGAATTCCTTGGCCATGTGGGGGCGATTGGGCCCCATCGCGGTGGCGAATTCCTTGTCGAAATCGGGGACGGGGATCTTCACGTCGGCGGGCGCGTTCATCGCGTCCTGGAGCCGGTTGACGGCGTGCGAGCTGACGTACGTGTCAACGTCGCCAGGCATCTGCTTCTCCCCGCCGACCGCCACCTTCAGGGGCTCGGGGCTGATCACGTACGACCAGACCATGTAAAGGAGGAAGAGGCAGGCGACGCCCAATGCCAGCCATTCCGCGTACTCTTCCAAAAAAGCTACCACTTTTTTCATGGTGCACCTGCTGCTGCTGAATGAGGTTCCGATCCCGGGTGTCTTGCTCGTTGTTGCTCGTTGTCGCTCGTCGTGCGTTGTTGAGACGCGCGGTCCTTCGGACCGCCGCTAAACGTGATCGTGTTCAGTCTCGTACGGTCCCTCGGCGGGGCACGGCGGGCGCCACGGGCTGAGCCACGGGCTGGGGCGCCACTGCCGGTTGCTGCGTGTCACCGGGCCCCGTCGGGATGCCCAGCGCCCGCTTGATCATGTCGGGCATCAGGTTGATCGTCCATTGCCGCATGAACAGTGACTCGCAGTCGAGGTTCAGCGTGACGACGGGGCGCGATCCGTACACGTACCCGCCGACCTGCATAAGCTGCGAGTCCACGGGGTTCATCTCCAGGCGGGTCACGGTGAGGAAGCGGTTGGTCGCCAGCGTCTTGAGGAAGAGCGCCACCTGGTCGGCATCGACGTCAACGGACATGGTGAACTGGACGACGTCGAAGAGGTTGTTGGAGATCCGCTTGGTCGGGCTGATCGACGAGCCATCGGGCAGGGCGACGGTCGGGTCGGGCTGCCCGCCGGTCGCGGGGGTCGCACCGGCGTCACCGGCGGCGCCGGAGTCGGCGGTGGTTCCCATGACTCGGCCGCCCCCGACCGCCCCGCCGACGCCACCGATCGACGGGAAGAAGTCGTCCTTGACGATCAGCGCCACCAGGTTCTTCACCGGCGCGTCGGTGACATTCTTGGCATTGGCGTTCATCTCGGCGATCGCGGCGCCCACGTCCCGGGCGACCCAGTACTCGACCTGGGCCCACCACATGCTCACCACGTCCGGGGCCTTGCCGTTGTCGGGGATGAGCGCCGAGACCTTCATCACCTCAAGGGGGTTGATGTACATCTTGTGCCCGGTCGCCATCTCCTGCTTCATCACGTCGGGCAGCTTGCGCACCAGGTCGTCGTACTCGGCCATAACCTGGTCCTTATTGGTAACCTGGTCGCCGACGACGACCAGCTTTTTCTTCAGCTCGTCCCAGATCGCGCCCTTGCGGATCTCGAGCTGTTCGGGGGTCGGCGGGACGCCGGCGGCCAGCTCGCCCTCGCGCAGCTCGTCGAACTTCTTCTGCAGGTCGCTGCGGAAGTTGATCTGGGTCACGCTCGAGGGGTTGGGCAGGCTGTTGGGGACCGCCAGGCCATGGCCCTGGTAATTCAGATGCCAGGCCAGGTCGTAGGTCTTCATGCTCTTGGCATTGACCTCGTCCTTGGCGTCCTTGCCGCGCTTGATCAGGGTGTTGCTGGGGAAGCGCGTCAGCGTACCGGCCTCGGGGTTCTTGGGGTCGAACACGGGGAGGCTGCGCGTCTTTCGGGTGAGCGTATCGATCTTGCCGTAAACCGCCGCCCGCGCCTGGGCTTTCTGCGACAGCTCGTCGAAGTAGCCGTTGAGCGGCCAGACGAAGACCGCAACGACGGCGGCGACGGCGACCACCCCGCAGATGATGCTGAACAGGTTCTTCTTGACGATTTCCATTTTGACCTCAGGTGTGCGGACTCACAGGGTGCAGGGTGCGCGAACTCGCCGGCGCGCCGCCGGACGACTAACGGTTGCCGGAGACGGTTGAGGCGGTCCGGCGATCGTCGGCGACGTCGGTGGCGGAGGCCGTCTGGGCGCCCGCCGATCCGTCCGCCGGTTGCGGGGCCTTGGGGTCGAGCACGACGGCGACCAGGACGGTCAGCTCCCAGTCGTTGAGCACCTGCTCGCCGGGGTAAAGCGGGTCGTTAAAGGCTTCGGCGTCGGCCTTATCGGTGCCGGACTCCCCCCCGCGGGTCACGTTGGGTCGCAAACCGGCGATGTCGGGGCCAGGGCGGGTGGGAAACCCTCCGCGTTCGCCCCGTCCCATGCCGGCGCGGCCTCGACCGTAGCCGCCACCACCCGTGCGGTAATCGGCTGCGCCACCGGTTCCCAACTGACCCTGGCGGGCCATTTCCTGGGCCTGTCGCTTGGCGTCGTAATCGGCCTTGATCTTGGCCTTGCGCGCGTCGTCGGACAGGATCTGCTGTGCCGAGACGATCGTCGCACGCCCGACGTAGTAATTCTTCTGTTCCTTGAAGGCGTTAGCCTGCGAGACCTTGCTCAACAGGTCCTTCACGAGGGTGGAATCGACCAGCGCCGGGGCGTTCTTATTGGGGGAGGTGAGCTGGAGAGTGATCAGGTAGCCGCGCTCGGTTGCCTCGGTGCCGGTGCCGCCGCCGGCGGCGGCATCGTCGGGGGCGGGCGCGGAGGGCTGGACGTACCCCCCCCGCTCGCGTCCGCGGCCGTAACCGCCGCGATCCTCACTGCCGCGGAATCGCGCGCCCGCATCCCCGGCGCCCTGGGTGTACGGATTGCTGACCGTACCGGCGGCCGCGCCGCTCGGGTTGGCGAGCGTCTTGAACTGCTCATCGCCGGCCTTGAGGATCGCGCCCATGTCCGTGCGGTACTGCGAGTTGATCGAATCGATGAAGACCTGCTGCCGGTCGGCGCGCGGCGTGGTCTTAAGCTTCCCGGCATCCGCGCCGTTCTGCTGGGGGAGCGAGCGCGTGAGGTCCACCCAGAGGTCGCCCCAGAGGTCGCGGTATTGCTGGAGCGAGTTCACGTTGCGGATGCGGATCTTGTCGGGCTCACCGGAGCTCTCGATATCCTGCCAGCCGCGGTCGAGCTTCTCGGCCTGCTGGACCGCACCGTCGATCGTGCGCTGCACGCCCGCGTTGGACTCGAACTTCTGGTTGTGGAAGTAGTAAGTACCGTACTTGACGCCGGCGCCCAGCAGGAACACCGCGGCGGCGGCGGCGAACCAGCGGGTCTTCTCCTGCCAGATCTTGGCTCGCTTGATCTCCAGCGGGAGGAGGGACGAGGCGATCTTGCCCTGGCCCATCGCCTGGAGCGCCAGGCCGTAAGCGCCGGCCATCGAGGCGATGTTGTCGCTCAGCACGGCGGCCTGGCGGCCGTCGTCCGGCTGCCCCGCCGTGAAGCTGTCCAGTCGCTCCACTTCGATCTGAAGGTTCTGCTGGAGGTACTTCTGGAGGGTCGGCAGGCGGAAGGTGTTCCCCAGGGCGACGATCCGCTTGATCCGGCTGTCGCGGTGAACCGACGAGTAGAACCCGATCGACCGCTGCACTTCGGCGACCAGGTCGGCGAAGATCGGCCGCATCGCCTGGAAGATCTGCCGCGCGTACTTGCTCGTCTGGGCGTTGCGTTTGAGCTCCTCGGCCTTGGCGAAGTTCAGCTTGAACGCCTTGACCAGCGACTCGGTGAAGTTGTTGCCGCCGATCGGCACGCTGCGGAGCCAGACCGACTCGCCCTCGGCGATGATCAGGTCGGCGTTCTCGGCCCCCAGGTCCAGGATCATGGTGGTGCCGTCCGCCAGGCGATTGTCGTAGTACATCGCGTTGTAGACGGCCAGCGGGCTCATCTGCACGACCTGGACGTTCATGTCCATGTCGGTGAAGTACTTGATCTGCTGGTTCACCAGCTCTTTGCGCATGGCGAAGATGCCGACCTCGACGTCGGGCGAATCGGGCTGGCGGAAGAGCTGGTAGGACCACTCGACCTGGTCGAGCGGGAAGGGGATCTGCTGGATGGCCTCGAAGCGGACGATCTCGGGGATCTTGTTCTTCTCGACGGGGGGGAGCTTGATGAAGCGGGCGAAGGAGGACTGCCCGGAGACCCCGACGGCGACGACCCCGCCCTTGGTGACGTGCCGCTGGGCGAAATTCGCGAGGGCGGTCTGGATCAACGTCTCGCGGTTGTCGCCACTATTGGAGAGGACCTGCTCGTGCTCGATCACCTCGACGTCGTCCATGCGGAGGTTGTCCCCGTCGCGGACGAGCTTGATCGCCTTGAGCGCCCGATTGCCGATGTCGATGCCCCAGGCGAATCGCGGGTTAGCCATGATGTCTCCTCGTCGTCGTGCGTGCCGTCTGTCGTGCGGTCGACCGCCGTGGTGTGACCGGTCGACGTGGATCGTGGTGCT
>DATBFY010000476.1:0-3253 GCA_036558265.1 Tepidisphaeraceae bacterium | reverse complement strand
GGCGCGCGATCAGGCTGGACGTGGACTACCTCAGCGAGTCCGACGTTCGCCGGCGCTTCGTGTTCGACCGCCCCGCGGCCCTGCTCTCCCGGCAGGCGGCGCGCGTTGATCCGGTGGCGCTTACAACCGCGCTCATCCGGGCGGCCCTGGACAGGGGTCTGCGCGCCTTCGCTCAGACGCAGATCGAGACCTACGATTTTGACCGCGGCGGCGGCGGTATAACGCTTACCTCTTCCGCGCACCGGTGCCTGCGCGCGGACCACGTGATCTTCGCCACCGGCTACGAGACGCCTGAATTCCTGAAAAACATCGACGTCAAGCTCAAGAGTACCTACGCCATCGCCGCCCGCTGTGACGCTCGGAGCCTGCCAACGGGAACTGGTGAGTTTCCGCTGGTCTGGGAATCGGGCAGTCCCTATTTCTATGTCCGCACGGATGGCCCCTCGCGGATCATCGCGGGCGGTGAGGACGACGACCTGGTCGATCCCGCGATCCGCGATGCCCGCATCCCGCAGAAGGCCGCCACGCTGGCGAAGAAGCTGGCGACGCTCTTCCCGCATCTGTCATTCGAGGTCGATTGCGCCTGGGCCGGAACGTTCGCCCAGACGCCGGACGGCCTGCCATACATCGGCCCGCACCGGGAGTTCCCGCGCGGGCTGTTCGCGCTGGGTTACGGCGGGAACGGGATCACCTTCGGCCTGATCGCGGCGCGGCTCCTGCGCGACCGGATTCTCGGCATCAACAACCCTGATGCCGACCTGTTTCGCTTCGACCGCCGTTGATCCGTCGCGTCGTTTGCGCTTGACCGCCCCCCGCGCGCGGCGCAATCATACGCACCCATGAAACACCTCGCCCCCACCACCGTCGCGCTGATCGCGCTGCTCCTCTCCGCTCCATCCCTCTACGCCGCCGACGCGCCGGCCCTGCCGGCCGGCGAACAGGAGGCCCGCGCCCGCCTGAACGCCTCCCCGCGCCACGGCGAGTTCGCCAAGATCGACGTCGCGGGCATGCCCGCCAAGCTCAACGCGTACGTCGTCTACCCCGAGCGCAAGGACAAGGCGCCGGTCGTGATCGTGATCCAGGAGATCTTCGGTCTGTCGGACTGGATCCGCGGCGTCGCCGACCAGCTCGCGGCCGAGGGCTTCATCGCGATCGCGCCGGATCTGCTTTCCGGCAAGGGGCCCAACGGCGGGGGCACCGAGGCGTTCGCCGACCGCCAGGCCGTGATGACCGCCGTCCGCGACCTCAAGAACGACGACGTGAAGAAGATGCTCGACGCCACCCGCGACTACGGCCTCAAGCTTCCCGCCGCCAGCGGCAAGTCGGCGTGCATCGGCTTCTGCTGGGGCGGCGGCACCAGCTTCCGTTACGCCAGCGAGCAACCCGACCTCAACGCCGCCGTCGTCTACTACGGCACCAGCCCCAACGAGCAGGCGCTGGAGAAGATCAAGTGCCCGGTGGACGGCCATTACGGCGGGAACGACAACCGCGTCAACGCCACGATCAAGCCCGCCGAGACGAAGATGAAAGAGCTCGGTAAGCCGTACACCCCGCACATCCACGACGGCGCTGGCCACGGCTTCCTGCGCCAGACCGAAGGCGACCGCAACGCGGGCAACAAAAAGGCCGCCGAAGAGGCTTGGCCGGAGACGGTGAATTTCCTGAAGGAGAACACGAAATAAGGCCTGGCGTTTCCCCGGGCACGAGCCGCGCTTCGATCAGCCGCCGCACTCGAAGGCCAGCCACACGCGCGCCAGTGCTATGTGGTCATGCGCCACGGCGAACGGCCGTGGGCCCTCGCACCTCATTGTGCGGAGGATGGCTTCCTGCCGTTGCATTCGCTCCAGGTGCACCTGGAGCGCCGTGACTCGTCCGGTCCTGCTCGATGCCATCTGACATCGTGCCGCCGTCAATCGGGCCGACAGTTCGTGCTCGCGTTCGAGCAGTGCCCGCGTGATCGGCACGTTTCCGACGTCCATGTCGCGATCGATTTGGGACAGTGCGTGAGTCAATTCGAGAATTCTCGCGTGAGTTTCCGGAGACGGTCGCCCCCAGGATGGCCGGAGTAATACCGCAGCTCCGGGCAGAACGATCAGCAGGATGACGAGCCGCGGTCGAATGTGAACTCCCTTGCGCAAGCAGCGCATTGTCCAAGACCAGCTACGCCAGCACTCCGCGCACCACGCTCCCGTGCACGTCCGTCAATCGCCGGCGGATGCCGTTGTGATAGAACGTCAGCCGCTCGTGGTCCAGGCCCAGCACGTGCAGCAGCGTCGCGTGCAGATCATAAATGGTGGTCGGGTTCTCGGCGGCCTGGTAGCCGAATTCATCGGTCGCGCCATACGAGTGACCGGACTTCACTCCTGCGCCCGCCAGCACGACCGTGAAACCCTTGGGATTATGATCCCGCCCCGACGCGCCCTTCTGAAACGTGGGCATCCGCCCGAACTCCGTCGTCAAGAGCACCAGCGTGTCATCCAGCATCCCGCGCGCCTTCAGGTCCCGAATCAAGGCCGCTGCCGGCTGGTCCAGGATCGGCCCGTGTACGTCGTACTGCTTCTTGAGCGTCTTGTGGCCATCCCAGTTCCCCACGCCCTCGCCCATCGCATACGCGCCGTTGAACAACTCGACGAACCGCACCCCTCGCTCCAGGAGCCGCCGCGCCAGGATGCAATTGCGCGCAAAACCCGCCTTGAGCTTGTTCGAATCGTTCGCGCCATAGGATTCGAGAACCGACGCCGGCTCGGTCGAAAGGTCCCCCACCGCCGCGGCCGAAAGCTGCATCCGCGCCGCCAACTCATATGACGCGATCCGCGCCGCCAGCGCCGCGTCGCCCGGGTGCTCGCGCAGGTGCCGGTCGTTCAAGAGGCGCAGGAAATCACGGCTCGCCCGGTCCGTCGCCGGCGCGATCGACGCCGGTCGCGCCAGGTGCGGGATCGGCCGCCCCGCCCCGAACGCCGTCCCCTGGAACACCGCCGGCAGGAACCCCGCCGACCACTGCGCCGGCCCCGTCTGCGGCACCCCGCGCGGGTCCGGGATCGCCACGAACGCCGGCAGGTCCTGGGCCTCCGACCCCAGCGCATAACTGACCCACGCCCCCATCGACGGGAACCCCTCCAGCGTGAAGCCGGTCCCCATCTGGTTCTCCGCCGGGCCGTGCGTATTTGACTTGGCCGTCATCGAGTGGATGAAGCAGAGGTCGTCCGCCAAGTTCGCCAAGTTCGGCAGCAGATCGGATGCGTACTTCCCGCAT
>DATBFY010000475.1:0-5569 GCA_036558265.1 Tepidisphaeraceae bacterium | reverse complement strand
TGACCGATATCTTCCCCGGTTACGACCACATCACGAGCTGCATCGGCGCGACCGCGGCGGCGTACCACGGGGCGGCGATGCTTTGCTACGTCACCCCCAAGGAGCACCTGGGCCTGCCCAAGAAGGACGATGTCAAGCAGGGGTGCGTGGCCTACAAGATCGCCGCCCACGCCGCGGATGTGGCCCTGGGCATCCCCGGATCGCGCGACCGCGACGACGAGCTCACCAAGGCCCGCGCCGCGCTGAACTGGCAGCGGCACTTCGACCTGTCGTTCGATCCGGACCTGGCGCGGGCGTATCACGACGAGGATTTGGAGGTCGATACGGACTTTTGCGCCATGTGCGGGCATGACTGGTGCAGCGTCCGCATCAGCAAGGAGATCACCGACTTTTACTCGGGCAAGGACGAGGCTTCGCAACCCGTGAAAAAGGCCACCGCCAGCCCCGGCGTTTCGCCCGCCGGCGCCGATGCCCTCCGCCAGCGCGGCGTCCTCTCGCCCGAGGAAATCCACAAGCTCGCCCACAAGGGCAAGAAGGCCGCGTGCCACAGCGATAACGTGAAGGATGCGGACGAGGCGAAGCTGGTGCAGGTCAACACGCTCAAGGCCCACGGCGTGAAGGTGAATGAAGTGGGGTTGTGAGCCGCATGGAGACCCTGATTCGCAAGGTCGTCGTTGTCGGCGGTGGCAGCGCGGGCTTTATGGCCGCGCTGTCCCTCAAGAAGAAAATCCCGCGTCTTGAGGTCGTGGTCATCCGGTCCAAAGAAATCGGGATCATCGGCGTCGGCGAAGGATCGGCGATCCCGTTCACCTATTTCATTCATCATTTCCTCGGGCTTGAGATCGCCGAGTTCGTCCGAGCGGTGAAGGCGAGCTGGAAGCTGGGCACCTATTTCATCTGGGGGCCGCGCAAACGGTTTGTGTTTCCGTTCGGGCGGACGCTCTCCGGCAAGCTCGATGGGCTGAGCAAGGCCGTCGGCTACTATTGTTCGGACGACATGGAGAACGCCAGCCTCTCCGCCGCGCTGATGGCCGGGGACAAGATCTTCGAGCGCGGCGCCAACGGCGGGCCGATCCTGCACATGGATTTCGCCTACCACATCGAAAACGCGTCGTTTGCCGAGTTTCTCGAGTCCCTGGCCGTGCGGCTTGGTGTGAAGGTCCTCACGGACACGGTTCGCCACGTGCATCAGGATGAGCAGGGCGTCCGGGGATTGGATCTGGAATCGGGCCAGGCCGAGACCGCGGATCTCTACATCGACTGCTCGGGTTTTGGGTCGCTGCTTCTCGGCCAGACGCTGAAAGAACCGTTCGTCAGCTACCAGGACACGCTCATCTGCGACCGCGCGATCGTCGGCGGGTGGGCGCGAACCGATGAGCCCGTGCGGCCTTACACGACCGCCGAAACGATGAATTCGGGCTGGTGCTGGCAGATCGAACACCCCGATCGGATCAATCGCGGTTACGTTTACAGCTCGGCGTTCATCTCGGATGACGACGCCCAGCGCGAGCTGATCGAGAAGAATCCAAAGATCACCGGCCCGACGCGGGTCGTGCGCTTTGCCTCCGGGCGGTACGAGCGGAGCTGGGTGAAGAATGTCGTGGCGATCGGGAATTCCAGCGGTTTCGTCGAGCCGCTGGAAGCGACCTCGCTGTCGATCATCGCCACGCGCGGCATGCTGCTGGCCGAACTGCTCCTGGAAAGCGACCTGCTCGTGACGCCGGCGGCCGCGCGGTTCTTCAACAGCCTGACCGCGCGCGCCTGGGACAGCGTGCGGAAATTCCTGGCGACGCACTATCGCTTCAACACGCGACTGGACACGCCGTTCTGGCGGCATTGCCGCGCGCACACGAACCTGGCGGGCGCCGAGCCGATCGTGGAGTGGTATCAGCAGATGGGCCCCAGCCCCTACGCCTCGGCCGGGCTGGTCGATTCGCAGGACATCTTCGGGATCGACGGATTCCTGGTCATGCTGCTGGGCCAATCGGTGCCGCACGAGTCGAAGTTTCAACCGTCCGAGCAGGAATTGCACAAATGGAACGCCGCGCGGGAGCAGTACAAGGCCCGCGCCGCAAACGCGATGTCCGTAGGCGAAGTATTGGCGATGGTTACGCGAGGGCATGCGCAATCGGCGCCGCAGCGCGATCAGTTCGTCGTGCCGATGGCCGCGCTGGGATCGCCGGGGTTGTCGTTTCTGGGCAAGGTGCCTGGGGGCGTGTGACTCGTTCTCACGGCGCATGTGAAGGTGGACGAGTGCGAGCTTTAATGGGTCGTATGTTATAATGATGTCGCCATGACAGCCGCTCCAACGACACCGCCTTCCGCGCACGCCGGCCGGCCGTCGGTCCCGCCATTGGAAAACGGCGATCGTCTGACGCGCGCGGAGTTCGAGCGCCGGTATCGCGCGATGCCGCAGATCAAAAAGGCAGAACTGATCGAGGGGATCGTCCATATGCCGTCACCGGTTCGAATCCAGCGACATGGTGTGCCGCACGCGCGGTTGTGTACTTGGCTGGGTTATTACGTTTCAAAAACCTCGGGTTTGGAAGATCGGCTGGCTGACAACACGACGGCACGCCTTGACGAGGACAACGAGCCGCAGCCGGACTTGATGCTGCTCCTGCCCAGGCAGCTTGGCGGCGTGGCGGCGGCGGACGACGACGACTACGTGAACGGCGCGCCGACCCTTGTCTGTGAGATCGCCGCCTCCACCGTCAGCATCGACTTGCACGCGAAGCTCAACGCGTACCGCCGCAATGGCGTGCGCGAGTACCTGGTCTGGCGCACCGATGATGCGGCGGTCGATTGGTTCGTCCTCCGTGAAGGCCAGTACGTCCAACTGCCGCGCGACAAGCGCGGCGTCGCCAAGAGCGAACATTTCCCGGGTCTGTGGCTGGACGTGGCGGCGCTGCTCAAAGCCGACCTGCCTGCCCTCTTCAAGGCGGTCGATGAGGGGACGGCGACGCCGGAGCACACGGCGTTCGTGACGCGGTTGCGCGGAGAATAAGCCCCCTTGTCGCTTCATCATCTCCCCAATAGATCCAAGGCCGCGGTGGTCAGGGCCAGCGTGCCCGTGCGGATGGTCGGCTCGCGCTGCGGCAGGTAGCGGGCGGAATGCAGGCTGGGGAGGGACTGGTTGCCGGCCTTGGCGGCGGCGATCTGGTCGGGGCTGACGCTGCCCAGGCGAAGCATGAAGATGGGGATGCGGGGTTCGTCGCGGCCGTAGAGGCCGAAGTCTTCGGCGCCCATGGTGGGTTCGCGCTCGACGACGTTCGAGTCGCCCAGGGTCTTGCGGAGCGTCGCGGTGACGCGATCGACCAGGGCGGGGGTGTTGTAGGTGGCGAAGGTGGACTCGGGGGTGCGGGTGATGATCGGCTCGCGGTCTTTGGGGACGCCGGCGGTCGCAGCGGTGCCTTTGACGATCCGCTCGATCGCGCCCAGCACCTGCTGGCGCGTCTCGTCCTTGTAGGTGCGGATGGTGAGCTGGAGGGTGACCTCGTTGGGGATGATGTTGTGCTTCGTGCCGCCGTGGATCGAGCCGACGGTGACGACGACGGGGTCGGTCGGTTTGACCTCGCGGCTGGCGATGGTCTGGAGCGCGAGGATGGTCTGGGCGGCGATGACGATCGGGTCCTTGGCGGTGTGGGGCATGGCGCCATGGCCGCCGACGCCGCGGATGGTGATGTCGAGCGAATCGACGTTGGCCATGGCGTAGCCGGAGACGTAGCCGACCTTTCCGGCCTGGAGCTCGGAATCGACGTGCTGGGCCAGGCAGAAATCGGGGCGCGGGAAGCGGGTGAAGAGGCCGTCCTTGAGCATGGCCGCGGCGCCCTGGACGATCTCCTCGGCGGGCTGGCCGATCAGGATGAGCGTGCCGTGCCACTGGTCCTTGAGCTTGACGAGCGCGCGGGCGGCGCCGACGAGGCAGGTGACGTGGATGTCGTGGCCGCAGGCGTGCATGACCGATACGGGCTTGCCGTGGGGGTCGGTGGCGGTGACGGTGCTGGCGTAGGAGGCGCCGGTCTCCTCCTTGACGGGCAGGGCGTCGAGCTCGGTGCGGAGGAGGAGGGTCTTGCCCGGGCCATTCTTGAGGACGGCCACGACGCCGTGCCCGCCGACGTGCTCGGCCACGTCGAAGCCGAGCGTGCGGAGCTCATCGGCGAGGCGCCTGGCGGTCTGGGCCTCCTGGAGGGAGAGCTCGGGGTGGGTGTGGAGGGTGGTGTAGAGGTGTTCGAGGGAGGGGTATTCCTTGTCAATGAGGGCATCGATATCGCCGGCGAGGGCAGCGAGGGGGAGGAAGGCGATCGTGGCGAGGAGGATGAATCGGGATCGGATCATGGTCGTGTCTCCGCGGGCAGATCATACCGCGGGGGTGAGCTGGTTGAGCAGGCGATCGAGCTCGGCGTGGAAGGCGGGGAGCTTGCGCCAGCCGGCGACGGTGTGGCGGTTGACGTTGAGGAGTGCGGCGGCGGCGGTGAGGGTGTGGCCGGCGATCAGGAGGCGCGCGGCGTAGCGTTGACGAGGGGAGAGGTCAGTGCTGAGTGCTGAGTCCTGAGTGCTGAGGGTGGCGGGATTTGGCAGGATCTGGCGGGCTTCGGCGGGATTGGTGGGTTCGTTTGGCGCCGATGGCCGCGTGGGCGGGGGGAGGGGGGGAGGAGATGAGGGGGTGAGGGGAAGTCTGGGTTCGTTTTGCGCCCCCGCGGCGAGGGGTGCACTTTGGCAGGTTTTGGCGGGTTGTGGCAGGTTTGGGATGGGGGTAGCGATCTGGAGACAGAGTTGGCGGAGGTGTTCGTTGGCGGTGGTGGCGGCTTGGGCAATGGCGCGATGGGGATGTGCTGGGGCGGTCATGGCGTCCTCCTGTCCTGTTCCGGTGGGGCCATGCATGCGCAGAAGCCCCCTCGCGATGCGCCTGCATATTACCTAACAGTTTGCGAACCGTCAAGTTTAATCATTTAATCTTTTAATCTTGGGACACAAGTGTTTCATAAGCATTTGGAATTGGTCTCCGACCGCTCGAGCATCGCGCGGGCGCCGCGCCGCGCGGGCGCTTAACGGACTTATGCCATCTCGTCTCCCACGTTTGATGAAGTGATGAAGGCGCTTCTCATTTTCGCGGTATTGCTCGTCGGCTGTGACGGAGACACGTCAACGACGACCGGCGGCAGCCGTGGCCGCTCGCCCACCCAGGCGGTGGAACCGGACACTCGGCCGGCGTTCGTCCTGAACCCCTCGAAGCCATTCGTCATCGAATTCGGACGGGGCAGCGGGCGAGGCGGTCTCGATATCGTCAAGGTTGACCAGACGGGAAGCGTCCAACTGTCCCGCATCGCAGAGGGCCAGAGGGTTGAATCGACGTCGCTACGGCTGTCGAGGGCAGAGGTGACGGCGCTCGTCGGCCTGGTCAACACGAACCAGTTGACGGGCATGGGCCGGACGTACTCCGCCCCCGGGGTCGCGGACGGGACGCAGTGGGTTTTGTGGATCGAGCAGTCGCCGTATCAGAAGTCGGTCTACTGCAACAACTCGTTCCCAGGTCCGATCACGGTGTACGCAAGCGGGCTCGATGGGT
>DATBFY010000474.1:0-8034 GCA_036558265.1 Tepidisphaeraceae bacterium | reverse complement strand
AATCGCGCAGCATTTACGGCCTGAACTTCGCGCGCCAGCGGATGATCGAGAGTGGGACGGCCGTCATCGTCGAAGGCTACACCGACGTGGTGATGGCGCACCAGTACGGCGTGACCAACGCCGTCTCCATCCTGGGCACGGCGCTGACCGAGCAGCACGTCAACCTTCTCAAGCGATTCGCCAAAAAGGTGGTGCTCCTGTTCGATCCGGACGTCGCCGGTGACCTGGCGGTCGATCGGGCGTTGCAGTTCTTCGTCACCAACCAGATCGAGATCGGGGTCGCGACGCTCCCGGACGGGGTCGATCCGGACGAGTACCTGATCGCCCACGGTGCCGCCGGGTTCGAACAGGTCGTCAGCAACGCCGTGGACGTGATGTCTTTCAAGTGGAAACGCCTTGAGGAACGTCGCCGGTCCGCGGATGGCGTAACCGACCTGGAATCGGCCGTTCAGGAATATATGGCGCCGTTTGACCAGGCTCGCGCATTTGGCGGCCTGGACCCGATCCGTTGGGGTTTCCTGCTAACCCGAATCAGCCGCCTGACCGGCTTGGGCGTGGACGAGCTGAACCGGCGATTCAGCATCCGCAAGACTTTGAATAAAGTTGCAAAGCCGGCCGAGGCCGCTGAACAAGCGCCGGCCACTCCGGTGGCGCCGACGCCGGCAATTAAAATTCCCATGGCCCAGGAACTGGCCGAACGCCAAATGTTGGGCATACTTCTCAATGAGCCGAATCGATGGCACAAGATCGGTCAGTTCGTGCATCCGGAGGATTTCGCCGATCCGGGGCGACGAAAGCTCGCCGAGATCTATTGGCAGCATCAACAAGACGTTGGAGAGCCGGTATTTAGGGAATTCGTGGGAGAGTTGACCGACCCGGTGATCAAGGAGTTGGCGATCGAGCTGATCGGGTTAGTTGAGGAAACACAAGAGGTTGAAGAAACGCTTCGAGGCGCCTTAGGCTTCCTCCAGGAGGAAAAGCGCCGTCGGGAAGAGCAAAAACAATTGGCCGACCTACGGCGTATAAGCCAGCAGAGCGCCGGGCCGGAAGCCGAGGCCAAGTGGGCCGAGTTCGTTAAAAACAACCAGACATTGGACTTGCGGAGGCTGGGGCCAATCCGCCGGTTCAAGTCCGGTTCATAGTGCGGGATCGCGCAACAAGCCGCCACGTTGCAGGGACCGGGAACTTCCCCGGGGTCTTGGCCTGGTCGGCCCGCGATCCGTCGTGTGAGCGTCGTGCCGAGTCAGGAAGAGGTTTATGTCCATCGAGAGTCCGTTGATCGGGTCGGGTTCGCAGGAGGAGGTCGATGCGCGGGTGAACGCGCTGATCGACCTGGGAAAGTCGCGCGGGTTTCTGACATACGAGGAATTGAACGAAAAGCTGCCGGACGAGGTCGTCTCCCCCGACAAGCTCGATTCGCTCCTGATGATGATCGACGAGATGGGCATCAAGCTCATCGACGAGATGGACATCGGGGAGTTCATCAAGAGCCCAAAGGGCAAGGCTGCTGCCGAGCCCAAGCTCCCCTCCGCCCTGGGCAAGGACGACAAGGGGAACAAGAAGGCCAAGGCCGCCGAGGCCGAAGAGCCGGCCGAGGGCAAAGAAGAGGACGAAGAGGAGTTCGACCTCAACCTCGAAGAGGAACTGGCCGAGGCGTCGAGCAAGCGGATCGACGACCCCGTGCGCATGTACCTCACGCAGATGGGGGAGATCCCCCTGCTCACCCGTGAGCAGGAGATCGCGCTGGCCAAGAAGATCGAGATCACCCGCAAGATCTTCCGCTCGAAAGTGCTCGAATCCGACTACTGCCTCCAGAGCGCGGTGGACATCCTCCAGCAGGTGGACGAGGGTGACCTGCCCTTCGACCGCACGATGAAGATCAGCACTGCCGAGGACCAGGCCGACAAGGCCACGATCGGCCAGCGCATCCCGCTGAACCTGGGCTCGGTGCGGCAGATGCTGGGGCGCAACCGCAACGACTGGGACGCGCTGCGGCCGTCCAAGACCCGCAAGGAACAGGACGAGCTTCGCCTGGCGATCCGCCGGCGTCGCCGCCGCAGCGTGAAGCTGCTCGAAGAGCTCTCGCTCCGCACGAGCAAGGTCACGCCGCTGATGAAGAAGCTCTCGTCCATCAGCACCAAGATGGTCGAGCTGGAGCAGCGGATCGAGGAGCTCAAGAAGATGAAAGACCCGGGGGAGGACCTCGAGGTCTGCAAGGAAGAACTGTCCGGCCTGGAGGACCTGGTCCTCGAGAACGCCGGCGACCTCCACCGCCGAGTGGTCGCGATCCGCAAGATCTACAACAAGTACGAGGACGCCAAGCGCAAGCTGTCGGGCGGGAACCTGCGACTGGTCGTCTCGATCGCCAAGAAGTATCGCAACCGCGGGCTGTCGTTCCTGGACATCATCCAGGAGGGCAACACGGGCCTGATGCGCGCGGTGGACAAGTACGAGTACCGCCGCGGTTATAAGTTCAGCACGTACGCCACGTGGTGGATCCGCCAGGCGATCACCCGCGCGATCGCCGATCATGCCCGGACGATCCGCATCCCGGTGCACATGATCGAGACGATGAGCAAGCTGCGGAACATCAGCAAGCAGCTCATCCAGGAACTCGGCCGCGAACCGACGATCGAGGAGATCGCCAAGCGCGCCAAGATGAGCGTGGGCGAGACGCGGCGGGTGCTGAAGATCAGCCGCCACCCGATCTCGCTCGACCGGCCGGTCGGCGAATCGGAGGACAGCTACTTCGGCGACTTCATCGAGGACGAGAAGGCCGACAACCCGGTCGAGAGCGCCACGCAGGAGATGCTCAAGGACAAGATCGAGCAGGTGCTCAAGACGCTGACCTACCGCGAGCGCGAGATCATCAAGCTGCGCTACGGGATCGGCGACGGCTACACCTACACGCTCGAAGAGGTCGGTCGCATCTTCAAGGTGACCCGCGAGCGCGTGCGGCAGGTGGAAGCCAAGGCGATCCGCAAGCTGCAGCACCCGGTCCGGGCGCGGAAGCTGGAAGGGTTTTTGCCGGGGACGGTGGTGAGGTAAACGGAAAAACGATTAGATTATCGCAATCAGTGGCGTGGTCATCCGACCACGCCACTTTTCATTTCTGGCGCGGAGACGAGGGGTAAAGAACCGACCATTGGCGTCCCGTTTGCATCCTCCGTACCACCGGAGGTGCTGCCATGCCCCAACGATTTGCGAATCGTCGGGAGGCGGGACAGGTCCTCGCTTCCCATCTCATGCATTACCGCGGGCGCGACGGCGACGTGATCGTGCTGGCGTTGCCGCGCGGCGGGGTGCCCGTCGGCTACGAGGTCGCGCAGGCACTGGACACCCCCCTCGACGTATTCCTGGTGCGCAAGCTCGGCGTGCCGGGGCACGAGGAACTGGCCATGGGCGCGATCGCCAGCGGAGGCGTCCGCGTGCTCAACGACTCGATCCTTCGCGGCCTGCGGATCGCGCCTCGCCGGATCGATGAGGTCGCCGCGCGCGAG
The DNA here is from genome assembly GCA_036558265.1 of Tepidisphaeraceae bacterium. Lineage (GTDB taxonomy): Bacteria > Planctomycetota > Phycisphaerae > Tepidisphaerales > Tepidisphaeraceae > RYN-433. The sequence continues at coordinate 4,534 of DATBFY010000474.1, read as the reverse complement.
CTGGCCGAACTGAGGCGGCGCGAGCGGGCGTATCGTGGCGACCGACCGCCGCCCGACGTGAGGAACAAAGTTGTGATCCTCGTCGATGACGGCCTGGCGACCGGCGCGACGATGCGCGCCGCGGCCGAGGCGCTGCGGCGGATTGCGCCGAGGAAGATCGTCATCGCCGTGCCCGCAGCTTCGCCTGAGACCTGTGAGGAGTTCCGCAGCGAGGTGGACGAAATCGTGTGCGCCCTCACGCCGGACCCGTTCTATGCGGTCGGCGTCTGGTACGAAGACTTCGCCGCCACGACGGACGAGGAAGTCCGCGACCTCTTGTCACGTGCGGCCACCGCGGCGGTGGCGGCGGCGCGCCGCCCGCGCACGGCCGGAGTCGGATAAGCCGCGGTCAACAGGGGGCAAACTGGTCCAGAGATCGGCGTGAAGCGCGGGTGGCGCGCCTACCGCGGCGTCGGCACCTGGTCCAGAATTGTCCGTAGGATCCGCCCGGTCGAATCCGCGTCCCCGTTATGCAGGTAGCTTTTGCTGATCACCCGGTGCGCGCAGACCGGGATCACCAGTTGCTTCACGTCGTCGGGGATCACGTAATCCCGCCCGTTGAGCACCGCGCTCGCCTGCGCCGCCGCCGTCAACGCCAGCGACCCGCGCGGCGAGATCCCCAGGTGCAACTGCTCGTGGTTCCGCGTCGCCTCGGCAAGGTCGATGATGTAATCCAGGATCGTGGCGTCCAGTCGCGTCTGCGGCACGCGATCCTGCATCGCCACGACCTCGGCCGCCGTCGTCACCGGCTTTAAGTCCTCAAGCCGCGTTCGCCCCGGTTGGAGCGACAGGATGCGGTGCTCGCTGGCCCGGTCAGGGTAACCCACGCTGATCCGCAGCAGGAACCGGTCGAGTTGGTTCTCCGGCAGGTAATACGTGCCCTCGAACTCGAACGGGTTCTGCGTCGCCACGACCATGAACGGCCGTTGCAGCGGATACGTCTGGTTCTCGACCGAGATCGTCTCCTCGGCCATCGCCTCCAACAGCGCCGATTGCGTCCGCGGCGTCGTGCGGTTGATCTCGTCCGCCAGCACGATGTTGGCGAAGATCGGCCCCGGCTTGAACTCGAAATTGTGCGTGTCGTTGTTGTAGACCGAGACCCCCAGCACGTCGCTGGGCAAGAGGTCGGGCGTCAACTGCACCCGCGAGAACTTGCAGGAGACCGACCGCGCCAGCGACCGCGCCAACACCGTCTTGCCCACACCTGGCACGTCTTCGATCAGCACGTGCCCCCGCGCGAGGAGACCGATCAATAGCTGGTCCACGGCCTTGGCGTGGCCGAAGAATACGGAGCCGATGTTCTCGCGCAGGCGGTCGAATAGCGGGTCGGGCACGTCGTCCTCAAAAAGGGGCGCGGGGACCTACACACCCGCGAGGCGGATTTTATCCGCCCGCAGCGCATCCACCAAACCGCGGGCCAAGTGCCGGGGAGCGCGAGCGACCCAGCGCAGCCACGAATCTCCGGCCCGTCTCCTCAATCACTCCCCTCCATATATCAAGTTGTCATCGCCCAGGAACCCCGTCCCCGCCGGCAACGTCAGCCCGGCGGTGAAACGCTCCCCGCGCGGCTCGGCGTGTCCATCAGCGAACGCGACGTTCGTCCGCCCTCGGTGCCGGAAGCCCTGCGTCCCCGTCTGGCGCGAGGCCAGGTTGGCATCCGACGGCGACGGCCGCGGCGACCGCATGAACTTGTTGGCGCCGTTGGCCCATTGTCCGTCGCCGAACAATGCCGTCGTCGAGGGTGATTTTACCTGCGACACCTTTGCAGGCGCGACGACCAGTTCCAGATCACCGTGGCCGATGTAACTCGTGTTGTAGTTGTACCCGGTGTACGGGTCCATCAGCGTGTTCGAGCGGCCGTCGAACGACGGGCACTGCTGCACCGCCGCCTCTCCTTCACCGCCCCACAGCAACCCCGGCCGCACCCTCCGCTGACCGCTCGCCTTGTCGAGCACCAGCGTGAAGTCCCAGTTGTAGCCATAGGCGAAATCGGCGTCCGACGCCGAGTAATAGGCGATCGGGTACGAGCCGTGGTGCTCGACCGCGTACCGCTGGGCCGCGATCGCGAGCTGCCGCAGGCTCGACAGGCACTGCACCCCCTTGGCCGATTCCCGCGCCGACGAGAGCGCGGGCAGCAGCAGACCGATCAAGACCGCGATCACGCCGATGACCACCAGCAATTCGACCAGCGTGAACCCGCGATGGCGTGCTTGCCCGCGCATTTATCCCCCCCTGCCACGGCGGCGGCGGCGGAGCAGGCTGATGATCGCGAGCAAGCCCGGGCCGACCGGCTCGGGCACGTTCGCACCCGCCACGGCGTCGATGAACAGGTCCGCCGGCTTTACGTACGTCGGGTCGTAAATGCTCGTCCGCGTCTCCGCCAGCGTGCCGTCGCCCAGGAGCCACATCGGGTCGCTGAAGCGGACGTAGTTGACCTGCGAGAGGCCCAGTCCGGTCGGGACGTCGATCCACGTTCCACCCGCCGAGCCGTCCAGCGCGGCCAGAAGCTGCGGAAACGTCCTGCCCGAGAGGCTCGCAAGATCGCCCGTGAAGGGCTTGCCGAAATCCGCGACGGCGGGGCTCGCCGGCGGTGGATACTGGTACGGTGCCGACGCGTTGGCGTAATAGTTGGCGGGCTTGTCGAAGGTGATACGGCCCAGGGAGACGAAGTTGCCGGGCGTGGTCGCGACCTCGACCACCGCGGTGCGCTCGGCGCCGTACTCGGCGAAGGCGGCGGTGTGGGCGGGATTCGCCACGGCGCCGTTGGGATAGTCTTGGTCGAGGAAGCTGGCGCTGGTGAAGACGCCGATCTCGGGGCCGGCAGTGCTCACCGGAACGGCCGAGGAGAGGTGCAGCGTGAGCGCGCCGCCGCGCCCGATCGCGACGAGGTCGCTCGTCTCATAGTGGGCGTTGAACGGGCTGAGCACACCGGCGTAGGCACTGCCCGCGCCGACGATCGGCGACGGCGCGCCCAGGACGGCGGCGGTGTCGTCGTAAGTCGCGCCCGACGCGACGTAGACGTTGCCCATCGTGTAACCGCCGGCGGGCACAGAGTCGGCGAAGACCGTGGCGGCGCGCGCGGGCGCGGTCGAGAGAACCGTTATTGCAATGCAACGCAATCCGAGAGAACGCAGGACCATGCGGGACTCCTTGTGCCGATTCGCGCGGCACGGGGGTGAAGAGTCCCCGGGATCAGCGGGATGGAGGGGGGCGAGCCGGACCGCACGTGTGGGTGGCAACGCGCGGCGCGATGCGGAATGCGATGGTGGCTCATGACCGCCCGTCCCGTGTCGCGAGGACGATGGAAGCGGAACCGCGCTCGCCGCAACGTGCGGCGGGCGCACATGAGCCCATGGACCGGTCTTCTGGCTTGGGACCGTACGTGGTGAAACTCGCGCAAGCGAGCTTCAGATCGAGCGGCCTTCCCATCGGCGTTTCGGCTACCGACAGTGGCGCGTCCCGCGACCACCAAGAGTCCCTCACAGCGGCGCGTCCGCGGCGGAATTTCACCGCCTTCCCGTCGTCGGATCCGGTGTGGGCACCGGCTCCGACGGGCTTCACAGCCGCCCGTGGGCTTAATTGTTATCGAACGAACATAGCGAGGCGGCGGCGCGATTCAAGGCCCCCGCCGCTGCGTCGCACACTTACCCCTTCTTGGGCGCCTCGCCCCGGATCTCGGCGGGGACCGAGCGGGCGAAGGGGTCGTCCTTGCGGTCGCTGAACGCCTCCTGGTAGACCTTCTTGGCCTCGCCGATCGCCGCCTTGTCGCCGTTGAGGTACTGGGCGTAGAGCGAGTACATGCGGGAGATCTGGGCGATGTCCTTGACGTCCTTGGGGGTCGTGCCGACCTGGTAGACGTCCTGGAACTTCTGGGCGGCGTCGGTGTAGGCCTTGTTGGCGGCGTCGGCGGCCTTCTTGTGCTCGGCGTCGACGGCGGCGACGCCGAGGGTGGCGGGGGCGGTCAGAGCCGCCTTCTGCATGATGTCGGCGACGCCCGCGGCAAGATGCTGCCGCGCCTCGAGCTGGTTGGCGTGTCGGGCGTGCAGGTTGCCCAGCGCGTTGTCGGCCTGGGCTTCGGCGAGCTTGAAGATGTTCGTGTTGTAGGTGGCGCGGAGCTGTTCCCAGGCCTTCTTCTCGGGCGAGGTGGGGAAGTTGTTCGACCAGGTCCCGAGCTGCTGCGCGAGCTTGGCGGCGTCACTGGCGGCCTGGGCGCTGTTCTGGGCCGCCTTGCTGAACTGGTCGGCGGCCCTGGCGCGCAGGTCGTTGGCCTGCCTGGTGAGCTCGTCGAGGCGCTTAGTCTGGGCGCCCAACTGGTCGCCCAGTTTGGCGACCATCTGCTTGAGCTCCTGGGTCTTGCCCTGGGTCGCCTGCCAGGTGGTGTCGGCGGCGGACTTGTTGGCGTCGAGCCCGGCGACGGCCTCGTCGGCGGTCTTCTTCTTCTGTTGCTCGGTGGCGAGGTCGCGCTCCAGCGGCAGCAGCTTGGCGGCGAGCTGGT
>DATBFY010000473.1:0-5035 GCA_036558265.1 Tepidisphaeraceae bacterium | reverse complement strand
CCGGCAACGCCGTCGCCAAATCCATCTTCCATGCCGTCCTCACCCCCAGCGGGCTGTGCTTCGACCCCGACGGGAACCTCTACGTCTGCGACACCGGCAACACCGGCAAGGAACTCGACCCGGAGATCTTCGGCCGGCCCGGCATCCTCCGCATCCGGTTCCAGCACATCGACGTCTATGCCGCCAACAGCGACAAGGGCGACGTCGCCTTCCTCTCCGAGCGTCACGCGCCGTCGGCCATCTTCTACTCCAAGGCCGACGACGCCCTGTACTGGACCACCTCCGATGCCCAGGGGGCCGCGGGCGGTGCGATCTATCGCATGGAGCGAAAGCAGTTCCCCGAGCAGAGCATGAAGAACAACGCGGTCGGCGACCAGGGCGCTCTGCTGGGCGTCGCGATCACGCCCCACGGCACGATGATTGCCTCACGCCTCGACGGCGACCTGACGATGATCAGCCCCCACGTCCTCGACACCGTCCCGTTCTACGAGAGCGCCTCGTTCGCCACGCCGGGCGACATCAAGATCCACACGCTGCAGAACGGCAACAATATCCTCTACGTGCCCGAGCAGGAGCCCAATTCGCTCGAAAAGTGGAAGCAGCGGATTCGCGTCATCCTGCTCCCGTTGTCGATGTAAGCGTTACCGCGGCGCGAACAAACCATTTCAATTGACGCGCGCTGTTGCTAAGCTCTGTTGAGCGTTTGGAACGTCACATCTGGGGGATGTCCCCCGCGCTCCCTGCTGAAGAGGTACCGCATGTCGAGCTCGACGCACCCCGCAGCCGATCACCGGGACCCGAACAAGCCACTGGAAGACCTCGACCACTGGGAAGATTTCCTCAAAGCCCGCTACCCCGAGCCGGCTCAGGGATTTGTCCCCCAGCGCGAGAAGTCGCAATTCCGCGACTACCGCAAGGAGGCGCGCCCCAGCGTCAAGGAGTTCTACCGCCTCAACCACACCCACCAAACCTTCGACTTCGTCCAGCAGAAGCGAAAGCAGTTTCTCGGCTTGGACAACCGCCGGATGGGCATCTGGGAGGCGATGGAGTACCTCAACACGCTCGTGGACGACAGCGACCCCGACACCGACCTCTCGCAGATCGAACACCTCCTGCAATCCGCCGAGGCGACCCGCCGCGACGGCCAGCCCCGCTGGTTCGTGCTGACCGCCCTGATCCATGACCTGGGCAAGATCCTCTGCCTCTGGGGCGAGCCGCAATGGGCCGTGGTCGGCGACACCTTCCCCGTCGGCTGCGCCTATTCCGACAAGGTCGTCTTCCCTGAGTTCTTCGCCGACAACCCGGACTACCACGTGCCCGAATACCAGACGCAGACCGGCGTCTACGAACCCGGCTGTGGCCTCGACCAGGTCCACATGTCCTGGGGCCACGACGAGTACATGTACCACGTCGTGAAGGACAACCTTCCCGACGAAGCGCTTTATATGATCCGCTACCACTCCTTCTACGCAGCCCACCGCGAAGACGCCTACGACCACCTGATGAACGACCGCGACCGCGAGATGTTCGCCTGGGTGCGCCGCTTCAACCCCTACGACCTTTACTCTAAGGCCGACCAGCGCCCAGACCTCGCAACCCTCAAGCCCTTCTACCAGGAGCTGATCGCCGAATACTTTCCCGCGGAGGTGCGCTGGTGATCACGCCGGAGATCCGACGCAGGCCGGTGTCGCTGACGCCCATCGGGTGGCATGGGCAAACTCGTTTGCCCGTGGTTTTCGCGGGAAAACGACACGGGCAACGGAGTACCATTGCCCATGCCACCCAGGTTCTGAAACGGGCGCTAACTTTAGTTCTGTGCATCGCGGCAACATTGTTGACGGTCGGTTGCCACCGCAGCACCGGCAAATCCGCCGCCGCCAGGCCCCACGTCGCCTACGTCACCAACGGCATCGACTCCTTCTGGGTCATCGCCGAGGCCGGCGCCAAGGCCGGCGGTCAGAAGTACGACGCCGACGTCGAGGTCCACATGCCCGCCCAGGGCGTCGCCGACCAGAAGCGGATCATCGAGGACCTGCTCACCCGCGGCGTGGACGGCATCGCCATTAGCCCCATCGACGCCGAGAATGAGACCGACCTGATCAACCAGGCCGCCGGGCGCACGCGCCTGATCACCCAGGACTCCGACGCGCCAAAGAGCAACCGCCTGATGTTCATCGGAATGGACAACTACGTCGCCGGCCGCATGGTCGGAAAGCTGATCAAGGAGGCCATGCCGCAGGGGGGTAAGATCATGATCTTCGTCGGCCGCCTCGAGCAGGACAACGCCCGCCTCCGCCGGCAGGGGGTCATCGACGAGGTGCTGGATCGCTCGCTCGACCGCACCCGCTTCGACCCGGTCGGCGCGGAGCTGAAGGGCCCGAAATACACCGTCCTGGGCACGCTGACCGATGGCTTTGACTTCAATCGCGCCAAGGGCATGGCGGAGGAATCGATCGCCAAATATCCCGACCTGGGCTGCATGGTCGGCCTCTTCGCCTATAACACCCCGATGTGCCTGGAGGCGCTCAAGCAGGCGGGGAAGCTCAACCAGATCAAGGTCGTCGGCTTCGACGAGCAGGCCGAAACGCTCCAGGCCATCAAGGACGGCACCTGCCACGGCACGGTCGTGCAGAACCCCTTCATGTACGGCATGGAATCCGTCCGCGTCCTGGCGGCGCTCCAGCGCGGCGACAACTCGGTCATCCCGGCGAGCAAGTTCATCGACATCCCCGCGCGGCAGATCCGCAAGGACAACGTGGACGCCTTCTGGGCAGACCTGAAACAGAAGACGAATGGAGGCACGAAAGCCGCGGCGCCGGCAACCAAGCCGTGATGGCGCACGACCGTCATCCTGAGCGCAGCGAAGGATCTTGCTCCGATCGACGACCGGCGTCCTTCGGCGCAAGATCCTTCGTCGGTAAAACCTCCTCATTATCAGGATGACGAGCGGGGGCTGACGTTTGATCGAAGACCAATGCAGTCTACGCTCACCCAAACTCTCCCCCAGAACCAACCACCCGCGCCCGCCGCGCCCCTCCTCGCCGCCCGCAACCTCTCCAAATCTTTCCCCGGCGTCCGCGCCCTCCACGATGTCAGCCTCACCCTCTCGCGCGGTGAAGTCCTCGCCGTCATCGGCGAGAACGGCGCCGGAAAGAGCACGCTCGTCAGGATCCTCGCCGGCGTCCAGCCGCCGGACCGCGGGCAGATCCTGCTCGACGGCCAGCTCGTCACGCTCGACTCGGTCAACGCGGCCCTGGCGGCCGGGATCGTCCTCATTCACCAGGAGCTCAACCTCGCCGAGAACCTCGACGTGGGCGCCAACATCTTCCTCGGCCGCGAGCCGCGCCGCCTTGGCTTCACCCATAAGCGACGCATCGACCAAGAATCAGCCACCGTCCTCCGCCGCGTCGGCCTCGATGTCTCGCCCCGCACCATCGTCGGCAACCTTTCGATCGGCCAGCAGCAGATGGTCGAGATCGCCAAGGCCCTGGCTTGCGACGCCCGCGTCCTGATCATGGACGAGCCGACGAGCAGCCTCTCCCGGCACGAGACCGAGCAGCTCTTTGGCGTCATCCGCGACCTGCGGGCCCGCGGCATCAGCGTCATCTACATTTCCCATCGCCTGGGCGAGGTGAAGGAGCTCGCAGACCGCGTAGTCGTCCTGCGCGACGGCAAGAGCGCCGGCGAGCTTGCGCGACACGAGATTGACCACGACCGCATGGTCCGCCTGATGGTCGGCCGCGACCTCGCCCAGCTCACGCGCCACGAACGCCCCGCGCGCGCGACGCAGATGATGCTCGAAGCCGTCGCCCTGCGCACCGCCGCACATCCCGGGCACCCGCTCCACTTCTCGGTCCGCGCCGGTGAGATCGTCGGCGTCGCCGGACTCGTCGGCGCAGGACGCACCGAGGTCCTCGAAACCCTCTTCGGCGTCGTCCCCGCCGCCGGCGGCCAGGTCCGCGTTGCCGGCAATCCCATCCCGCTCCGCGGCCCCGCCGACGCCATCCGCGCGGGCCTCGCCCTCGTTCCCGAAGACCGCAAGCTCCAGGGCCTGGTCCTCGGCATGGCCGTCTGCCACAACGTCAGCCTTGCCTGTCTCGACCGCGCCACGCGCGCCCGCGCGTTCCTCGATTTCGCCGGCGAGCGCCGCATCGTCGCCGACATGATCCGCCAGCTCGACATCCGCACCCCCAGCGACCGCCAGGTCGTCCAATACCTCTCCGGCGGCAACCAGCAGAAGGTGGTCCTCGCCAAGTGGCTCGCGATGCGCCCAAAGGTCCTGCTCCTCGACGAGCCAACCCGCGGCGTGGACGTGGGCGCCAAGCAGGAGATCTACCGCCTGATGGAAGAACTCGCCGCCCGCGGCGTCGCCATCCTCTTCGTCTCCAGCGAGATGGAAGAGGTCCTCCGCATGTCCGACCGCGTCTTGGTCATGCACGAGGGCCAGATCACCGGCGAGCTGTCGCGCGACGAGCTGAATGAAGAATCGATCATGCGCCTGGCGACGGGTGCACGACCGTAACAGAATGCACCACGGAGAACACAGAGGACACGGAGGAGAATCAAATTGCTCTGCTGAGATCCTTGTCCAGCACGAGCGGCGTCATCCTGATTATGAGGAGGCTCTGCCGACGAAGGATCTGGCCGCGCGGGGACGTGGTCGCTCGTCCGGGGCAAGACCTTCGGTCGTCTTAGACTCTTTCAGGATGACGGTTTCGCGAGGATTCCAGCAGAGCAAATTTGACTCTCTGTGTCCTCTGTGTTCTCTGTGGTTGAATTAAATTCGATGACCATCCGCGAACCCGAACGATCCTCGCCCGCGATTCCATCGCCAGGTCCCGCGCCGCGCCCGAACGCACCGAAGGTCATCGGCAACCTCGCCCGCTGGAAAGTCCTCGGCATCCTCGGCCTCCTCGTCGCCGTCTGCGTCCTCACCGGCCTTCTCAGCAGCAGCTTCTACGGCGGCTACAACCTCGAGAACCTCCTCCGCCGCACCTCCCTCTACGGCATCCTCAGCATCGGCGCTGCCTTCGTC
>DATBFY010000472.1:0-6343 GCA_036558265.1 Tepidisphaeraceae bacterium | reverse complement strand
CTCGCACCTCGCCGAGCAATCATTCTGGGATCTGCTGGATCTGACCGACCGCGCCGTCATCGCCTCCCACTCCAACTGCCGCGCCATCGTCCCCACCGATCGCCAGCTTTCCGACCAGATGATCCAGGCCATCGCCCGGCGCGGCGGCGTGATCGGCATCAACTTCTACGACAAGTTCCTCCTCCCGCCGGGCCAGTACAAGACTCGCCGGGCGACGCTCGCGGATGTGGCCGACCACGTCCGGCGCATCTGCGACCTGGCGGGCGATGCCACCCACGCCGGCATCGGCACGGACATGGACGGCGGCTTTGGCGCCGAGCACATCCCGCAGGAAGTCCGCACGAGCCGGGACCTGGGGAAGCTGGCGAGCGTCCTGACCGCCGCCGGTTTCAGCGAGCGGGATGTGGCCGGCATCCTGGGCGGGAACTGGCTGCGCTTCTTCCGCGAGCACCTGCCGGGCGCGTGAGCGGCCGACGGGGCAAAAATACAAAGGCGGGAATAGCCACGGATGGACGCGGATGAACACAGACGGTCACATATTCTTCTCCCGTGTTTATCTGTGTTCATCCGTGTTCATCTGTGGCTGATTCATTCCGTTTCTTTCTTCCATCCCCCGAATTGACAGATCGTAGTCCGCCGCCTTTGATCCGCTCATGGACATCCGCCCCGCCACCCCCGCCGACGTGCCCGCCGTGGTCGGCATGGTGCGCAAGCTCTGCGAGCTCCACCGCGGCTGGGACGCCGACAAGTACGCCTTCCGCGACGACGTCGAGGGGATGTACACGCCGTGGCTGACGGGTAAGACCGCCGACGCCCGCGCCGTCTTCCTCGTCGCCGATCGGCCGGGCCGCGGGCCGGTCGCATTCCTGATCGGCACCGTCGAGCGCGAGATCCCCATTTACACGCTCAAGGAGTACGGCTTCATCCACGACCTGTGGGTCGAGCCCGACTACCGCAACGAGGGCCTGGGCACCCAGATCGTCATGGCCGCGATCGAGCGGTTCCGGCAGATCGGCGTCCCGCAGGTGCGCCTGGACACCGCCGCCCCCAACGACGCCGCCCGCAAGCTCTTCCAAGGCTGCGGCTTTCGTCCCGCCGCCGTCCACATGCTCCGCGTGATGGAGTGACGCAGGATTCACGAAGACGAGGATGGAAGATGGAGGATGGAAGATGGAAGATGGAGGAACCCGGCGGCCGTGATCTTCCGCCATCCTCTATCCTCCATCCTCCATCCTCGTATTCTCTCCCACATGGTCCTCTGCATCGGCACCACCCCCACGCTCCAGCGGACGATGACGTTTGATCGCCTGGCGATCGACGAGGTCAACCGCGCGACCCAGGTCGCCGAGTACGCCAGCGGCAAGGCCGTCAACGTGGCGCGCGTCCTGGCCACCCTGGGCGAGGCCGCTTCAGCGGCCGGGTTTTATGGCGGCGCGCGCGGCGACGCCCTGTTGGACGACCTCGCCCGCGCCAACATCCCCCACGACTTCATCCGCACAACTCATCAAACCCGCCTCTGCACGACGCTGATTGACCGCGGCACGGGCACCGCCACCGAGCTGGTCGAAGAATCCCCCGCCGCCTCGCCCGACGAGTGGGATGCCCTCATCGCGCTGATCGACCGCCTGATCCCCACCGCCACCGCGGCGGTCTTCTCCGGCACGCTCGCCCCCGGCGCTCCGCCGGATTTCTGCGCCCGCTGGATCGGCAAGGTCCCGCTCGTCATCGTCGATGCCAGGGGCGACCCGCTCCGCCGCGCCTTGGAATCCCGCGGCGGCCGCCTGATCGCCAAGCTCAATCGCGACGAGCTGGCCGGCACGCTGAACGAGCCTCTCGATACGGATGCCGCCCTCCACGATGCGATGCGCCGGCTCACCCCACCGGAGGGTTCGCTCATCATCACGCTCGGGAAAGCCGGCTCCCTGGCCCTCTTCGCCGGCCGCCTCTGCCGCGTCACCCCGCCCGCCATTCGCTCGGTCAGCGCCGTCGGGTCCGGCGACGCCTTCACCGCGGGCCTGATCGCCGGGATCGCCCGCGGCATCGAACACGCCCTGAAGCTCGCCACCGCCTGCGGCGCCGCCAACGCCCTCACCCCCCACTCCGGCCACCTCCACCGCGCGGATGTCGATCGGCTGATCGACGAGGTGCGAATCCAATCGATCGAATGAGCCGGACGACTCATAACCACGGAGGTCACGGAGAACACGGAGAACAAAAAGTGCAGAGATCCTTGTGAGCAGCCCAAGTCCGCGGGCGACAACCAGGACATTCGTCGCGATCAAGTCCTTCTTCTCGATTCCCCTCCGTGCCCTCCGTGCTCTCCGTGGTAAATAATCCGCGCCAACAGATCACAGCTCCGGCTCGATCTGTTGGGCCGCCAGCTCCCGTCCGTCGATCCCGTGCTGCGTCACCCGCATTGTCTTGCTCCCGGCGTCGATCCGGATCACCCCGTACGCCGCGAACCCGTGCCCGGGCCCATCCCCTGATTTCTTCGGCGGCTTCTTCCACCGATACTCCGGCCCAAAGGTCACGTCCAGCGCATTGGGCCCGAACCCCCCCGCGTGCAGCGGCCCGGAGATGAACTCCCAGAACGGGTCGAAATCCTTGAACCCCTTGGCCCGGTCCGGGTGGTAGTGAATGTTGGCCGGGAAGTGGACGTCCGCCGTGATCCACGCGGTGTTCTTGATCCCGTTGCTCTTGATGAACCCCAGCAGGTTCGCCAGTTCCAGCTCGCGTCCCAGCGGTCGGCCGTGGTCGCCGTTGGCCCAGGCCTCGTAATCCGTCTTGCCATCCTTGGAGATGCAACTGATCGGCATATCGCTGGCGATCACCTTCCACGTCGCCGTGGACTTTTTGAGCGCCGCCTTGATCCACTCGAGCTGCAGCGGCCCGAGGAAGTACGCCGCCCGATCGAGCGTTGTCTGCCGATTAGGCGAGTTGGGCCCGCGGTAGCTCCGTTCATCGAGCATGAAGACTTCCAGGAGCGGCCCGTGCGCGTACGAGCGGTAGATCCGCTGCGGGTCCTCATCGCTGACCCGGATCGGCATGTACTCGCCGAACGCCTGTCGCGCCCGCCCCGACAGCACGTCGCAATCCCGCTCGATCGTGTACGCGGGCTCGTCCAGCACCCGCCCGGGATACCAGTTGTTGTGTACCTCGTGGTCGTCCCACTGCGCGATCACGGGCACGCTCGCGTTGAACCGCCGCACGTTCGGATCCAGCAGGTTATACGCAAACGCCCCACGGTAATCGGCCAGTGTCTGGGCCGGACTGGACTTCGCCCGTGTCACCAGGTTCCGCCAGACCTGTCCATCCGGCAGCTTGATCTCCGGCGGGATCGGCAGGTCTGCGTAGATCGTATCGCCGGAGTGGATGAAGAAATCCGGCGCCAGGTCCGCGATCGCGCGGTAGATCGGCATCCCGCCGCGAGACGGATCGATCCCCCACCCCTGCCCCGCCGTGTCGCCCGACCAGGCGAAACAGACATCCCGCACTGATTCCCGCGCCGGCGCCGTCTTGAACGACCCGACCACCGGCTCCGACTGTGAAAAATCGTCCAGGTTCTCGAACGTCACCCGATAGAAGATCCGCGTGTCCGCCGGCAGGTTCCGCAGGTCCATCTTCGCCGTAAACCCCGTGCGCGAGACGGCATCCGGCCCGATCACGCGCGTGGCGCTCTTGAACGAGTCGGCCGTATCCCAATCCACGATCATCCGTGCCCCGCGGTCGGTCGCCGACCACACGATCGCCGAATCCGCCGTCACGTCCCCCGACGCCACGCCGGACGACACGACCGGCCGCCCGCGGTTGCCGTGGAAGAACAAATTCGAACACCCGCCACACGCCGCGGCAGTGGCGACCGAGGCGGACGTGGACAAGAAACGACGCCGAGACACGCGACGCAGCGGCATGGCCGGCATGATACGCGCTCACTCCCCCGACGCGAGTCCCGTGCCGGCGAGGCGGCTTCAGCGGCTGTGATTCGGGAAGCGCCAGCGTCCCAGCGTGTAGACGGTAAGCACGGTCTGGTTCGGCTCAATGACCAGGGGTTTGCCCGTGCCGGTGCGGAAGCGGTTGGCCGGTTGCGAGCGATCGTGATCGTCGATCAGCAGGATCGGCGCATCGCCCGCGTTGACCAGGAGGAGCCAGCGCCCCTGGGTCGCCGGGGCGACCAGGCCGCCCAGTTGCGTCGGCGCGGTCGCCCGCAGCGCGAGCGTGGAACATTCTGCGATGCCCGCCGGCGCGTAATCGTCCTGGTCCACCGCGAGCGGCGGGGGCTGGCAGGTTCCCGGCGTGGACAGCCCCTGCCCGGCGACGAGCGCGCCGTCCACCTGCGCATCGGCGGTGCGGTTGCGCGCTGCGGCCTCATAGGGCACCGTGGCCGTCCCGATGTCATGAAGCGTCTTCATCCCGCCTTCGCCGCGGAAGTCGAGGTTCAACCGCTGGCCATTGCGGAGCACGTGATAGGTCTCGGCGCCTTCGCTGCGGGACCATTGGATCTTGATGTAGTTGTTCGAATCGAGCGTATCGGGGCCGACGATGCTGGCCGCCGGCCCGGGCGGGGTTGGGTTGCCCTTGGAATCCCGCGCGACGATGCGGTACTCGTAGCGCGTGTTGCCGGCGCGGCCGACCACGCTGATCGTCGGCGCCTCGGGCGTGGCGACGGCCTGGAGGCGCATGCCGCCGCCGAAGAGGTGCAGCCCGTAGCGCGGCGCGGGCAGTCCGTCGCCGCCGTAGCCGCCCCCGCCCAGCGACATCGCGCCGGTGTCGTCCAGGATGACGCGGCGGAGGCGGTCGTCATAGTCGTGCGGATAGGTGTAGAACGTCAGCCAGCCGGGGTGGCTGGCGGGTGTGGGCGGCGGGGCGGGCAGGTCCTTGGCCATCCCTTCAATGCCGGCGACCTGCCGCCAGCCGCTCAGGGTCAGCGCGTCCCAGTGGATACCGCCGCTGACCGTACCCGCCGGCGACGTGCCGGTGACGGGGCCATCGGGGAACTTGCCGGGGGCTCGACGGATGCGCAGGTCCACCGGATCGTCCACCTCGGTGAGGATCAGCGAGCGGGCGTGGAGCTTGCGACCAGGCTGATCCCAGTAAACGTCGATCGGCGCCTGGATGGGGCTTTGCGCGCCGGTGTTGGGCCCGACCTGGAAGTGCCGGGCGACGGTCAAGTCGTCCGTGACGCGCGCGGCAGGAGGGTCGGCGGCGCGCGAGGGAACGATCGGGGATCCGAGCAATCCGGCGAGCGCGAAACCCGAGAGCGCCGCGGCAATCGGGATGAGCAGGCGTTTCATGTGCGATCCTCGTGCTTGAGTCTGGGACGTGACGCGGGCGGCATGCCCCGCCCACCTGACTGCGCCGAGCCTGCGCGCTTTGCTCTGCGCCATCAATCCGAGCCTCCACCGGTCGGCGGTCGAGGCCGGTCGGCGTCAGCGCCCCGTCCAGACCGGCGCGAGCCAGGCGACGGGGTCGTTGGGTTTGGCGTTCGGTGCGTCGCCGCCGCCGGTGCTGTAGACGCGGACGAATACGTATTTGCTGGTCGTGTCGTGGAGGGTGGGCCGCCACGTGAGGTCGTGGGCCGGCATGGGCGGCGTGTAGGTTTCGGCGACGGCGCCACCATCCTTGATCAGGTCGATCTTCGTGATCGCGTCCTTGGGGTTGTCGGTGTCGGGGTCGGAAATGTGGATGTCGAAGGCGAGCGTGTCCGCGGGGCGGTCGAGCGTGGAGCCCATGATCTGGCCGTTGACCGTGTAGGTGCACTGGAGGTTCTTGTCGAGCGACGCATAGGTGCGGCGGTGCTTCATCGCATCGAGGATGGCGGCCTTGCTACGGTCGGTGGCGAGCACGAACGTGCGCGACGTGTGGTGGCTGATGCCCCACAGGCCATGGTTGTCGTTGCCGCAGACGGGCGAGACCTTCCAGCCCTTGTCGAGGGCGTTGACGAACGCGGCGTAGTGGATCTTGTTGTTGGAGTTGATCACCTCCAGCATCGTGATGACGTCGGTGACGGCCGCGTCGCGGTAGGCCCAGTCGTTGTACTGGTGTGGGCCGGGGTGATTGAAGCTGGCGACCACGGGGCCGTCGCCGTTGGGCCTGGCGGCCTTGAGCCAGTTGTAGAAGGTCGGAAGATCGGTACCGGGCGCCATCGCGTTGAGATAGGAGTCAGAGTTGAAGACGTTGAGGTGGCCAGTACCGCCGGGGCCGTTGTTCTCGGAGTGCTCGTAGCCGGCGATGGCGACGAACTTGTCGTCCGTGGCGTCGGCGGCCTGGCGCTTGGTGGCGGCGTAGTTCTTGTTGTCGGGATCGGGCGGTTGGAAGTCGGCCTCCTGCGAGTGGTCGGTGACGC
>DATBFY010000471.1:0-4658 GCA_036558265.1 Tepidisphaeraceae bacterium | reverse complement strand
CCACGGTAACGGACAGCACCTTCGATCACAACGAGGCTCGCGGCGGCACCGGCAACACGGGCGGCAGTAGCGCCACAGGCGGCATTGGCGCCTTCATCGCCGGCTGGGGCATGGGCGGCGCGATCACCAACGAAGGTTGGTACGAAGGTACTGCAACTTCCTTGACCGCCAGCAATCTGACGCTCAGCCACAACCGCGCCATCGGCGGCGACGGCAATATGGGCAATCCCCTTGCCGGCGCCGGCGTCGGCGGTGGGCTCATGAGTTGGTGGGTCGGGGCCACAACCACGATCAGCGACAGCACGATCTCGCACAACCAGGCTGTCGGCGGCAATGGCGCTGACGGGTTGGGGGGCGGGCTGGCGAATTACTTCGGGTCCGCCGGCACCCTCGTGGGATGCACGCTGGACCAGAACCAGGCCGTCGGGGGCAACGGAAGCGTCGGCGGCAACGGCCTGGGCGGTGGCATTTACAACGAAGGCGAGGCGTTCGATGTCATGTCGTCGCTCCGCCTCGAACGCAGCACGGTCACCAAGAACCACGCCAACGGCGGCGAAGGGGCGGGCGGCAGCGACGGCGAGGGCATCGGCGGCGGGCTCTACAACCTTGGAGATTTCGATCTCGACGTACTCACGCTGATCTTCAAGAACCACGCCTCGACGAGCCATGACGACGTTTTCGATCTTTAAGTCGAACAAGATGGCACGGCGGCCGGCGGGGTCCTTACCGCGAAGCACGCCCCCGCCGGCCCGGCACCGCGCCGGCGCACGCGAGCGGCGCGCTAGCGCCGCGACCGATGCAATAAGCCAATGTCCACCGGGATCGGCTAAACCCCTCTTCCCCAACTCAAAAAGGAGATCACCATGTCACTCAGTACTCAACCTTCACGGTCGCGGCCTGTCAGCAGGGCGTGCTTCGAAACGCTTGATGCACGCCGGCTGCTCAGCTTCAGCCCGGCCACGAGCTTCCCCGTCGGCACCGACCCGCGGGCGGTGGTGAAGGCCGACTTCAACAACGACGGCCACCTCGACCTGGCCACCGCGAATTCCGACCCGACGACCCGCACCAGCGGCGTCAGCGTGCTTCTCGGGGACGGCCGGGGCGGATTCGGCGCCGCCAGATACTCCGCCGGGGGCGCCTCCGGGGGCGCGCTCGCGGCCGGAGACTTCAACAGCGACGGCAATCTCGACCTGGCGACGACTCAGGACTATGGCGTTCGCGTCCGCTTCGGCAATGGCGACGGCACCTTCCAGTCGCCCTTCGCGGTGCCCATCCAGAGTGGTTATACGATGCCAGGTTTGGTCGGCGTGGCCGATTTCAACGCCGACCACAAGATGGACCTGGTGGTGCTCAGTCCCGTGGAGATGTTCTCGGGCACCGGCGGTTGGATGGAGGTGCTGCTAGGTGACGGCGCGGGCGCATTCGGGACCCTTCAGGTGACCGAAGGCTCCGGCGCATATCCCTCCTTGCTGGGGATCGACGACCTCAATGCCGACGGCACACCCGACGTGGTCGTGGCGGATTACTGGGACGGCGTCGAGGGTTCGGTCGGGGTGTGGCTGGGGGGCGGCTTTCTGTCCTTCTGGACCATGGGCCCGGGCGATCAGGGGGGTGTCGGCGACTTCACCGGCGACGGCATCCTCGACCTGGTGATCGCCGGGCAGACGGTGGACGTCCTGCCCGGCATCGGCGATGGCACCTTCGCGGCGCCGCTCTCCAGCCCGACCAACGGCGACTCGCCGCAGGCGGTGGCGGTAGCCGATTTCAACGGCGACGGCAAACTGGACGTGGTCATGGCCGCCCCGCTCGCCGGCAGCGTCAGCGTCCTGCTGGGCAATGGGGACGGCACCCTGAAGTACGCCGGCGCGTTCGCCGCCGGCTCGTCGGCCTCTGTCGTCGCAGTCGGCGACTTTAACGGCGACGGCCGGCCCGACGTGGCGACCGCCGACGCCGGTTCGGACACGGTCTCGGTATTGATCAACGACGGCGCCTGGACGGTGCCACCCGCGCCAGAGCTGCGGATCGGCGACCGTGCCGTCACGGAGGGGAACAGTGGCACCGCCTCCGCCACCTTCACCGTCAACTTGTCCGCGCCCGGCACACAGCCGATCACCGTCGCCTATGCCACCGGCAACGGCACCGCCACCGCCGGCAGCGACTACCAGGCCGCATCGAGCATCCTGACTTTCGCCCCCGGCCAGACCAGCAAGACCATCACAGTACCCGTCATCGGCGACCGACTCGGCGAGCCCAGCGAGAACTTCGTCGTGAACCTCAGCAACCCGACGAACGCGACCATCGCCGACGGGCAGGGACTTGGCTTCATCCTCGATGACGAGCCAGGGATCACTATCAACGACGTGAGCAAGGCCGAGGGCAAGAAGGGCAACACCTCGTTTACGTTTACGGTCAGCCTCTCGGCCGCGTACGACCAGCCGGTCACGGTCTCGTACCGCACCGTCAACGGCACCGCAACGGCGGGCAGTGACTACACGTCCGCCAGCGGCACACTCACCTTCGCTGCCGGCCAGACCACGAAAACGATCGCGATTCAGGTCAAGGGCGACAACACGCGGGAGTCGGACGAGACGTTCTACCTGGACCTGTTCAACAACAGCAGCAACTCGCTGCTTTCCAGAACCCGCGGCATCGGCGCGATCCTCAATGACGACTCGGTCCCAGGCAAGAACTCGCCGCGGACGCTTGCTCAGGGCGGCTTCGACTCCACGAGCATGATGGACATCGACGACCCGGGTCTGTTGGCGGGCAACTGGACCAGGAGCCTGGCGCCCTCCGCCACAGCGGGCCCCGCTTCGATCGCACGCCCTGGTGCGCCGCGGCTGATCGATCAGCTCGAATCCGTGCCGGATGCAATCGTGCTTCCGGATTGAGGCAAGGAGCGAGTTAATGCTTACTCGTATCGGTTCAACCCCTCTTCCCCAACTCAAAAGGAGATCACCGTGTCACTCAGCAATCTCCAACGTTCACGGTCGCGACGCATCAGCAGGGCGTGCTTCGAAACGCTTGAAACCCGCCAACTGATGAGCTTCAGTCCGGCCGGGAGTTTCCCCGTCGGCACGAATCCCCAGGCCGTCGTGACGGCCGACTTCAACAATGACGGGCAGCTCGACCTGGCGACGGCGAACTTCGACAGCGATTCCGTCAGCGTGCTCCTGGGCAACGGCGGCAGCAGCTTCCAGCTGGCGAAGACGTCCGCCACTGGCCCGTCCCCGACATCTCTGGCCGCCGGTGACTTCAATTCGGACGGCAAGCTCGACCTGGCCACGGCCAACTACAACGGTTACTGGGACATCGACCCCATCAGCATCCTGCTCGGCCATGGCGACGGCACCTTCGCCGCTCCCGTCGGTGTGAGCACTTACGGGGAGTCCCCGAATTCCGTCGCTGCCGGCGACATGAACGGGGACGGCAAGCTGGACCTGGTGGTTGCGACTGGTCAGTTGTACGGCACTGTGAGCGTGCTGCTGGGCCACGGCGACGGAACCTTCGCGAACGCCCTACCGTCCGACGAATACACCGTTATTTATTTTCCACTCCGCGACGCTGGCCGACTTCAACGGCGACGGGACGCTCGACGTGGCCACAGCCACATGGGAAGGGAATTATGTCGGCATTTTCCTGGGTTACGGCAACGGTTACTTGCAGGAGCCCCGCGAATTCGCCACCGGCATTGGCGGCGCCTTCGTTGGCCCCACTTCCCTGGCCGCCGGCGATTTCAATGCCGACGGCAAGATCGACCTGGCCACGACCAGCACCAACTCCAATAGCGTGAGCATGTTGCTGGGCAACGGCAACGGGAACTTCCAGACGGCGCAGCAGTTCGCCGCGGGGAACGGCCCCGGATCGGCTACCGCCAGCGACGTCAACGGCGACGGCAAGCTCGATCTCGTCGTGGCCAATCCGCCTTCCACATCGTCCCCCGGGGTCGTGAGCGTTCTCCTGGGTAACGGCAGCGGCAGCTTGGCAGGGCCGATCTCGACAATCACGAGCGCCACAGAAGGCTTTCCAAGCTCGCTGGTCATGGCGGACTTCAACGGCGACGGCCGCCTCGACGCGGCGGCGGCGAACACCGGTTCGAACAACGTGAGCGTCCTGCTGAACGACAACCACTGGACCATCCGAAATTACGTCGGCCCCAGCGGCGGCAACTGGTCTACCGCGGGCAACTGGAGCCCCAGCGGCATCCCGACCGCAAGCGATCTGGTCACCATCTCCGGGAACTCCGTCAACCTCTCGACCAGCGCAACCGTCGCCAGCTTGACCTTGGGCGGCGGCGCATCGCTTGTCGTGGGATCCGGCGGCACCCGTGTGCTGCGAGCCTCCGCGCTTTCCATCGACCTCAACTCGAAACTCGACCTCAACGACAACGCGCTGATCCTCGACTACACCGGCGCCAGTCCCGCATCCGCCGTTCGCGATTACCTGGTGAGCGGGCGCAACGGCGGCGCGTGGAACGGCTCGGGAATCACCAGCAGCGCCGCCGCCGCGCCGCGCAGAGCCCTGGGCTATGCCGACAACAATACGCTCGCGACTCCGCGCGCCATCTTCGTCGGCCAAAGCGTGGATTCCACCAGCATCCTGATCAAGTTCACCTACGCGGGCGATGCCGACCTCGATGGCGACGCCGACGGCGTGGA
>DATBFY010000470.1:0-14144 GCA_036558265.1 Tepidisphaeraceae bacterium | reverse complement strand
GTCCCCCGGGCGCGACCGTGGGATCGGCCGAATTCGTACGATGCGCGGAACGAATCGAGGCGGGAGCAAACTACCGGGCCGCAGCGTCATGGGCCATGAGGTTCAAAGCGACGGCCGGGTTCACGGGGTGGTCTTTGGTTGCTTTCGACGTGAAGATGGGCGGTTTTTGATGGTCCGCCGGAGCCGTCACGTGCCGCTTGCGGGCAAAGTCTGCTTCCCCGGCGGGGGCATGCTGATCGGTGAGAGTCAGGAGGCCGCGTGCATCCGGGAGGCGCGGGAGGAGTTGGGGATCTCGATCACGCCCCACAAACCGGTCTGGCGGCATGAATTTGCGGATCGACCGATCACGCTCTTCGGGTGGTTGGCGGCGCTGGAGCCCGGCCCGATCAAGCCCGATCCGCTGGAGGTCGAGGAGGCCCTTTGGTTAACCCGGGCCGAGGCGCTGGCGCACCCGGACGGGTTGCCGACCAACCGTGGATTCATTGACGCGTTGGAGGCGGCGATGGAGGAGTAGTCATCCATCCGCGCGCGGCGCCGGTGCATGGGCCATCGAATCCCGGTAGCATGGTGCGTCCTATTCGAGGAGGCCTCATGCGTTGGATTGCGATGCTCGCGGCGGGCGGCTTTCTTCTCTTCCTGGCGCGTCCGGCGGGCGCGGCGATCCCGAACTTCAAGGTGCAGGAGATCGACAAGAGCCTGAAGATCGGCTACGCGGTCAGCCTGGTGGACATCAACGGCGACGGCAAGCCCGACATCGTAGTCGTGGACAAGGACCGGGTGATCTGGTTCGAGAACCCGACCTGGGCGCTGCGGACGATCATGTCGGGGCAGAAGAGCCTCGACAACGTCTGCCTCGACCCCTACGACATCGACGGCGACGGAAAGGTAGACCTGGCGCTGGGGGCGGGGTGGCGGCCGGGGAACACAAAGGAGCCTTCGACCCTCCAGTGGTACCGGCGGGGCAAGACGCTGGATGAGCCGTGGCAGGAGTTCAAAATCAATTATGAGGAGCCGACGCTTCACCGCATGCGGTGGGCGGACCTCGATGGCACGGGAAAGAAGGTGCTCGTCACGATGCCGCTGACCGGGCCCGGTTCGACGAATGCGAAGAACTGGTCGGAGGCGGGCGTGCGGATGCAGATCCGGCACATCCCCGCCGACCCGACCCAGGCGGACTGGCCGACGGAGCTGATCACCGACCGGTTGCACGTGCCGCACAACTTCCAGGTGATCAACGTCAGCGGCGCCAAGCGCCCGGAGATCCTGGTCGCGAGTTACGAGGGGGTGAGCCTGCTCTCCAAAGACGGGCAGAAGTGGGACATCGCGCACCTGGGCGAGGGCGATCAGTCCAAGCCCAACACCAACCGCGGGTCGAGCGAGATCAAGCTCGGGAAGCTCAAGAGCGGCACGCGGTACATCGGGACGATCGAGCCGTGGCACGGGAACAAGGTGGTCGTCTACACCCAGCAGCCGGGGCAGGCCGACTGGCATCGGCAGGTGCTGGATGATCAGCTCCTGTGGGGGCACGCGGTCTGGTGCGCGGATCTGGATGGGGATGGGGATGACGAGCTGGTAATCGGCGTGCGCGACCCGATGAAAGACGGATCGGCCAAGAGCGGGTCGCGGGTCTACAAGGCGACGGATCCGACGGGGCAGAAGTGGGAGAAGGCCGAGCTGGATCCGGGCGGGGTGGCGGTGGAGGACCAGGTGGTGGGCGACCTGAACGGCGATGGGCGGCCGGACATCGTCGCCGTGGGCCGGGCGACGAAGAACGTGAGAATTTACTGGAACGAAGGCAAGTGAAGTAAAGGATCACGGCGCGCGCGAGTTGCCCGTAGCACGGGCGCCCCGCCCCCGTGACCATGCTCAATCACGGGCGGGGCGCCCGTGCTACGGGACGTTGGGATGAGAGCGCGGCGCGGCGGAGCTTCGGGGGTTCGGACTTCGCTGCTGTACGTGCGCGCGATCCTGCTGGAGTTCCGCTGGACGTTGATCCTGCTCGCCGCGGTGCTGACGGTGGGGACGCTGCTTTACTTGAAATCTCCCGAGGAGTTCGACGAGAAGCGGCCGCGGACGGCGCTTAACGCTTTGTACGCCTCGTGGATGGCGATGCTGGCCCAGCCGATCAATTCGCCCCCCAGCACGTGGTATCTGAACATCCTGTGCGGGATGTACCCGGTGGTCGGGTTCGTGCTGATCGGCGAGGGGGTGGTGCGGCTGGCGCTGCTCTTGTCGAGCCGGAGACGGGGGGAGAAGGAATGGGTGCGGGTCATGGCCTCGACGTACCGGGATCACGTGGTCGTGTGCGGGGTGGGTCGGCTGGGCGTGCGGGTGATCGAGCAACTGGTCGCCGCCAACGTCCCGGTCGTCGGGATCGAGAAGGAGGAGGGCGGACGTTACCTGCCGCAGGCGAGGCAGACCGGCGCACCCATCATCGTCGGGGATATGAAGGACGATGCCATCCTGGAATCGGCGGGGATCGGCCACGCCCGCGTGGTGATCATCGGCACCAACGACGACATGGCCAATCTCGAGGTCGCGCTCGATTCACGGCGATTGAACCCCGACATCCGGGTGGTGATGGGGCTCTTCGACCAGTCGATCGCCAGCAAGATCAGCAACGCGTTCCTGGTGGACGTGGCGTTCAGTGCCAGCACGCTGGCGGCGCCGATGGTGGTGGCGATGTCGTTAGGCACCAAGGTGCTCTCCTCGAGCGTCCTGGCGGGGATCGCGCACGTGTCGGCCGAGGTGCGCGTGGAACCCGCGAGCGAGCTGGCGGACAAGCGGGTGGAAGAGCTGGAGCACGCCTGGTGCTGCAAGGTGCTGGCGCGGATGCCGGCGGACGGCCCGGTGCAGCTCCCGGCCGAGGCGCGGACCACGGTGCGGACGGGGGACGTCCTGGTCGTGCACACGCCGCTGGCGCAACTGACGACCATCGCGGCGGCGGCGGGTGGTTCGTCGGCGGGGCGAGGCGCGGCGGCGGTGGGGGCGGGGTGAACGAAGCCGAGGAGCGGCGGACGAATATCGCCCCGGCGCGAGCCCGGGATCCATGATCGTAAGAACCGACAGCCCCGGAGCTCCGGGGCGGGGCCTTTGCCCTTCACCCACAACCCCGGGCCCACGCCCGGGGCTGAATTCTTGCGCCGCTCCGCGGCTGGAATGTGAGGTCACGGACGTTTCCGCGGCTCAACGCCGCTCTCCCGCGAACGTAATCTCTCGCGACGCCAGGGCACATCCGCCGCGGTGGACGACGTCGCCGGACCGGGTAGACTGCCCCGCACGTTCTTCTCATTTCCGCCGGAGGTTTCGTGAAGGTTCTCGCCCGCGCTGCTGCTGATGAAAACAAAACGGCGTTCCGCCACCGAGGACACGGAGGACACAGAGCGAAGACCAAATCTCTTGTTTCTTCCTCCGTGTTCTCCGTGTCCTGCGTGGTTTGTCTTCTTTCGCTGATCGCGCCGTCGCTGATCGCCGCCCCGGTCAACCCGTTCGCCGAGAACGTCCGGCCGACCAGCGCCCTCACCCCCGAGCAGGAGCTCAAGAGCTTCCACCTCCCGCCGGGCTTCACCATCCAGCTCGTCGCGGCCGAGCCGGAGATTCACAAGCCGATCAACATCGAATTGGACGCCAGGGGCCGGCTGTGGGTCACGAGCACGATCGAGTACCCCTTCCCCGTGCGCGACCCCAAGGTCAAGCCGCGGGACATGGTGAAAGTGCTGGAGATCGACCCGGCCACCGGGCGGGCGACGAAGGTGACGGACTTCGCCGATGGGCTGAACATCCCCGCGGGCGTCTATCCTTACAAGAACGGCTGCATCGCCTTCTCGATCCCGAACATCTACTTCCTCCAGGACACCGATGGCGACGGCGTCTGCGACAAGCGGGACGTCCTTTACGGCCCGTTCGACACCACGCGGGACGTGCACGGCCTGAATAACTCGTTCATCCGCGGGTATGACGGCTACCTCTACGCCACGCACGGGTTCAACAACCAGTCGCACATCACGGCGAAGGACGGTTCGACGCTCTCGATGAACAGCGGCAACATCTACCGCATGACGCTGGACGGCTCTCACGTGGATCACATCGCCCACGGGCCGGTGAATCCCTTCGGCCTGATGTTCGACACGGCGGGCCAGCTCTGGCTGGCGGACTGCCATACCAAGCCCTTCCAGATGGTGCTCCGCGGCGCGTGGTTCGAGCATTTCGGCCGGCCGCACGATGGGATCGGCTTCTACCCGAAGATCATGGGGCACCTGCACGGCTCGACCGCCATCGGCGGGGTGGTCGTGATCGAGGATGACCGCTGGCCGGCGGAGTTCCGCCACAACCTCCTGTGCGGCAACCCGGTCACCAGCCGCGTGGACCGGGACAGCGCAACCTGGAGCGGTTCGACGCCCGCCGCCCACGAGCAGCCGGACTTCGTCGCCAGCGACGATCCCTGGTTCCGCCCGGTGGCGTTCGCCTTCGCGCCCGATGGCAGCATCTACATGGCCGACTTTTACAACAAGATCATCGGCCACTACGAGGTGCCCCTGACCCACCCCGGCCGTGACCGCACGAGCGGGCGGATCTGGCGGATCGTGCCGCCGAGGGAGGGTGCAGGGGCGAGGGTTCAGGGTTCAGGAAATGCGGCGGCCATTGCTCCCTCTCCCGGTACTCCGGGAGACGGCCGGGGTGAGGGTTTCGCGCTGGGGACTCCGCTCCCTGATCTCACCAAGCTCTCCGCACCGGACCTGGTCAAAACCCTCGCCCACCCGAACATCACCGCCCGCATGCTGGCGAGCGATCAACTGACCGATCGGATCGGCACGGCCGCGATCGAGCCCTGCCGGGCGATCCTCTCCACCGGCACGCCAACGCAGAAGGTCCACGCCTTGTGGGTGCTGTATCGCCTGGGCGCCGTGCAGCCCAACGAGATCGTCGCCGCCGCGAAGGACGCGGATGCGATCGTCCGCGGCCACGCGGTGCGGGTGCTCGAAGAATCCAGGGAGCTTTCGAGCGAGCAGCGGCGGCTCCTGATCGACGCGATGCGGGATGAGAACCCGCTGGTGCGCCGCAACGCCGCCGAGGCGCTGGGCCTCCACCCCGCGGCCGAGGATCTGCGGCCGTTGCTGGACCTGATCGACGGCACCGACAAGGCCGACACGCACCTGATCTACGTCGGTCGGATCGCCCTGCGCGGTCACCTGGAAGCGCCCGGGCTCCTCGCGGGGCTGGCGAAGAGCAACCTGAGTGATGCCGACAAGGCCACGATCGACGGCGTGCTCCCGGCGGTGAACTCCGCGCAGGCGGCCGCCTTCATCATCGATCAGCTTCGCGCGGGGACGCTGGCGGGTGGGCCGACGGACGAGCTGCTCAAGCACGCCGCCCGCTGGGGCGGGGATGAGGGGACGCAGGCGGCCGCGGCGTTCGCCCAGCAGCGCCTGGCTTCGAATGACGATCAGGCGCTCGAGGCCCTGCAGGCGATCCACTCGGGATTGCAGGAGCGCGGGGCGACCCTGCCACCGGCCCTGCACGACTGGGCGGTGAAGGTCGTGACCACGTCGCTCGCGAAGGGCGCGAAGGATGCCCGGCGCGCGCAGGCCGCCGCGGACCTGGCGAAGAGCCTTGCCCTCAAGGCGTGCGCCGCCCCGCTGGCGGCGCTGATGGCCGACGGCAAGGCGGATGTGGCCGCGCGGCTCGCCGCCGTCACCGCGGTGCTGGCGCTGGATAAATCCAACGTCCCGGCCGTCGCCGCGGTGGTTGCGGATCCGAAGCAACCCGCCAACTTGCGCGAGGCGGCCGCCAAGGCCCTCTCCGAGGCCAACACGGATGAGGCCCGCCAGGCGCTGATCATGCCGATCCGCGTCGCCCCGCAGGCGGTTGCCGCCAAGCTCGCCGCGGCGCTGGCCGGGCGACCCGAGGGGGCCAATACGCTCATGGACGCGATCGAGCGGAACAATCTGTCCGCCCGCCTGCTCCAGGAGCCGATCGTCAGGGACAAGCTGGCGGCCGCCAAGGTCAGGGACCTGGATGGGCGGATCAGCAAGCTCACCGCCAACCTCGCCCCCGCCAACGCGGCGCTCGACAAGCTGATCGCCCTGAAGAAGAAGGCGTTTGACGCCAAGACCGCGGATGCGGCGCGGGGCCAGCAGGTGTTCACCAGGACCTGCGCCGTCTGCCATCAGATCGCAGGCCAGGGGGCGGTGGTCGGCCCGCAGCTCGACGGCGTCGGGGCGCGCGGGCTGGACCGCCTGCTCGAGGACGTGATCGATCCCAACCGCAACGTCGATCCCATGTTCCGCTTCTCCAACGTCACGCTCAAGGACGGTGACACGATCAGCGGCCTGGTGCGGAGCCAGACCGATGCGACGCTCACCCTGGTGGACGTGACCGGCCACGAGAACGCGATCGACAAGAAGGAGGTCGACCGCGTGGAGGTGAGCAAGCTGTCCCTGATGCCGACCGGCTTTGGCGAATTGCTCTCGCCCGCGGAGTTCAACGACCTGGTCGCGTTCCTGCTGAGCCACAGCGCGGCCAGGCAGCCCTAGCGGGGATGCTCCGCCACAGAGAACGCAGAGGACACGGAGAGCGAAGAGAATGTTGGCCACAGATGAACACGGATGAACACAGATGAAGCCGGAGGGACAGCGGAGACGGCGGCGCCCGGGCCAGGCGCGCCGGACAAAATGCGCCACAGAGCACACCGAGGACACAGAGGACACGGAGAGAAGAAAATTGCTTTGACTCTCTGTGTCCTCTGTGTGCTCTGTGGCTCTCCTCTTCCGTTGGAAGCGGTCCATGATCGCAGGAAGAGGCTCATTGGAGCGGGGAAGCGGCTCATTCACGCGCGGAAGAGGCTCATGGGAGCGGCGAAGAGGCTCATTCACGCGCGCAAGACGCTCTTTGGAGCGGGGAAGACGCTCAGCGGACGGACCAAGATGCTCAGCGGACGGACCAGGACGCTCAGCGGATGCGGGAAGACGCTCGATGGAGCGACCCGGACGCCTGTTCGAGCCTCCCCGGCGCAAGACGGATCGCCGGCGGAGAATCCTGGACGCCGCCCGTCGCGTCCCGCGGCGTTTGCCATGGGACCGCGTCGGGCGCGTTCGCATCATCGACCGGGTACGTTGCCGCCGAGGAAGAGAATTGGCCACAGATGAACACGGATGAACACAGATGAAGAGGCGAAGAATGGAATCTTATCTGTGTTCATCCGCCGTTATCTGTGGCTGACTCTCCCTCTTCTTCCCTTCGTGCCCTTCGTGCCTTCGTGGTTCGATCGCCCCCGCCGCGGGCGTGACGTTGATCGCCACGGCCTTGAGGGCCGGCTGTTTGCTGAGCGGGTCCTTGAGCGGGCTGGTGGCCTCGTTGGGGCTGGCGGCGCCGGCCCACAGCTCGTTCCAGTGGATGGGCATGAACGTGACGCCGGGGGTGATCTGCTGGTCGAGCTTCAGGAACGTCCGGCACCGCCCGAAGCGGCTGGCGACCTCGACGTGCTGGCCATCGTGCAATCCCAGCGCCCGCGCATCGTCGGGGTGCATCGACAGGAACGGCGCCGGGTCCAGCGTGTTGAGCGCGGGCACCAGGGCGGTCTTCGTGCGCGTGTGCCACTGCCCGTAGACCCGGCCGGTGGTCAGGATGAGCGGGTGGGCGCGGCCGGGGCGGTCGGCCGGGTCCATCTCCACGTGCTCGCGCGCCAGCAGCCGCGCGCGGCCGGACGGGGTCGGGAAGACGCCGTCCCCGTAGCGCCGTTGCAGTGGCCGGCCCATCGCGGGATAGGGCCAGTGCTGCGGGCCGCGCTCCCGCAGCAGCTTGTGGTGCAGCGCGCCCTGGTCGTTGGGCCGCCCGGCGGTCGAGCGGGCGAACTCGTCGAAGATCGCGGCGGCGTTGGCGAAGCTCATCAGCCGCCCGTGCCCCATCGCCTGGGCCACCTGCTGCACCCACCACCAGTCCGGGCGGGCATCCCCGGGCGGCTGCACGACCTGCTCCATCAGGCTCACGCAACGCTCGCTGTTGCAGAAGGTGCCGGCCTGCTCGAGGTTCACCGCCGCGGGCAGGAGCACGTGCGCGTAGCGCGTGGTCTCGGTGGGGTGATAGGCGTCCTGGACGATCACCAGCTCCGCCGCTTCCAGGGCGGCCCGCACCACCCTGAGGTTCGGCAGGCTGGCGGCCGGGTTGGTGCCGATGACCCAGATCGCCTTGATCTCACCGTGGGCGGCGGCGTCGAAGATGCGCAGCGCATCGTACCCCGCGTGCCGCGGGAGGTGCCCCGCCGGCAGGCCCCAGAACGTCTCCACCTGCGCGCGGTGGGCCGCATCGGCGACCAGCCGCTGCCCGGGGAGCTGGTGCGACATGTACCCCACGTCCCGACCCCCCATCGCGTTGGGCTGCCCGGTCAGCGAGAACGGGCCCGCGCCGACCTTGCCGATCCGCCCGCTCGCCAGGTGCAGGTTGATGATCGCGTTGGACGTGAACGTCCCCAGCGTGGACTGGTTCACCCCCATCGTCCAGAAGGTGATCAGCCGCTCGCGATCGGCCAGCAGCCGCGCGGCCGCGAGCAGGTCCCGCTCGTCGATGCCGCAGATCGTCGCCGCCCGCTGCGGCGGGTAATCCGCCAGGAGCCGCTCCAGCTCCGCCCAGCCCTCGGTGCGCCCTGCGATGAACGCGCGATCGAGCTTGTCCCACTTCGCGAACAGATGGAGAAGGGCGTTCAACAGCGCCAGGTCCGTCCCCGGCCGCACGGCGAGGTGGACGTGCGCCGCCCGGGCGGTCAGCGTCCGCCGCGGATCGACCACCACGCACTGGGCGCCCCGGTCGATCCGCTCCTTGACCCGGTCGAACGTGACCGGGTGACACTCCGCCGCGTTGGAGCCGACGAACAGGAACGCATCGGCGTGGGCGATGTCGTCGTAGCACGTCGGCGGGCCGTCCGAGCCCAGCGACAGCATCATCCCCGCCGCCGCGCTGCTCATGCAGAGCCGGCTGTTCGAATCGCAGTGCGGCGTGCGCAGGCACGCCCGCGCGAACTTGGCCGCGACGTACTGGGCCTCGCTGGTCATCTGCCCCGACAAATAGAGCGCGACCGACTCCGGGCCGTGATTCTCCACCACCCGGCCGAGTTTTCCCGCCACCCGCTCGATCGCCCGCGACGGCGTCACGGGCGTGAACGCCGTGTCCAGCCGCCCCGGCCCGGCGTCGCGGGTGCGGATCATCGCCCGGCGAAGCCGCGTCGCCACGTCCAGCGTCTGCGCCACCGTGCCCCCCTTGGGGCAGAGCTTGCCGAAGTTGGCCGGGTGCGTCGGATCGCCGCGGAGCTTGGAGATCGTCGCGCCGTCCGAGGTCGCGAGCAACCCGCAGCCGACGCCGCAGTAGGGACAGAGAGTCTTGGTTTCTCGAGCCATGAGGGGATGACGATTGCCGATCTGCCGAGGTCCGTACGAGATCGTCATCCTGAGGGAGTCTCAGACGAGCGAGGGATCCTGCTCCGAACCAGCGCCCACGTCCCCTCGCGGCCGGATCCTTCGTCGGTCAAACCGCCCCAGGATGACGTCGCTGCCATGAATTCCTCATTAATCGTTATCTCAATAAACGTCCCGCTGATACCGGTTCTCCTTCACCATCCGCCCCACGTATGCCACCGCCTCCTCGTCGCTCATCCCCCCCTGCTCCCGCACGACCTGTTTCAGCGCCGCGTCCACGTCCGCGGCCATGCGCCTGGCGTCGCCGCAGACGTAGAAGTGCGCCCCCTGCTCAAGCCACCGCCAGAGCTCCCGCGCCTCCTCCAGCATCCGCGTCTGCACGTACACCTTGTGCTTCTGATCGCGGCTGAACGCCAGCGACAACCGGCTCAGCGTCCCGTCCGCCCGGTGCGCGTTCAGTTCCGACTCGTAAAGGAAATCGACCGCCTGCCGCTGATCGCCGAAGAACAGCCAGTTCGGCCCCTTCGCCCCCTGCGCCTTGCGATGCGCCAGAAACGCGCGGAACGGCGCGATCCCCGTCCCCGGCCCCACCATGATGATCGGCGCGTCCGGGTCCTCCGGCAGGCCGAACTTCGCGCCCGCGTGCGTGAAGATCCGCACCCGCTGCCCGGGCCGCACGCGCTCGGCCAGATATGTCGAGCACGTCCCCGTGCACGCGGTCCCCCGCCCCGACTGGTAACGCACCACGCCGACGGTCAGGTGTACCTGCCCCGGATGCGCGAGCAGGCTCGACGAGATCGAATAGAGCCGCGGCTGGAGCGGCGACAGCGCCGCCACGAACGCCGCCGGGTCGATCGGCGTCCCGCCGCCTTGCCCGTGCTGCCGCAGCACGTCGACCAGCGAGACGTTCTCCACCGGCTCGAGCCCCAGCAGCCCGAACAGCTCCTCCGTCGGGTGCGTCAGCGTGTAATCGCGCGCCAGCGCCTCGTACAAGCTCGTCGGCTGGCCGTCCGGCGTGCGCACGTCCTCCGCCCCGCTGGCGCGCAGCCGCTCCACGATCTCGTCCACCAGGTCCGGGCAGTTCTCCGGCCAGACCCCCAGCGCATCCCCCGGCTTGTACGACAGACCCGAGTCCTTCAGCTCCAGGACGACGTGCCGCGTATCCTTGTCCGATCCCATCCGGTTCAGTGGCGTCGCGCAAATCAATCGCGCCTCAAACGGATGCGCGCGGTCAAATTTCGCCTGACCGGTCGAGGCCGGCGCTTGCGGTTTCGCACTTGCACTCACCGGCCCCACATTGACCCGCAACTGCACCAGCTCCTTCAGCTTCGCCGCCGTATCCTTTCCGCCCGGCGAACACAACGTCAGGTTCTTCTCCTCCCCTCGCGCGATCGCCTCGCCGTAGCTCTGGCAGACATATCCGCACGCCCCGCAGTCGAGCTGCGCCATCGCCGCCATCATCCGCCGCTCCAGGGGCTTCTCCCTCGCCAGCTCCAGGCGCTCCGGCATCGCGATCGCCGGATCGTGCCACGGGAAACTCTCCTCCGCCGGCTGCTGCGCAACCGCCGGCGGGCTCACCTCAGCGAGCATGACATTGCCCTTGGACTCCCTGTCCAGATTCACCAATCCCGCGAAAAACCCGTTCAACCACGCGCGCTGACCCGGGTTGAACGGCGCCGTCTCCGGAAGGGCAGGAATGTTCGTCTTCACCATGAAATCTCAAATCCTCACGGGCGGGGCGCCCGTGCTACGAGGCCGTTGTCATGCCGCGACCGCATCGCGCTCCAACAGCTCCTTCAACTGGTCGATCTCGTGCCGCCGCACGAAGTCCACGAACGATTCACGGTAACTGCTCCGATGGTCCAGGTACGCCCGCAGCAACCGCTCCACCACCCGCGGCGCGTCGCCCGCCGGCACATCCCGATACAACTCCCGCCCGATCCCCCGCCCCTCGCCGTATCCACCCCCGACGTACAAGTGATATCCCTCCACCATCTCTTCCGCCCGATGCGGGCTGGCGACCTGAGTGGCCAGCAGTCCCACATCCCCGATGTAATGCTGCGCACAGGAATGATGACACCCCGTCAAATGAATGTTGACCGGCGAGTCCAGCCTCACCCGCGCCTCGACATACTTCGCGATCTCCATCGCGTGCCGCTTCGTCTCCGCCGCCGCATATTTACAGCCCGCGCTCCCGGTACATGCCACCAACCCGGCGCGCACGTTCGTCGCCTGGTAACCCAGCCCCAGCGCCTCGACCTCCAGCTTCACCTGGTCCAGGTCTTCCTCGGCGATGTCGCTGATCAGCAGGTTCTGCCAGACCGTCAGCCGGATCGTCCCCGACCCGTGCCGCTGGGCGATCCGCGCCAGCCCCCGCATCTGCGTCGCCGTCATCCGCCCCACCGGCAGCACCACGCCGATGTAAAACAGCCCGTCCTGCTTCTGCGCGTGGACGCCGATATGCCCGTTCCGATCGACCCCCGGCCGCGCCTCGCAATCGTCGAGAGCGAATTTGATGAGGGGATGAGGAGATGAGGGGGTGAGGGGACGGAGCCTACCCAGTTGCGTGTCGACCTCCTTCATGAACGCATCAAGTCCCATCCGGTCCAGCACGTATTTCAGCCGCGCCTTCTTCCGATCCGTGCGATCCCCCTGCTCGCTGAACGCGTTCACGATCGCGTGCGACACCAGCGTGCAATCCCCCGGCCGCACCATGTACCCGGTGTCTCGCGCAAAATCCCGGTGCCCCGTGATCCCCCCCAGCGTCAATCGAAAGTAAACTCCCGCCGGCGCGCTCTTCCCCTCGCCCGCGCGCACGGCGGTAAACCCGATGTCGTTCGTATCCTCCAGCGCGCTGACCGTCCCGCCCCCGTCGAACGCGATATTGAACTTCCGCGGCAGGCCGTACATCTCGCGATGATTCAAGATGTAATAATGCAGCTCTCGCGCCAGGCCCCGCGTGTCGATCAGCTCCTGCCGGTCGATCCCTGCGGTCGGGCTCGCCGTCACGTTTCGGATGTTGTCCGCCCCCGCCCCGCGGTGGATGATCCCCAGGTCCGCCAGCCCCATCAGCAGCGGCACCGTCTGCCGCGGCCCGATCTCGCGAAGCTGCAGGTTCGCACGCGTCGTCACGTCCGCGTACCCGCCCGCGTGATCCTGCGCCAGGTCCGCCAGCCCCCGCATCTGATGACTGCTCAGGATCCCTCCCGGAAACCTCAGCCGCGCCATGAAGCTGTCCTGTGCCGGCGCCACGTAAAACAAACCCTGGAACTTGAACAGGAACACGTCCGTCCCCTTCGGAAACCGTCCCTCGCGCGCATGCGCCGCGACTTGGTCCCAGAGATCCAACCCATTCTTGTTCCGCTTGGCCTGCTCCTCGGCCACGAGTTTTCCCCCCGCCGCCACCTGCCGATCCTGCGCCAGTCGATGAATATCCACCGACGCCGCCTGACCGACTTGCGGCAAGCTCATCGCCTTGCGCAGCCCCGACCCGGCGACGAACCCGTCCAGATACTGCTTCTGCTCTTCCGTGAAATTCTCGGAGTTCATACGAAACTCGCTCGCTTGCGTGTCTCTGGGAGGCTGGGACGCCGTCCGAGCCTCTTCTTCGTCACGCGAACACCGGCCCGCTCACGACCGCCTCGACGCCTTGCTCTTCGGCCCGCTCCTCCCCATGCCCGGCGGTCCCAATCGCCACCGGCTCCCGAATCAGAAAACACGCCCCAAACGCCGCCACGCCCGTCACCGCCATCGACACGAAAAACACCTTTGGCGTCGTCAGCGACAGGATCGTCAGAAACGCCACCGATCCCACGTTCCCATACGCCCCGATCAACCCCGCGATCTGTCCCGTCAGCGGTTTCTTAATGAGCGGCGCGATGCAGAAGTTCGCCCCGTTCCCCGCCATCAGGAACATCCCCGCCAGGAACACCACCGTCATCACCCCCCACAGCGGCCAGCCCGGTCCGATCTGCATGATCGCGAAGAACCCCGCCGCCGAACCCGCCAGCGACACGATCATGATCGGCCGCCTCCCCAGTCGGTCACCCAGCAGCCCGCCGAGCGGCCGCGCAATCAGGCTCGCGAACGCGAACCCCGCCCCCAGCACCCCCGCCACCGCCACCGACAATCCGAACATTTTCTCCAGGTACTGCGGCAGCATGCTCTCCACCGCCAGCTCGCCGCCGAACGTCACCGCGTAACACAGGCACAGGATCGCTACCTGCGCGAACCGGTATCGATGTTCCGGCTCGCCGCCGCTCGTCGCCACTGCTTGGTTCACCCGTTAGATCTTCCTAACCTGCTGCCCCAGCAGACACGCCAGCAGCACGTAGACGACGTACGACGCCCACGTCGGCAGCAAGTGCACCCCCACCAGCTTCCACGCCGTGATCCCCATGCACAGCACCAGCGGCACCTGCATGAACATCAGCGCAAACAGGTCCCCGCGGGATGAAATCTCCAGCGCCCCACTCTTCTTTGGCCTTTTAAAATGCCGCCCCGGCGGCGTGTCCTCTGCGTACCGATAAAACACCCCCGCCCAGATCACGCACAGCGCCGCACTCACCATCATCGCAAACCGCCACCCGTTCTCACGATCGCCCCAGAGCAACGCCACGAGTGGCAGCCCGAATGTCGCCGCCGCCATCCCGAAGTTCCCCAGCCCGCCGTAAATCCCCTCCGCCAGCCCGATCTCCCGCGCGTCGAACCACTCACCCACCAACCGGATCCCCACCACGA
>DATBFY010000469.1:0-4445 GCA_036558265.1 Tepidisphaeraceae bacterium | reverse complement strand
GTCGTCGCGGCCGATGCGCAGGGCTCCACCTGCACGCTGACCTTCGACCGTCCGATGGTGCTGACGGGCGCACCCGCCGATGACTCGATCACCTTCGATGATCAGATCGCCACGGCGGTGGTCAACGTCTCGCCGACGACGCTGGAGTTCACCCTCCCCAGCGGCGTGAGCCCGGGATCGCAGTGGGTGATCGGCGCCCAGCCGCCCTGGATCGCCACGCCGGTGACCGCGCCGGCGAGCGGGAACTTCTGAGCGGCGGAAGCGTCGAGACCCGAACCGAAACGTGAAACATG
The DNA here is from genome assembly GCA_036558265.1 of Tepidisphaeraceae bacterium. Lineage (GTDB taxonomy): Bacteria > Planctomycetota > Phycisphaerae > Tepidisphaerales > Tepidisphaeraceae > RYN-433. The sequence goes on along the minus strand of DATBFY010000469.1, from coordinate 4,152 downwards.
AAACATGAAACATGAAGATCACGGTTAGCCGTGCGCTTCACGTTTCACGTCTTCCCGCTTCACGCCCTTATTTCAGCATCTCCTTCACCGTGTTCCGCTCGTCCACCAGTTCCTTGTTGGTGGCCGCGATCTTCTGCCTGGCGAAGTCGTCCATCGCCAGGCCCTTGACGACCTCGTAGCTGCCGGCGGTGGTGGTCTTGACCGGCAGGCCCGCCCAGACGTCGGGGTCGAAGCCGTAGTCGCCGTTGCTCTTGACGGCGACGCTGTGCACCTTGCCGGGGGTCACCAGGTCCCGCACGTGATCCACCAGGGCGTTGGCGGCGCTGGCGGCGCTGCTCGCGCCGCGGGCGGCGATCACGGCCGCGCCCCGCTTGCCCACCGTCTCCTGGAACTCGCCGCGGAGCCACTCCGCGTGGCCGATCCGCTCGGTCACGGGCTTGCCGTTGATCTTCGCCAGGTGGAAGGCGCTGAACATCGTCGGGCTGTGGTTGCCGAAAATGTAGACGTCGCTGACGGCCGTGAGCGGGACGTTGGCCTTCTTCGCCAGTTGGGTGGCCGCGCGGTTCTGGTCCAGGCGCACCATGGCGGTGATGCGGTCGGGCGTCAGGCGGCGGAACTGGCTGGCGGCGATCATCGCGTTGGTGTTGGCCGGATTGCCGACGACCGCGACCCGCGCATCGTGCGCGGCGATGCGGTCGATGATCTGCCCCTGCTGGATGAAGATCTTGCCATTGTCCTTCAAGAGGTCCGCCCGCTCCATCCCCGGCCCGCGGGGCTTGGCGCCCACCAAGAGGCTCCAGTTGGCGTCCTTGAACCCGACGTTGGGATCGTCGGTCAGGATCATGTCCGCCAGGAGCGGGAAGGCGCAGTCGTCGAGCTCCATCGCGACGCCGCGCAGGGCGCTCATGGCCTTCTCGTTGGGGATCTCGATCATCTGGAGGATGACTGGCTGGTCGGCGCCGAACATCTGCCCGGAGGCGATGCGGAAGACCAGGGCATATCCGATCTGCCCGGCGGGGCCGGTGATGGCGACGCGGAGGGGTTGTTTCATGGGAAATCCTTTCAGACGTTGGAAGCGAGAGTGAGAAGCGAGAAGAAAGCGCGCGCGCCTCTCACCTTTCAGGCGGATTATGGGCAAAGCAGAGAGGGATTCAATTGTGGCGGGCGGCTAAGGCGGGGATGGGACGCGTGCTGGGTGGCGGGGGTGGGGCGAAGTGCTGGTCGAGCCATTCGTTGACGTGCTGGCGGACGTCCGTGAGGTCGTGGATCCAGAGGGTCAGGTGGTTGGCGCCTTCGACGAGGTAGAGGTCGGAATGATCGGGCGCGGCGTCGTGGAGCTGCTCGCTGTGGTGAGCGGGGAGGTGGTGATCGTCCGTGCCGTGCACCAGGAGGATCGGGGCGCGGGTGTGCTGGATGGCTTCGAGCGGGCTGGCCTGGTCGGGGTCGAAGCCGGCCAGCGCGGCGGCGGAATCGGTGGCGGCGCGGAGGAGCGGCTGCGTGGCGAGGAAGGAGAGCCCGCCGAGCACGACGGGGGCGAAGTCGGTGACGGCCTGGCGGAGCGTGCAGAAGGGCTCGAACGCGACGACGGCCTTGATGCGCGGGTCGATGGCGGCCCACTGGATGGCGGTCGCGGCGCCATATGAGACGCCGAAGGCGGCGACGGGGCCGTAAATCAGGCCGCGGTCGTAGAAGGCATCGAGGAGCTGGCGGAGGTCATGCGACTCGGTCACGCCGTAGGTCATGTAGCGGCCGGTGGATCGGCCGTGGCCGCGGAGGTCAACCAGGACGGTGCGGAATCCGGCCTGGGCGAGGATGCGGGACCAGAGGAGGTAGGGGACGCGGTCCTTGCGGTCGCCGATGCCGTGGAGGAGGAAGATGGTGCCGCGCGGGAGCTTAAGCCCGGTTCCGACGGCGGCGGCGGAGGGGCGTGTGGCCGCCAATTCGCGCGAGCTGGTGAGCATGCCGAATTGGAAGTGCATGCGCCGGCCGCCACGTCCGGCGGCGGCGGCGGCGAGGACGTCGAGCGTCGTGCTGTTGAGAATGCAGAGGTTGACGCGCTCGCCCACGGCCTGGTCGTACTCGTCCTGAAAGCTCTCGATGAAGCCGGCGTCGTCGCCGGGTTCCGGGCTCTCGCGGAGGCGGGCGTCCACGTTGACGCTCCAGGCTTCGACGATCCAGGTGGAGAGAGAAGCGGCGGGGGGGCCGACGTCCACGCGCTCCTGCCGGGTGATGAACTGATCCTCGAGGGCGTCCTCTTCGGCGTCGCCGAGCTGACGGACGGTCTTGCCGGCGTTAGGGGCCTTGACGATGTCCTGGGAGAGAAGGGAGGTGCAGCCGCCGACCCCGACGAAGAGGACGATTACCAGGCCGAAACTACGAAACTCCGACATGCGTCCACTCCAACGGGTGGCTGCCATTATTGGATCGGGCGCGGCGGACTGCAACGAAAATTGCCCCCACACGACAGCGGCTTTCAGTTTGGCGCGTTCTGCCTTAGGTTTTGACGCATGAGCCGCGTTTCGCCTGTCGTGCTTTTCCTGACCCTTGCTTTTGTATTTCCCATGCTTGCGGACGCCCAGGTGCTGGATAAGCAGAAGATGCTCGACCGTCAGACGTTCTGGGACAACAAGGATTGGGATTGGTACAAGGCCAACATCCCGTTCCTCCAGACGCCGGACGCGGACATCGACACGACCTATTACTATCGCTGGGAGCTGGTCACCAAGCATGTCGTCTACGGCTCGCCGGCGAGCGGGTACAACTTTACCGAATTTATCGATCGTCCGTTCTGGTCGGGGCGATACGGGTCGATCTCATGTCCGGCGGGTCATCAGCTTTACGAGCTGCGGTGGCTGAAGGACCCCAATTACTCGCAGGATTACGCGCGGTACTGGTTCCGCACGCAAGGGGCCCAGCCCCGGCGGTATGCGACGTGGCTGGCGGACGCGACGTGGGCGGTGGCGGTCGTGCAGGATGATCCGGCGTTCGCGGTCGATCTGCTGGGGGACCTGGTGAAAAACTACGAAGGGTGGGAGGCGACGCACTTCGACCCGAAGGTCGGCCTGTTCTTCCAGAACGGCCACGACGAGGGGATGGAATACAACATCACCAGCCGGCAGACGCAGGACATCCTGCGCGGCGGGCCGGGGTATCGGCCGAGCATGAACGCGTACATGTACGCCGACGCGCGGGCGATCGCGGCGATCGCGAAGCTGGCGGGGAAACCCGACATCGAGCGAGCGTATACGGCCAAGGCCGAGTCCATTCGGCGAAAAGTTCACGAGCTGCTGTGGGATCCGAGGCGACAGTTCTTCTTCCATCGCTTCAAGAACGACGAGCGCGACAAGGAGGGGAACGAAGTCCATGCCAACACGCTGAACTACGAGACCGGGAAATACGCGGGAAGCGATCACGGGCGCGAGGAGATCGGGTTCGTGCCGTGGCAGTTCGACCTGGTCGAGCAGGGGGGCGAATACGCGAAGGCGTGGCGGTTCCTGATGGATCCGGACTACTTCTTCGCGCCGTTTGGCCCGACCACGACCGAGCGGCACGATCCGCAGTTCCTGGTGACCAACCACTGCTGCTGGTGGAGCGGGCAGAGCTGGCCGTACGCGACGACGCAGACGCTTGAGGCGTTCGCGAATCTTCTGAATAACTACCAGCAGAACGTCGTCAGCAAGGCGGATTACTTCAAGCTGCTCAAGGTCTACACGATGACGCAGCGCAAGAACGGCCGGCCGTACATCGCCGAGGGGGCGAATCCGGATACGGGGTCATGGGAGGGTTATGACAGCTACAACCACAGCGAGCACTATTTTCACTCGGGATATGAGGACCTGATCATCACCGGATTGTGCGGGCTGCGGCCGCGGGGGGATGACACGATCGAAGTGCGTCCGCTCGTGCCGGACGACTGGGATTACTTCTGCCTGGATGACATCGGATATCGCGGGCGTCGGGTGTCGATCGTCTGGGATCGAACCGGCAATCGATATGGAAAGGGCGCGGGGCTTCGGCTCATCGTGGACGGGAAGGAACTGGCGAGCCTTACGACGCTGGGGAAGATCGTGGCGACGCTCCCGCCGGTGGCGAAGATCGAAGCGAAAGGTCGGCGTCCGCTTAACTATGCCGCCAACAACGACGGCACGAGAT